>JAOBAU010000340.1 GCA_025463165.1 Acidobacteriota bacterium | reverse complement strand
ACAACCTCCCCGAGATCATGAACGGCAACCTCGACGCGATCATCAATCCGCTGATCTCGCACTTCCAGGCCGAGAAGCTGCGCGAGGCCGTGGAGGCGAAGTAAGATTTGGATATGGCACGGACAGTTGAAGAAATTTTGGGCGATGCGCTGGCGCTCAGTTATGAAGAACGGGCGTCACTCGCCGAGGAGCTGTACGCCAGCATCGGCGAGCCGTTGGAGATCACGCCCGAGTATCAGGCGGAGCTCGAACGGCGAGTGGCGGAGATAGACGCCGGGACCGCCGAACTGGTTTCGGTCGAGGATGCGCTGGCATCCGCGCGTGCTGCTGTTGCCGACGTTGCCAATGCGCACGCGACTTCATCGCGACGCTAGTTCCGAACTGCGCGACGCCGCGCGGTATCTCGAAGAGCAGCGTCGCGGCTACGGCTCGCGACTTCTCGTCGCAGCGCAGCAAAAGTTTGACTACCTCCTGCAGTTTCCGTCGTCCGGGAAAAGAACTCCGGATGGCGCGCGCCGCCTGTCGATTCACGGTTTCCCGTATTCCGTGATCTACATCCTTCGTCCCGATGAGGTCTACGTGATCGCCATCGCCCACCACCGGCGAGACCCCGACTACTGGCTCCCCCGCATCCGCTAAACTCCGGCGCATGAAAGATCGTGTCGACGCGATTCTCGACCGCTCCCAGGCTGTCTACCTCGAATCTCTCCTTCCTCCGCGCGACGCCTTGCTCGTGCGCATGGAGGAGTTCGCAGCTGATGAACACCAGCCGATCGCCGATCCGGAGGTTGCGCAGATGATGCGCGTTCTTCTTCGGGCGAAGCGGCCGCGGCACATCATCGAGGTCGGAACGAACATTGGGTACTCCGTCATCGTGATGGGGCGGGAGGGCGGGGCGGGATGCGTCCTCGAAACGATCGAGCTCAATCGCGGGATCCTCACCACGGCGAAAGGATTCGTTGCGGAGGCGGAGCTGGCGTGCGACGTGCGGTTCCATGAAGGGGCGGCGCTCGACGTGCTGCCGAAACTCGCGGGGCCGTTCGACTTCGTCTTCATCGATTGCGTGAAGACCGAGTACGGCGACTATCTCGATGCGCTGCTGCCGAAGCTCGAGAGCGGGGCGATGATCGTCTGCGACAACCTGCTCTGGAAGGGACAGGTCGCGCGCGGCATTCACGATCCGGCCACTGATGCGCTGCGCGGATTCAACGAACGGATCACCACCGATCCGCGGCTGCTCACCATCATCCTGCCGCTCGGCGATGGGCTCGGCATTTCCATCGTGCAATGAAAAAGCGCCGGCGGGTTACGCCGGCGCTTCGAGTTGTCGTTGCGAGGTTGTTGCGGGTTACTTCGACGAAACGCTGGCAGTCGTGACCGCCGCCTTGATCGTGCCCTTCACCGGCAGCACGACTTTCGGGTTGATCTTGTCGTTCGTGTAGATGGTCACGGTGCCGTCGACGTCGCCCGGCTTCGCGTCCTTCACGACCTGGAGCGTCAGCTCGAACTCGCCCTTGTTGGCGCCCGGCTTCAGCGAGGCGTTGATCGCCGGGATGCTCGACTCGACCTTCGAGACGTTGAAGCGCTCCGGCGTCTTGAGATCGTTGGAGCGGAACGTCACGTGACGCGTGGCGGCCGGCTCGTTCGGCGCGACTTCACCGAAGTTGATGTTCGTCGGATCGACGCGGAACGCCGGACGAACGACGCCCGACAGGCTCACGAAGTACTCCGGCTGATGCTTCGAGTTCGTGACGATACGGATCTTGTCGGCCAGCGGGCCGAGCTTCGCATCCGGACCACCGGCAGTGATGTCGACTTTGTACTGCGTCTGTCCCGGACGGCCGACGCCGACGGCCAGATCTTCCTGCTTCTCGATCTTGTGGAAGTCGGCCTTGACCCACTCACCCGGCACTTCGATCTTCGTGATCTCGAACGGCTCTTCTTCTTCCGAATAGATCGTGACCGACTGCGTCTCGGCATCGCCCTGCAGCATGTTGAAGCGGACGAAACCGGCCGGATACGCCTCGACATACGGCTTCACGATCGCGTGGATCGTCAGCTGCGAGGTCGGGGTGTTCGGGTCGTTGGTCTCGAGCGTGATCGCCTTCGCGATCGGTCCCGAGAAGTTGGTGGTGTCGACGTGTGCGGTGACCTTGCCGGTCTGTCCCGGCTTGATGACCTTGTCGAAATCGGCAACCGTGCAGCCGCAGCCCGGCTTCGCGGCGAGGATCTGCAGATCCGAATCGCCGGTGTTCTTCACTTCGAACGCCCAGTTGAGCTTTTCGCCCTTCGGAACGGTGCCGTAATCCTTCACCGGCTCGGAGAGGGTGAGGCGCGGAGCTTTCGCTTCGCTGGCCTTCGCATCGGCAGCTTTCGGTTCGCTGGCTTTGGCGGTCGCGTTTGCCGTATCGCTCTTGCTCTTGCTCTTCGGCTTGGCGGCATCAGCAGCCATGGAGAGCGAGGCGCACAGCGAAACGGAGGCGGCCATCGTGATGACAAGAATTCGTTTCGACGACATGCGCAAAATCCTCCTGTGTTGAACAACCTGATTCACTATATGTGGATGATGGATCGACGGTTCCGAACAGCCCTGCCGGGATGACGATTCCCGGCCGCGCCCGGCCCCGATTTTACAATTTCAAATGATGAAGCACGCTTCTTGCTCCGAGGACGCGAAATGCCGCATGTGAAAGAACTTCGGGATGTGAAACGGGTTTACCTGATCGGCATCTGCGGGACCGCGATGGCCTCGCTCGCCGGAATGCTCCAGCAGCGCGGTTACGAGGTAGGCGGTTCCGATGAGCACGTCTACCCGCCGATGTCGACCTATCTCGAAAGCCTCGGCATTCCTGTGCTCGAGGGGTATACGAAACAGCACCTCGAGACGTTTCGCCCCGATCTCGTGATCATCGGCAATGCCGCGGCAAACACCAACGTGGAAGCGGCCGCGACCGTGGAGCTCGACCTTCCGTACACCTCGATGCCGGAAGCGATTTACGAGCTCTTCATCAAAGGAAAGCACTCGCTCGTCGTCACCGGAACGCACGGCAAGACAACGACGACGTCGCTGATGGCGTGGCTGCTCGAAGCCGCCGGCCGCGACCCGAGCATGGTCGTCGGCGGTATTCCGCTCAACTTCAATCACAACTTCAAGCTCGGCGACGGACCGGAGTTCGTCATCGAAGGCGACGAATACAACACCGCCTTCTTCGACAAAGGTCCGAAGTTCGCGCACTACCGGGCCAATACGCTGATCGTCAACAACATCGAGTTCGACCACGCCGACATCTACGCGAATCTCGACGCGATCATCGCGGCGTTCCGCAAAGCAGTGCAGGACGTTGCGCCGGGCGACGTCATCATCGCCAACGGCGACGACGCGAACGTCGTCTCGCTGCGCAACGACGCAAGAGGCCGCTGGTTTACGTTCGGACTCGATCGCAGCCGCGACATCTTCGCGACCGACATCGATTACGCGCCGGAGAGAACGTCCTTCACGGCGTGGTGGGAAGGTCGCCAGTGGTTCCGCTTCAGCTCGACGCTTTCCGGCCGCCACAACGTGCTGAACGCGCTCGCGAACATCGCGGCGGCGCGACTGCGCGGCGTCAGCGCGGAAGACATCCAGAAAGGGCTTGAGACCTTCAAGGGCATCAAACGGCGGATGGAAGTGCGCGGCGTCGAGCGTGGCGTCACCGTCATCGACGATTTCGCACATCATCCAACCGCGATTGCCACCACACTCAACGGGGCGAAACGCCGCTATCCGGGACAGCGCATATGGGCGTTGTTCGAGCCGCGCTCGATCTCGTCGGCACGCAAGGAGTTCGAGCGCGGCTACATCGATGCATTCCACGAAGCCGACCGCGTCATCATCGGTCACGTTTTTCACGAAGAGCGCTACAAGCAGCGATACGGACTCGACCACATGATGTCGGTGCCGGCGATCCTCGAGCGTCTGCACGCGGACGGTGTCGCCGTCGAACAGATCGATGACGTCGATGCCATCGCCGCGCGTGTTGCATCGGAGGCGAATGAAGGCGACGTCATTCTCGTCATGTCGTCCGGCGCGTTCGACGGAGTCCACGAGAAGATCCTCGCGAAGCTCAAGGAATAGCAGTCTGCAGAGCGTCGTTCCTCGCAGCGTTCCATCAATAACCTAAGGGGAGCGATATGCCCGATCAGAAAGCACACGAGCTTCTGCGCAAGCACAACATCAGCGTCGACGATGTGAAGGAGCGCCGCACGTCGCTCCACCACCTCCGCCGCGTCGTTCGTGCGGAAGAGCTGCCGTTCGATGTGTTCAAAGCGATCGTCAAGCTGCGCCATTAACCGCGCGCGAACACGATGAAATGCGGAAAAGCCGGGCTCTCGCGCCCGGCTTTTTCTTTTCGCATAGAATGCGGCTCCACTACCCGCCGGGAGGTCCGCTGTTGGGGTTCACCGAAGATGCGAACGCGCTGATTGATAAAAAGAAGTTCGACGATCTGGAAACGCTCTGGATGAGCAGCATGGAGCGCGATCCCTCCGACGTCGATGCATTTCTCCGGACCGCGCGCGCCCTTCGCAAGGCGGAGCAGCGCACGCAATCCGACACACTCCTCGGCCTGCTCGGCGACACACTCCTCGAAAAGAAACTCTGGCCGCAGCGCCTTCAGGTGCTGAAGGAGCTGGCGCGTCTTTCCAAACATCCGGCGACCCTGCGTCCGCAGATTGAAGAGGCGTTGCGCGGTGCGGTCGGCAACCGGAAGAGCTTCAAGCGCGTGTTCGACTTCTCCGGCTTCTCCGATCCGACCAGCAACCCGGTCGAGAAAGCGGAACGGATCGAGCTCGCGCTGCAGTACGACGAAGGCGAGACCTACTTCATGTCCGGCCGCGGCGCCGGCATCGTCACCGAGCTCAATCCCGACCTCGGCATGGCTCGTCTCGACTTCGAAAAAGAAAAGCGCATTGCGGTGCCGCTCGGCGCTGCCGCGAAATACCTCACGCCGCTCCCCGAAGGTCACATCCTTCGCGAGAAGTTTCGCGATCAGGAAAAGCTGCGCGCCGAAGCGAAAGCGAAACCGGCCGACTTCGTCGCGAAGCTGCTGCAGAGTTTCAAGCGTCCGATGACGATGCCGGAGATTCGCGACGCCGTCATCGGCATCGTCGATGAAACGAAGTGGAGCTCGTGGTGGACCGCCGCGCGCAAGAACCCGCAGGTCGTGACGAGCGGCAGCGGCGCGAAAGCCACGTACTCGTGGAGCCCGTCGGCCGCCGGCGCGGAGAGCACCGTTCGCCGCGACTTCGACAAAGCCGACACAAAGACCAAGCTCGATCTCGCGAAGAAACACAGCGCGCGCAGCAAAGAGCTCGCGGATTACTTTTCGAGCACGCTCGCGGCGGAAGCGGCGCGCGTCTCGCCGCGCGATCCGGGACTGTCGTGGCAGATCCTCGCCGTGCTCGAATCGCTGCCCGGCGAATTCACGCCGAGTATCGAGCCGACGTCGCTTCTCACCGGCGCGATGGCGTCGCGCACCGTTGCCGCCGTCACCGACAAAACGCTGCGCGAGCGCGCACTGCATTCAGTCCGCGAGAATCATCCCGACTGGCCGAAGGTCTACAGCGAAGTCTTCTTCCTCGATGAAGAACCGCGCATTCTCTCGCTCATCATCTCGACGCTCGAGAAGGAAGGGCAGAACGAGCTTCGCGATCGCCTGATCGACGAAACGCTACGTTATCCGCGCCGCCATCCGCGCGCGTTCTACTGGTTCGTCAAACGTCTCAATGATGACGACAAGCTGACGAGCGAGAAGGCGAACTACACGCTGCTTTTCCAGATGCTCGATGCGGTGAGCTCCGACGAATTCTCGGCGGTGCGCGCGCGGCTCAAGGACATGTTCGATCGCGGCGGCCTCGCCGTGCGCATCGTCATGAGCACCGACAACGAAGAGCAGGCGCGCAAGCTCGTCGAAACGCTCGACCGCTACGGCGCCGTCGAGGAGTATCGCCGCGAGATCGTGAAGCAGGCGGCGATCATGAAGTATCCGACGCTGCGCGAGCCGCAGCAGGAGCCGGTCTACGCGACCTCCGAGATGCTGACGAAGAAACGCGAGGAGCTCGATCACCTCAAGAGGGTTGAGATTCCTGCGAACTCGAAAGCGCTGCAGACGGCGCGCGAGATGGGCGACCTGCGCGAGAATTTCGAATACAAAGCTGCTCGCGCGCGCGCCGAATATCTCTCCGCGCGCGTCGGCGAAGTGTCGTCCGAGCTGCAGCGCGTTCAGGTGCTCGATCCGTCGCAAGTGGACACGACTTCCGTTCGCGTCGGTACGAAGGTCGAGCTCGCAAACGGCGACGAGAAACGCCTCGTGACGATCCTCGGACCGTGGGAGTCGGCGCCGGAGCATGGCATCTACTCGAATCAGTCCGACGTCGCGAAAGCACTGCTCGGCCACATCACCGGCGACATCGTTTCGTTCATGGGCAACGACTATCTGATCGAATCGATTCGCAGGTGGACTGACTAAGTCGCTCTAAAATGACGATCATGCCGCGACCGGACGAACGCCGCGAATTTCAGCGGCTGAATCTCGACCCGCCGATTCCGGGAACGCTCGGATCAACGGCGGTGTCGATCCTCGAGATCGGCGTGCTCGGCGCGCGTGTCCAGCACGCGGCGGCGCTCGATGGCGAGCACGCCGAGTTGCGCTTCTCGTATCGCGAGAACGAGATCGCGCTGAAGTGCGACGTCGTCCGCACGATCGACGGCGATTCGCAATATCCCGACGCCGGTCTGCAGTCGGGCATTCGTTTCGTCGCGGCGATCGGTGAATCCGGCGATCGTCTGCGCGAAATGCTCGGAGAGCTCGTGAATCAGGAGCTCGACAAAACGCGCCGCGGCTCACTCGGCCTCGAGCGCGAGATCGATGGCGACAAAACCATTCGCGGCAAGGACGCCGCGTATCTCTCCTATCGCTACGAAGGCGGCAGCTGGAACAAGCGCCGCGTCTTTCTGCCGGAGCAGCCGGCGGTCGGATTCACGGTCGCTCGCGTGACCGACAGCAACGATCTGCAGCGTCTCTGCCGCGTTTACGAAGCGTCGGATGACGAGGGACGACGGCTGATCCGGATGTTCGCGGAGCTCAGCGTCAGCGCCGCGCTGGAGATTCCGCCGACCGCCTGACGCCGGTCGATTCTTCCCCTGTTTCTCCTCGATCGCGCGGCAGCGTGAACGAGAACGTCGTGCCGACGTTCGGCGTGCTGTCGACGTCGATCCGCCCGCCGTGCGCTTCGACGATTCCCTTCGTGATACTGAGGCCGAGTCCCGCGCCGAGGCGCTCGGTGCGCTTCGCCTGCCAGTACGGATTGAAGATGTCGCCGAGGTGTTCGTGAGGAATGCCGCTGCCGGTATCGGAGACGGTGAACAACACGTCGCCGTTTGTCGCGCGCGCACGGATGGTGATCGTGCCTCCGGCCGGCGTGAACTTCATCGCGTTGCCGATCAGATTCGAGAACACCTGCATGACGCGATGGAGATCGGCGCGAACCGGCGGAACGTTCTCCGCTTCATGTTCGAGCTTGATGCCGCTCGCCGCCGCCTGCACTTTGAACAGCTCGTGCGCTTCGTGCAGCAGCGGCTCGACGTCGACGCGCGCCGGCTCGATCGGCAGCTTCTTGCCGCCCTCGAGACGCGTCACGTCGAGCAGATCCTGAATGAGACGACTCATCCGATTCGCGGAGAGACTGATGATCTCCAGCTGCTCGCGATCCTCGTCCGGGATGTCGCTGCTGCCGCGCAGCAGCGATGCGGCAAGCGTGATGGCGTTGAGCGGATTGCGCAGATCATGCGACACGATCGCCAGCACTTCTTCGCGCGCGCGCACCGCCTGTTGCGATTCGAGATAGAGCCGCGCGTTGTCGATCGCCAGCGATGCGTGACGCGCGAAATCGCCGGCCAGCAGCGCGTCTTCGCGCGTGAACGCTTTTCCTTCCGGAGCCGCGGCGAGGACGATGCCGAGCGTCTGTCCGCGGCTGACGAGCGGCAACGCCATCAGCGAGCGCTCTTCATCGACATCGCCCCAGAGATAGTGCGCGAGTGACGACGCGGCGCCGATCACGCGCGGCTCGCGATCCTGCATCACGCGCACGATTGCTTCCGGTACGTCGCGCGTCGTCGTCCCAGCCTCGGCGGCCGCAAGCTCTTCTTCGCGCCGGGGATCGCGATGCGCGATCGCCGCGCGCCGCAGCGTGCCGTCAGCTTCGGCGATGCAGACGACCGACATCTCCGCAAGATTCGCGACGATGAGATTCGCCAGCGTGGTGATCGTCTGCGCGTAGTCGAGTGACGCTGCCAGCTCCTGTCCCGCCGATGCGAGGAACGCTGCTCGCCGCTCCTCCCGCTCCGCCGCTTCGCGCGCCATCTTCGCTTCGGAAGCCTCGCGCTCCGCCTCCTGCCGGCGCCTCATCGCTTCACGCGCGAGCAATCGCATCTGCCGTCCCAGTCCCGCGACGAGCAGCGCGGAGGTGAGCGCGAGGACGGTGAGGATGATGGTGAGCCAGACGCTGAGACGTTCCGCTCGGCGGATGTTCTGCAGACGATCGCTGATCGCGGTCTGCAGCGCCGTCTCGAGGTCGGTGGCCGCGGTCATCGCCTTGTCGTATGTGGGATGACGCTCGAACAGACGCGTCATGAAGACGTCGGCGACCAGATTTCCATTCGAAGCGAGCTCGCCTTCGTCGACGGTCGCGTGCCACCGCGCCGCCGCGTCCGTCATCGTCACCAGCTTCTCCGGCGAATCGCCGCCGAGCTTCGTGGAGAGGTCTCTCAGAATCCGGAAGTTCTCGCGTTCGCGGACGAGCAGCGCGAGGTAGCCGCGGCGGTATTGATCCTGTCCCGTGACGTGCCACGCGATGAGCTTGTCGATCTCCGCGGCGAGATCCATCTGCACCTGGTTCGCGCTCTTGCGCGCCGGCTCGCCGAGGCTCGTGATCTCGCGCCGCATCTCGCGCGTGTGGTTCGACACGACGATCGGCAGGATGACGAGCGAGATCAGCGACGCGATGATGAACGCGACCGGCAGCACCGTCGTCCACGTGCTTTCCGGCCCTACTCGCCAGATGCTCCGTCGTTCGAGTTGTTCGCTTCGGCGCCGCGGCAATTAAAGCCCCGCCCGCGGACGCAGCAATATGCTTGCCTTCGACTTTCGATGTCGCATACTTGCCGCCGCATGGTGGCGAACGATCGGCGCGAGTTCCAGCGGTTGAATCTCTCCAAACCGATTCTGGCACTCATCGATGGACAGAGCGCTCTCATGCTCGACATCGGTGTCGGCGGTGCGTTCATCGAGCACTACGGCGAGATGCGGCCCGGCCATCGTTTCCAGCTGTCGTTTCGCTGGCAGGGGGCGGACGTCGTTTTCACGGCAGAGGTTGCGCGCTCGATCGTGGTGCGCACGCCGGGCGGCGACGGCAAGAGCATCGTGTCGCACACCGGAGTCCGCTTCGTCGAAGCCGTCGGAAACTCCGAGGAGTTGTTGCAGCAGATGATCGGCACGTTCGTCGGACATGTGCTCGCCGCCCAGAAAGCGAACGCGGCCGGCGATGCCACCGATGCGACGACGCTGGCGCAACTCGGGGAAGCACGCCGTTCGCGGTCACGCGGATTGTTCACCAGCTTCCGCCTGCGCGACGGCTCGTGGTGGCGCGTACCGACCGATTCTCCGCAACAGCCGCTCGACGGATTCACGGTCGGCGCGCACGAGGATGAAGACGAGCTCGAGACACTCTGCCGTTCCTACGAGACCGCGAACGACGAAGCGCGGCGCTTGATCAGGCTCGTGGCGGAACTGAGCGTGCACGCCGCGACGCATTAGTCGTCGACCACGACATCCGCCGCCGATAGATCCTGCCGCACCCGCGCATGCTTGTTGCGCACTGCCACGCAATACATGCTGGCGCGTTTCGCCGCGAGCACGCCGACGTTCGAGTCTTCGAAGACGATGCAGCGCGCCGGTGCGAGGCGCAGTCGCGCAGCGGTGATCAGATACGCTTCCGGATCCGGTTTGCCGCGCGTCACTTCGCTGCCGTCGACGATCAGCTCGAAGCAGTCGCGCAGCCTGACGCGTCGAAGGATCTCGTCGATCGCATCGCCGACGGCCGATGACGTGACCGCGAGTCGATAGCCAGCTTCGTGCAGCATGCGCACGGCGGCGTCGACACCGCGCATCAGCTGCAGCTCGGCTTCGCGACAGGCGCGCATGAAATGCTGCTGCCGGATGGCGAGCAGTTCATCGAGCGATTCCGGCCAGCCGAAGAAGTCGCGCATGTCGGCGACGTCGTCGATGACGCGAAAACCGGAGCGGGTGCGAAAGCTCTCCGGCATCCGCATGTAGTCGTCGCCTTTGACGCGCGCGAGCGACGCTGACGCGTGCGTATGCTGCACTTCCAGATCGATCATCGTCTCGTCGAAATCGAAGATCGCGGCGTCGAAAGGCATCGTGTTAGTGTCCGGCCGATGGAAGCGGAGTTTCAAACGGTGATGACGCGCGTGCTGATCGTCGGGCTGACGATCGGCATCATTGCAACGACCGCGCTCGTCATCGCCTTTCGCGCGTTTGCGCCGGAGCGGCGGAAAGGAAGCGACGTGAAAGCGATCGCCTGGATCGCCGGCACACTCGGCTTCGTCGTTCTCTCGTGCATTGTGCTGCTGATCATGTCAATCGTGCGGCACTGACATCGCCGCGATCTCTTTGCGGTTGTAGCCGAGCTCGCGAAGGATCTTCGCGTTGTGCTGGCCGAGCGCCGGCGGCGCGCTACCGATCGGCAGCGGCGCGCCGTCGAACAGCAGCGGATTGCGAACCGCGTCATACGTGCCGATCGTCGGATGCTCGATCTGCGCGACGAGCGCGCGTCCGGCGTCGCTGCGCAGCGCTTCGCGCACACCCTGCACCAGCGACGCGGGAATCCCCGCCTTGCGACAGCGCGCGACCCAGGTGCGCGCGGTCTTCGTGAGGAAACGCTGCTTCAGATCGGCGACGAGCAGCTCTCTGTTCGCGACACGCAGGACGTTCGTGGTGAAGCGTTCGTCGTTTGCGAGCGCGCGGTCGCCGAGGACGGAATCGCAGAGCGCGCGGAAGTGACGATCGGTGCCGGCGCCGACCGCGAACGT
>JAOBAU010000331.1 GCA_025463165.1 Acidobacteriota bacterium | reverse complement strand
TGACGGTGACGATTTGCGACGCGGGTGCGGACGTGCAACCGCTGCTCGTCGTCGTGACGCTGTACGTTCCGCTGGTGCTGACGGTGATCGCGGCGGTCGTTGCGCCTGTCGACCAGAGATAGGACGTTCCGCCTGATGCGGTGAGCGTGACGCTGCCGCCCGCGCAGAACGTGGTCGCGCCGCTCGGGGTGATCGTCGCGGTCGGTGATGGATTCACGGTGACGATTTGCGACGCGGGTGCTGATGTGCAACCGCTGCTTGTCGTCGTGACGCTGTAGGTTCCTGATGTGCTGACGGTGATCGCGGCGGTCGTCGCGCCCGTGGACCAGAGGTAGGACGTTCCGCCGCTTGCGGTGAGCGTCACGCTGCCGCCGGCGCAGAATATCGTCGCGCCGCTCGGCGTGATCGTTGCGGTCGGGAGCGCGTTTACGACGACCGTCGTCGAGCCGGGCGCCGAGGTGCAGCCGTTGGCGGTGATGGTGACGTTGTAGGTGCCGGCGTTTACGGTGGTGGCGGCGACGGTCGGGTTCTGCAGCGATGAGGTGAAGCTGTTCGGGCCGGTCCATGAATACGTCGCGCCGATGACCGCGGGCGTCGAGAGCTGGATCGTGCCGCCGACGCAATACGGGCCGCCGTTGCTCGCGCTCGGCGCGGTGATGGTGGTGATGATGACGCTCTTCGTGCCGATGACGGCCGAACAGGAGCCGGTCGTCATCGAGACCTGAATGGCGACGGTGCCGCTGGCGCCGGCGGTGTAGCGAATGCCGTTGCCGAGCGTCGATGCGGCGGTCGCGCCAGTGCCGGAGCCGGTGAAGGTCACCGTCGGCGCGGAGTTGTAGCCGTTGCCGGGATTGGTGATCGTAACCGCGGTGATGACGCCGCCAACGACGGTGACGGTCGCGGTCGCGCCCGATCCCCCGCCGCCGCCTGCGAAGACGACGTTCGTCAGACCGGCCGTGTAGCCGCTGCCGCCGTTTCCGACGGTCACGCGCCCGACCATGCCGGTGCCGCTCGCGGCGCTGGTGATCGTGCCGCCGCCGTTCGTGATCGACCACGTGTACGACGCTGCCGGCGTGACCGGCACGACGGCGTAGTCGTTCGCGCTCGAGCCGCAAACGTCGGGGGCGATGATCGCGGGAACCGGGTTACAGACGGTCACGTCCTCGCTCGTCGTACCGAGGTAATCGAAGATGAGGGAGCGGGTGTTGGTGCTCGCGACGAGTACTTCGTTTTGATAGACGCCGTTCGGTGTGTTGGCGCTGATGTCGGCGTCGAAGCTGAAGGTCAGCGTCGAATTGCCGGCGAGGCTGGCCACGGTCCAGACAGGTGACGCCGATGTGCCGGCCGGCTCGCTGGTGCCGCTCGTCGAGCCGGCGTGATACGCGAAGCCTTCCGGGAGATTGTCGGTGATCGTCACGACAGTCGCGGCGGTTGCGAGCGGATTGCTCACCGTCACGACGTAATGGGCGACGTTCGTCGGCGACTGATTGACGATTGACGGAGTAGTCGTCGACTTCGAAGGATTGAGCGCGCCGAAGACGGTCGTGGCCGTGGCGGTGGCGTTGCGCAGACCGTCAGTGATCGTGGCGGTGTTCGTGTAGGTTCCGGCGACGGTCGGGAACGCGACGAATTGCACGACGCCGCTGCCGCCGCTGAGCAGCGTGCCGATGACGCTGGTGCCCCAGGTAATCGTGCCGGAACTGCCGACGGCCGGTGCGCTGGTCGCGGACGGATAGCCGGAGGGAATAGCCGCGTAGAGCAGGCCGGCCGGCAGCGCCACCGAAACCGCCGGCGTCCCGGAGACGTTGCCGGTGTTCGCGTACGGCACCGAGTAGACGACGGCCGGATAGATCGTCGCCGACGTGGCGGTGACCGGCGTGCTGACGGTGATGGTGGTGCCGCTGATCGCGGCGACCTGCGTGACCGAATACGAGCCGCCGTTCTGCACGACGATGTAGTCGCCGACGGCCATCAGCGACGCTGAGGAGACGGTGAACGTCGTGGAAGCCGACGGCAGAGCGCCGGAGATGGCCGCTTCCGGGAACGGTTTCGTGCCCGACGGCGAATCCAGAATCGTGTAGACCGGATTCGCGCCGGTGAAGTCGGTCGGAGGAGCGGCGGTCGCGCTGCCGGCGTTTGTCGACGTCGCGGTGGGCGTCGTCGACAACGTCGTGACGCCGGCGGGCACCGTCGTGTTGACGATCACCGTGTACGTGCGTGCGACGGCGCTCGTGCCGGCGGCGATGCTGCCGATGTTGAACGTCGCGGTGCCGGTGGCGCCGCTGAAGGAATCGGCGCCGCTGCCATAGCTCGTGTAGGAAGGAATCGTATCGTTGATGACGACACCGGTCGTCGTCGAGGTGCCGGACAGATTCTTTGCCGTCAGGGTGTACGTGATCGTGTCGCCGGGGGCCGCGCCGGTGACGAGCGAGAAGGTCGCGCCCGAACCGCCGCCGCCGCTGAGCGAGAGAGTCGGCGAGGAGCACTGGCTGCCGTAGCCGGTCACTGAAACCGCGGTGATGACGCCGCCCGAAACGTAGGCGGTCGCGGTCGCGCCGGTGCAACCGATGACGGTGATCGCGGGCGCCGACGTGTAGCCTGAGCCGCCGCTGGTGACGTTGACATAGACGAGGCGCGCGCCGACGAGCGGATCGAGCGCGCTGGTCTTCGTCAGCGTGATGGTCGGCGTGCCGGTGATGGTGACGTTCACGCTGGCGTTGCGCGGCGTCGTGTTGAAGCTGTCGATGACGTGCGCGGTATTCGTGACCGTGGTCTGGCCGGCGTCGACGCTCGTCGGGACCGACGCGTTCACAGTGATCGTGGCGGCAGCGCCGGAGGCGAGCGAGAAACCGGTGCAGGTGATCGTCGGAGCAGCGTACGAACAGGTCGTCGATGCCGACGTGGCACTGACGAAGTTCAATGCGGACGACGGGAAGTCGTCGGTGACGACGACGGCGGAAGCCGCGCCGTTGCCGCCGTTGAGCACCGTGATCGTGTAGCTGAAGCTCGCGCCGGGTGCCGGCGTAGCGTTGCTGACCGTCTTCGAGATCGTGACGTTCGGACGGACGAACGTCGTCGTCGCCGTCGCGCTCGTGCTGCCGGTGAACGCGTTCGTCATCGTCACGTTGTTCGTGGCCGACGTGCTGGCGATGCCGGAGCCGACGGAGGCCGTGAGTGAGACCGAGCCGCTCGCGCCGGCGGTGCCGTTCGCCGGCAGCGTGCCGAGCGTGTACGTGATGATCTGGCCGGCCTGCGAGATGCCGGTGAGGCTTGCGGTGCCGATGGCGGTCACGCCGGCCGGCGGCGCGCTGAAGGTGACGGTCGGCGCCGCGCAGGTGGCGCCGCTGTTCGTGACGTTGACCTGCGTGACGACGCCGCTGCCATCGATGTACGCGGTCGCGGTGGCGGCCGTCGTGCAGCCGGCGATCGTGACCGTCGGGCTGGTCAGATATCCGCTGCCCCCGTTCGTGATCGCGATCGAGGCGACCTTCGCGGTCACGCCGGTGCCGGAGACGTAGGTCATGCCGGCCGGCAGCGTGTCGGTGATCGTCGCGCCAGCCAGTGTGCCGGCGGCGGTGTTCGCGTACGGAATCGTGAAGGTGACGTTGTCGACGCCGGGCGTTGCCTGCGGCTTGTCACCGAACTTGACGACTGACGGCGCCTGAATCGGAACGATGCAGAGCGAGCCGTAGCTGTCGAAGTTCGACGCCGCGGCGCCGTCATATTGCAGTTTGCCGGTGGTGGCGTTTCCGGCGTTGCTGTCCGTGACCTTCACAATCCAGAGCACGCGGTGCCCTGCCGGCAGCGTGTAGCTTCCTGCAGGGAAGGCGAGCGTTTCCGCGATGTTGACGGCCGGCAGCGGCGCGCCGGAAACACCGCCTCCGGTGACGGTGGCGATTTGCACGAACGTCTGCGTCGCCGGATTGAAATCGTTGACGGTAACCGTACTGACGATCTTGTTTCCACCGTCCTTCTCATAGAAAAGGTGAATGTTGTTGTTGGTCCCGTCGAACGTGATCAGCGAACCGTTCGTCGCGTCGAGCGGATCCTGGTAGAAGCGCGCGATCTCGACGTTGGAGCCGGTCGTAAACAGCGGCGACAACGTGTTCGTCGTGCCCGCTGTCGTCAGCGCATTTCTGTTCATGCTGGTCGCGCCGACGGCCGGCACCGTGAACGCGGGCGAGATATTGCGGAAGTAGTACTTCGTCTGGCTCGCCTGCACGCACGTCGCATTCGCGGCGACGGTGATCGTCGCCTGCGCCGTCGCCGCGGCGGCGTTCGACGAGTTGATCGTCGCCGTGTCGGTGATCGTGCCGCTGCCGGAGCTCGCGGAGAAGGTGAACGTGTAAGACAACGTCGCGCCTGCAACGAGCGACGCCGGCAGGCCGCCGTTCGCCGCGGTGCAGGTGACGGTCGTGACACCGGCGGCCGTTGCCGCGGTACAGCCGGCCGGACTGCTCGACGCATACGTGAGCGTCGGCGCGACGTTCGGATACGCATCGGTGAGCGCGGTCAGCGTCGCCGCCGCATTGCCGGTGTTCTGCACGACGACCGTGTACGTAAGGCCGCCGGCCGGCACGACGCGGGTCTGACTCGGCGTCTTGGTGATGCTGAGCACCGGACCGTTCACGAAGATCGAGGCGCTGCCGGTGACGGTCGGCGCTTCAGTCGACGTCAGCGTGACGTTGTTGGTTTGCAGACCGCCGATCGTGGCGACGGCGGTGAATGTGATCGGCGCGGGCGTCGTGTTCGCCGAGACCGCGCCGATGTTCCACGTCAGCGTCGTAATGCCGCTGACGGTATTCACGCTCGCCGGCGCAACGCTGGCCGAGCCGCCGTTGTACGTGAAGCCGGCCGGCAGCACGTCGGTGATGACGACGCTCGAGGTCGGGATGCCGGAGGTGTTCGCGTAGTTGATGGTGTAAGTGATGTTGTCGCCGCGATTGGCGACGCTCGACGACGTGGTGGTCGCATCGAAGTTGCTCTTCGACACCGACATCGTCGCGGTGCGAACGATAACCGGCGCCTGGCCGGTGATGAACGTGCCGACGTTCGTGATGAACGAGCCGCTGTTGTAGTACGTCCCCTGCTGCGTCGGTGCCGTCGCGTTGAATTTGAACGTGTAGGTCGTGGCGTCGTTGCCGGCGATCGTCACGGCCGGCGAGAGCGTCCAGGTGATCGTGCCGATCGTTCCCGCGGGCGCCGGCGGCGTTGCGGTCAGCGTCCCCGCGACATTGCCCGTCCACGTAAAGCCTGGAGGCAGTGAATCGGTGATCGACGAGATCGTGATCGCGGTCGCCGAATTGTTTTTGACGTTGAGCGTGTAGGTGACGGTGCCGCCGGCCTGCGCGCTTCCGTCAACGTTTCCGGCAACGACGCTGACGGTCTTGCTCACCGTCGGCGATGCACCACCGCACGGAAGAGCGACGTCGATCGTCGTGAAGTTCACGCCCTTCGTCGGCGCGCTGATTCCGGCGGTCGGAACGTTGCCGTACGTGCTGCCGAAGATCGGACTGAATGGCGTGGCGGTGTAGAGCCACGACTGCATGACGTTGTGCGCCGGCAATGCGCCGTCAGTCAACTCAATCGCGATCAGGTAGTGACCGCGCAGCAGCGTTGAAACATCGAGTGAGCCGGTGACTGTCGTGCCGGTCGGTGTGCCGTTCGAGAAGAACGTCCACGTTCCGCCGTCGTTATCGAGACCGTCGCCGTTCGAGTCGTAGTAGTAGAAAAACTTCGCCGTCGTCAGCGTGGAGATGGTCTGGCAGTTGGTGATGTTGAGCGCGTCGAGGATCGCGGCCGTGACCGGGATCGTGCAGGAGCCGCTCACGTTTCCGGTCGTAATCGCACGGACGATCGGCTGCTTGATGATGCCGCCGGCCAGCGTGAGCGGATCGCCGAACGGTGCGGGCGACGTCGGCGGGCAAACGTACGCGCCGTCGAGCACGACGTCTTTCTGAAACGGGTTGTTGAGCGAGTTCGCGGTTGCGAACACGAACGAGAACGGCGTGTTGACGCCGAGCTTCGGTCCGCCGTAGGCGGTGGCGTCGAGCATGTCGAGTGGAATCTGGTAGTCGACGAAGTACTCCTCGCAGCTCGACGTGGAGAGATCGATGGAGCGGGTCGTGCCGTAATCCCAGACCGTTTCGCTCGAACCGTTCGGCCACTGCGTCGTCGAGACGTTGCCGTTGCCGTCGAACTGCAGAATCGAGCCGTTCGAGTTGCCGGACGTTCCCTGGATGAACGCGGTTGGGTTGTGCGAGATGAGATGGATGTTGGTCGGATCGCCGAGGTAGTCGATGGAGTTCGTTTTGGTCGGACTCCAGATGGCGTTGAGGACGTCGATCTGCGTGGACGGACTGCCGCTCGAGCCGTTGAGATGAATGGCGAAGTCGCGATAGCCGTCGCCGTCGAGATCGAGCATGACGGTCCAGAGCGCGGAGTTCCAGGGATTGCTCGAGCTCGCCGATCCAGCCGAGGGTCCGGTTGCGAAATTGTTGGCGCGCTGCTCGACGCGCCAGCGATAGAAGATCACTCGCGTGACCGGGTTGTAGTAGTAGTAAACGCTGGGCAGCGTTTGATCGGGACAGCCGGAGCTGACGTTGACGTAGTTCTGCGGCGAGGTGCCGCCGTTCGACGGATCCTGAACGCGCGGATCTTTGATCGGCGCGTCGTTGCGCGTGTAGGCGATCCACTGCGGCTCGGTCGGCCACGCCACCGGCACGAAATGAATCGGTCCGGCCGGGCTGGCGGTTCCGTTGCCGTAGTACGGCGGAAACGGATCGGCGTTTGCGATCGGAGCGAAAAGCGCGCAGCCGATGATGAGACCGATCAGAAGACGGACCGAGACCGTCGCGAGCGACGGGTATTGCCGACGATTCGTCGCCATGTTGCTCCCTGTGTTGTATGGATCGCTTTGGACGAAGCGAAGACCCGGCGACAGGATAGGGGACGAGCTACTAACTGACCAGTCGGTCAGTCGTGAAAATAACGTGAAATATGCTTGGCGAGGGCGGTTTATGTAAGCGTTTACATCAAACCGAGCGGCACACGCGGGTCACGAGCGCTCACCTTCCCTGCTTCGACCCACGCGAAGCGAGTGATGAGCGAGCCCGCCAGCGATGCGAGTGCGGCCGCGCGGCGGGCGCGTTTCGAGCGGATTCCGAGCAGCCGGAGTGCGAGTGGAATCGGTCCGGACAAAAGCGACGCCGCTTTCAATGCGGTCGAGGTGACGCCGCTGCGGGCCACTTCTCGCGTCGCGTAAACCTCGTACGCAGCAGCTCCCGACGCCAGCAGCGGCAATGCGCGGTGCTGATGTCCGCACAACTCGAGCAGTGACGACGCCGACGCAACGGCGGATGCGGCGAAGTGGATCGGCAACATGTTGACGTTCTCGGCCCAGACAGGAATGGCGGTGGCGCCGAGCAGGACGCCGGTGTAGGTCGCCATGCCGAGACCGGAGAGCGCGGCGCCGGCGCCGGCGGCGTTGCTCACAAACGTAAGTGGTAAGTCCGTGCGGCGCTGCAGCTCATCGGCGAGCACGGTTGCGCCGGTGAGCGTGCCGAATGCGGCGAGCGTCCATGCACCGACCGACATCGGGCTGCGTGGTTTGAAAACGCGCAGCATGTTGAGGAAACGTTCCGGACGGCCGAGGTCGGAGATGAGGAGCGGAGTGGAAATGACGGCGCCGAGTGCGGCGATGCGGCGCGCATCGCGCACGAGCGTTTCATCCGCGCCGCTCACCTGCGCGGCGACGGCGATCATCGCCGACGCGCCGGCAGCGCCGCCGACGAAAAAGTAGAGCGGAATCTCCCACGTCCAGACCGGCGGCTTGAGCAGCGGCAATCCGTAGTAGCCGTGCTCGGCGCCCGGCTCCGGCAGCGGCGCGCCGGCGGCGCGAATGCCTTTCGCGTCGACGCGGCCGGTGCGCTCGGCCTGGCGCCGCAGTTCGTCGAGACGCTCTTCGGTTGCTTTCATCGTTTTGCGGACCGGCCGCTCCCGCACATCGCGAACGCCGCGAGTGAACCGATCACCATCGCGGCCGCGCCGATGCCGGCTGCAGTCCACGCCCGCGGCAAGAGCGTCGTCGGCACTTCCGGTTTCGGCGGGAGGTTGTACGCGCGCGAATCGCCGCGAATGAGAAACATCGCGTGAATCCCGCCGACGCTCGTATCGGTCGGGTTGTAGAGCGACGCGTCATCCATCCCGGCCGCGTGTAACTGCTCGACGCGCTCTTCCCCGCGGCGCTGCAACTTGTCGAGATCGCCGAAGAGAATCGAGCCGGTCGGACAAGCTTTCGCGCACGCCGGCTCCATCCCCGCTTTCTGGCGGTCATAGCAAAATGTGCACTTGAACGCGCGCCCATCATCAGGACGGCGATCGATGACGCCGAACGGACAAGCCACAACGCAGTATCCGCAACCGTTGCACACATCCGGTTGCACATACACGCTGCCGAATTCCGTCCGGACGATCGACCCGGTCGGACACGCTTCAAGACAACCGGCGTTCCCGCAATGCTTGCAGACATCAGACGAAAACTGCCACGTGCTGTGACCGGGCGCGTTCCCGCCGCACCCCGTGCGCGGCTGATGCTCGACAAACTTCACATGCCGCCACGACGACGCACCGAGCGTCAGCGTGTTGTCATACGAAAGTCCCGACCAGAGAAAGCCGTCGTCAGGAACGTCGTTCCACTCTTTACACGCGACCTCGCAGGCTTTGCAGCCGATGCAGAGGGTCGAATCCGTGAGAAATCCTGTCGTCGTCATTGGTGCTGAGTGCTGAGTGCAGAGTGCTGAGTGCGATCGGAAAGACTCAGCACTCTGCACTCTGCACTCAGCACTTTCTCCTCACATCACACGTCAACGCCTTCGCTTCCATGATCCTCACGTTCGGCTCCTCGGAAATCGCGAGGAGGTCGTTTACAACGTCGCCGGTGACGAGGCCGTTTCCGCCGAAGTGATATGGGAGGCCGACCTGATGGACTCGTCTTCCCTGCACGTCGAGCGAGGGCATTCTTCCGGTGACGAGTGCGCGCGCTTCGATCTCTGCGCGGGCGCTCGAGATTTTGATGACGTCGCCGTTCGCGACGCCGACTTCCTTCGCGAGCTCGGGGGAGATTTCGGCGAAGAGCTCCGGCTGCAGCTCGGCGAGATGCGAGAGCGTGCGCGACATCGCGCCTGACGTGTGATGCTCGGTCAGCCGATACGTCGTCAGCACGTACGGGAAGCGCGCGTCGGGCGATGAGGCGTACGCGTTATCGGGACGCTCCATCCGATTCGAGGCGGGATTGCTTTGCTGTCGCGGATGGACGGCATTCGGCAGATTCGATTCGAGCGGCTCGTAGTGCGACGGCAGCGGACCGTCTTTCAATCCTGATGCAACCCAGAGCCAGCCGACGCCGTCGGGATGCATGATGAACGGCGCGTCGCCGCGAAGCGCTTCGTCGCCGCCGCGCGATTCATCGCCTGCGAAATCAGGTCGCTTGCCGCGCGTAAAATCGGGGATGTCGTCGCCGCCCCACTCCCCTTTCGCTTCATCCCACCAGACCAGTTTCTTGCGCTCGCTCCACGGTGTGCCGTCGGGCGCGGCCGACGCGCGGTTGTAAAGAATGCGGCGATCGAGCGGCCACGCGTAACCCCATCCGTGTCCGTAACGGCCGCGCGGCTCGCGCTTCAGCGCTTTGTTCTCGCCGTCGTACACGCCGGAGTAAATCCAGCAGCCGCACGACGTCGAGCCGTCGTTTTTCAGCTCGCCGAAATGCTTGATGGCGCCGTCGCGCGACTTTCCATGAATCTCGCGCAGCACCTGGTCCGCATCATCGTCCGCGTAATCCCAGGCCAGCGCGCGCAGCGGCGCGTCGCGATTCAGCTCCGTCGCGCGCGCCTTCATCATCTTTCCGAGCTCGATCATGAACGACAGCTCGCTGCGCGCTTCGCCGGGCGGCTCGACGGCCTGCTCGCGCCACTGCAGCATTCGCTGCGTATTCGTGAACGTCCCCGCCTTCTCCACATGCGAGGCCGCCGGAAAGAAAAAGACCTCGGTGTCGCAGTCTTCTTCTTTCTTCCAGAACGTCGCGGTCTCCGTCTCGACGAGATCGCGCACGACGAGCCACTTCAGTTTCGTCAGCGCCTTGCGCTCGAGCTTTCCGTTCGGTGAGCCGACGGCGGGATTCTGTCCCATCACGAACAGCCCTTCGAGCGCGCCATCGGCCATGTCGAGCCAGTAGCCGAAGTACGAATGGTCGCCGGTCAATCGCGGCAGCCACTCAAAGCCGAAATCGTTTTCGGGCGTCGCGGCGTCGCCGTAATACGCCTTCAGCAGACTGACGATGTACTTGTCGAGGTTGTACCACCAGCCTTTCGGCGAGCGGTTCTTTTTGATGTACGCGGCGAGATCGCCCGCGCTTTCGGCGTCGTGCATCGGCATCGGCAGATAGCCGGGCAGGATGTCGTAGAGCGTCGGGATGTCGGTCGAGCCCTGAATCGAGGCGTGGCCGCGCAGCGCCATGATGCCGCCGCCGGGACGTCCGATGTTGCCGAGGAGGAGTTGCAGGATTGCGGCAGCGCGAATGGTTTGGACGCCGGTCGAATGCTGCGTCCAGCCGACCGCGTAGCAGATCGCGGCCGTCTTCTCGCGTCCCGACGCGGCGGTAAAGATATCGGCCACTTCGATGAAGCGCTCCGCCGGAATGCCGCAAACCTCTTCGACCATTCGCGGTGTGTAGCGCGCGAAGTGGCGCTTCATTACCTGGAAGACGCAGCGCGGGTGCTGCAGCGTTTCGTCGCGGCGCGGATGATCGAGATTCTGCGCCTCGCCGCTGCGATCTTTGCCGTGGCCGCCGCTGTTCTCGTGCATGCCCGGCTGCGTGCCCTCGCTCTTCGCGCTCGCGCCGTCGTAAAGCCAGGTCTCCGAGTCGTACTGTTTCTTCTCCGGATCCCAGCCGGAGAAAAGTCCGCCGAGGTCCTCGGTGTCGACGAAGTCTTCGCGCAGGATCGTCGACGCGTTCGTGTACGGGATCACGTAGTCGCGGAACCAGCGATCGTTCGCGAGCGTGTAGTTGATCATCGCGCCGAGGAAAACGATGTCGCTGCCGGCGCGCAGCGGGAGCCAGTAATCGGCCATCGCCGAGGTGCGATTGAAACGCGGATCGACATGAATGATCTTCGCGCCGCTCTTCTCACGCGCTTCGATGACCCACTGAAAGCCGACCGGATGGTTCTCGGCCATCGACGAGCCCATGATGAGAATCGCGTCGGCATTGGCGAGATCCTGCTGCGCAGTCGTAGCGCCGCCGCGGCCGAACGTCGTGCCCAGACCGGGCACGGTGGAGCTGTGTCATATCCTGGCCTGATTACTGACGCAGACCATGCCGAGGCCGGCGGTGAAGAGTTTCTTGATGAGGTAGTTTTCTTCGTTGTCGAGCGTCGCGCCGCCGAGGTGCGCCATGCCGGTGCATTGCATGACCGGCTTGCCGTCTTTCGATTCGGTGAACGTCCGCTCGCGCGTTTTCCAGGCGCGATCGGCGACCATCTCCATCGCCTGCGCGAGCGGCAACTCGATCCATTCTCGCGAGCGCGGCGCGCGGTACTTCACGCGCGTGACGCGCGCATCGTGCGTGACGAGCTGGAACGAGTCGGCGCCTTTCGGACAGAGATGTCCGCGCGAGATCGGCGATGCGGGATCGCCTTCGATCGAAACGACCTTTCCGTCGCGATGGTAAACGAGTTGACCACATCCGACGGCGCAGTACGGACAGATGGAGCGCGCCACGTTCGCGCCCTCGTTTTTCGGACGAAGCGCTTTCGTCGTGTCCGACATCGCTTCGACTCCGGTGCCATCGCCGCCGTTCACGAGCTGACGGATGAGCGGCCACTTCAGGAGAAGCTCGGCGAGCACGGAAGAAGTGTATGCAAGAATCGCCGTCGATGGACGAAAGCGTTCGCGTACCGGTCACGAGAGTTCGCGGAACGAGCGCGACGACGGACGACGACGCGCTGGCCATCGAGGAGCCGCTGGAGATCCGCGTCGGTGACCGGCCGCTGTCGGTGACGATGCGAACGCCGGGCGATGACTTCGCGCTCGCGGCCGGATTTCTCGTGACGGAAGGCGTCGTCCGCAACGGCGCGGACATCGACAACATCCGTCACTGGGGCTCGCCGAACGTCGTTCGCGTCGCGTTGCGTGAAGGAGTCACGATCGACTGGGGACGTTTGCAGCGCAACTTCTACACGAGCTCATCGTGCGGCGTGTGCGGGAAGACGTCGATCGATGCGGTGCGAATCGCGGCACGACCGCTCTCCTCGTCTTTGGTCGTCGACGCTTCAATCATCCATGCGCTGCCCGACGCGCTGCGCGCGCGGCAGTCGGCGTTCGACGCGACCGGCGCGATTCACGGCGCGGGCTTGTTCTCCACTCACGGAGAGGCGCTGGTCGTCGCCGAGGATGTCGGAAGACACAACGCGGTCGACAAAGCGATCGGTGCATTCGTGCTGGCGCGGCGTTCGTTTGACGACACGATCCTCGTCGTCAGCGGACGTGGCGGATTCGAGATCGTGCAGAAAGCGATCGTGGCGGGGATCGCGATGATCGTCGCGGTCGGCGCTCCGTCGTCGCTCGCCGCGGAGCTGGCGCGCGAGACCGGCATGACGCTGATCGGCTTCGCGCGCGAGGGACGTTTCAACATCTACGCGGGAGAGCAGGGGGTCAGGTCTGGAAACTTAAGTTAGTGCGCAACTAACTTAAGTTTCCAGACCTGACCCCCTGCTTTT
>JAOBAU010000325.1 GCA_025463165.1 Acidobacteriota bacterium | reverse complement strand
CAATCCGAATCACAACTCGAACGTCCCGGCCGGCAGCAAGCGGATCGTCGTGCAGCAGGTCTTCGTCCCCGGCTTCCCCGACGGCTCGTTCCCCTTCACCGCCACCGTCGACAAGCCGTGGCTGGCGGTCACGCCGCCGTCCGGCATTCTGCCGCCGCAGGGCATCACGCTCACCGTCACCGCCGATCCGTCGACCCTGCCCAACGGCACCTTCACCGGCACGGTCCTCGTCAACATCATCACGCCGAACAACGCCGGCGGCATCGCGTCGCGCGCCAATCGCGCGCTCAACATTCCGGTGTCGGTCAGCCTCGTCACGCCGGTCGTGCCGCAGCCGAAGACCGAGCCGTACGCCGCGTCGCTGATCATCCCGTCGGTCGGTCACCTCGACGGCATTGCGTCGCGCTGGCAGTCCGACATTCGCGTCGCGAACACGTCGGCGTCGAAAGCGCACTACCAGCTGGTGTTCACGCCGCAGGGCGACGACGCATCGAAGGGCGTGAAGCAGACGACGATCGAGATCGATCCGAACGGCACCACCGCCCTAGACGACATCGTCCGCAACTGGTACGGCGTCGGCTCGCTCGGTGAAACGGCGAACGGCGTCCTCGAGATCCGTCCGCTCGATACGCCCACGAATCTCATCACCGGCAACGCCACGAGCTCGTTCACGCAGTCGACGGTCGCCTCGAGCCGCACCTACAACACGACGTCGACCGGCACGCTCGGCCAGTTCATCCCCGCCGTTCCGTTCGCGAACTTCATCGGACGTCCGGCCA
The DNA here is from genome assembly GCA_025463165.1 of Acidobacteriota bacterium. Classification (GTDB taxonomy): domain Bacteria; phylum Acidobacteriota; class Thermoanaerobaculia; order Gp7-AA8; family Gp7-AA8; genus JAOBAU01. The sequence goes on along the minus strand of JAOBAU010000325.1, from coordinate 22,541 downwards.
GCTCGAACCAGCTCGCACAGGTGCTCAGCCTGCAGCAGGTCGCGCAGTCCGACGCCTATCGCACCAACATCGGCGTCGTCGAAGCGTCGGGCAAACCGGCCTCGGTGATGCTCAGCGTCTTCGCGACGTCCGGCGCGAAACTGCTCGACTATCCGCTCGAGCTGCGCGGCGGCGAACAGGTGCAGCTCAACGGCTTCCTCGCCGAGCACGGCATCAGCCTCAGCGACGGCCGCGTCGAAGTGAAAGTCGTCAGCGGCGACGGCAAAGTGACCGCGTACGCCTCGGTCGTCGACAACCACACCAACGATCCGCTCCTCGTCAGCGGCACGCAGCTCAACGGCGTGCAGGCTGACCATTACGTGCTGCCGGGCGTCGCAGATCTCAACAACGGCTTCGCCAGCTGGCGCACCGACGCGCGCATCTTCAACGCCAGCACCACGCCGCAGGCTGCCACGCTGACGTTCTATCCGCAGAACAACAGCGGCTCGCCGGTGGCGAATGCGATCACCATCAACCCCGGCGAAGTGCGCACGCTCGACAACATCCTGCAGTCGTTCTTCGCGCTGACCAGCAACGGCGGCTCGTCGAACCTCGGCGGCGCGCTGCACATCTCCACGCCCGGCGCGTCGAACCTCATCGTCACCGGACGGACGTACAACAAGACCAGCGACGGCACCTTCGGCCAGTACATCCCGGCCGTCACAGCTGCCGAAGCGGTCGGCGCCAGCGAGCGCGCGCTGAACATCCTGCAGGTCGAGGAGTCGCCGCGCTATCGCACGAACCTCGGGCTTGCCGAAGTCTCCGGCAGGGAAGCGCACGTCGAGATCACCGTTAATCTGCCGGACTCGAAGGTCAGCCCGCGCATCGAGTTCACGATGGCGCCGAACGAGTTCCGCCAGTTCGGAATCATCAACGAGCTCGGACTGCCGAACACCTACAATGCCCGCATCACCGTGAAAGTTCTCGACGGTGACGGCCGAATCACCGCATACGGTTCGGTCATCGATCGCGAAACACAGGACCCGACATACGTTCCCGCGCAGTAGGACCAAAGGAGATTTCGTGCGAGCTATCCGCCTTCAACTCGCCGTACTGCTGTTCGTCGTTGCATCGGTTGCGTCTGCAACGTCGTTAGTCGTTCCATCCGACCGCGAACTGGCCGGACGTGCCGACATCATCGTCACCGGCACGATCGGCGCGACCAGCGCACGCTTGCATGACGACGGCTACGTCTTCACCGACTATCGCCTCGACGTCGACGGCGTCGTGAAAGGGAGCGTCACCAACGGACAGTCGCTCGTGATCTCGGAGATCGGCGGAACGGTGCCGGGACGGATGACGATCGTCGAAGGCTCCGCGACCTATGCGCAGGGTGACCGCGTGCTCGTCTTTCTCCGCGCGCGCGGAGACGGCACCTGGTACACCGCGTCGATGACGCTCGGCAAGTTCCGCTTCACGCGCGCCACGCGCGGCGAAACGGTACTCGTGCGCGACGATGTGGCAGAAGCTCCGCGGCTCGCGCAGCAGTTCATCGATTTCCTGCGCGATCCGCACAAGACGACCGTCACCACTGCAAGCGCGTACGGCATCAAGCCGAACGCGACGATCATGGCGACGAGTCCTGGCGCGTATTGCGTCACCGTCGGTCCGCCTACGTTTCCGGTGCGCTGGCAGGGTTGCGACACCGGCTGCACGAAACAGTTCCGCTTCAACGGCACCATCGCCGGCCTCGACATCACCGGCGGTATGACACGCGCGGCGGCTGCGTGGACCAACGATGCAATCTCCCCCGCTTCGATCAGCATCGCCGGAACGTCGAACGCGGCGTCGCCGAGCGGCGGCGACGGAGAGAACAGCATCATCTTCAACTACAGCGCCGCGCTGCCGACCGGCATCTGCGATTCGAACCAGGCCTGCACCGTCGGCACCGCGGTAACGCCGACGCACACGTTCGGCGGCGACACGTTCTATTCGCTGATCGACGCCGACATCGTCTTCCGTCCCGTCGCCTTCAGCCAGGCGCAGTTCGAAACGCTGATGACGCACGAGTTCGGACACGCACTCGGCTTCCGTCACTCCGATCAGGGAACGCCTTCGAGCTCCGTCGCCGTCATGGCGTCGCTCGTCAACGCCAACATCGGTGCAAGTCTGCGCACATGGGATCGCGAAGCGATCGAGACCGTCTACGGTCCCGGCCCCGCCTGCGAAGCTCCGTCAATCGTCTCGACGAGCGGCGGCGGCACCATTTCTTCCGGCCAGTCGACGACGCTCAGCGTCACCGCGAGCGGCACCACGCCGCTCACGTATCAGTGGTACGACGGACAGAGCGGCAACACCGCGACGCCGGTCGGCACCAACAGTCCTTCGTTCTCCACCGGTCCGCTCACCTCTCCGAAAAACTATTGGGTGAAGGTGACGAACAGCTGCGGCAACGTCAGCAGCACCACGTTCACCGTCACGCCGGCAGCGTGCAATCCGGTGGCGATCACGACGCAGCCCGCGTCGCAATCGATTCAACTCGGCGCCACGGCCGCACTGTCGGTCACGCACACCGGCACGCAGCCGTTCTTCTATCAGTGGTACATCGGCGCGAGCGGCAACACCGCGACGCCGATCGACGGCGAAACGAATCGCACCTACACGACTCCGGCGCTTTCGCAGACGACGTCGTACTGGGTGAAGGTCGTCAACAGCTGCGGCAACGTCGACAGCGCCACCGCCATCGTCACGGTCATCGGCGGGAACTGCACGAAGCCTCTCTTCGCCGCGCAGCCGGCGAACATCACCATCCCGAGCGGCGGACGCGCGACGCTCTTCGCCTCGGCGCAGGACGCCACTTCATACGACTGGTTCAAAGGCGCGGTCGGCGACACCTCGACGCCGGTCGCAGGACAGGGGTCCTCGAACGCGCGCTACGTACGGCAGCTCTACATCGATCTGCTCGGCCGTCAAGCCGACGCCGCGGCCATCGCTTCATTCGGCGGAGCGCTCGATGCGAACTCGCTTTCGCGCACGCAGGTCGCGACGGCGGTGCTCGTCTCGACTGAATACCGCACGCTCCTGCTCAACAACTTCTATTCGTCGCTGCTCCATCGCGCCGCGTCGCCCGCCGAGGTCGCGTTCTGGATGCCGGCGTTCGTGAGTGGATTGTCGGATCAGCAGATCGAATCGCAGATCCTCGGTTCGGCCGAATACTTCACGCTCGCCGGCGGCACGAACAGCGCGTGGCTGGCTCGCCTCTACAACGACATCCTCGGCCGCGGCATCGATCCCGCCGCGGAAGCGGTATGGACCGGCGTGCTCGCCGGCGCGTCGCGCTCGACCGTCGCGCTGCAGATTCTCAACTCGCTGGAAGCGCGCAATCGCCGGGTCCAACAATACTTCCTGACGTACTTGCGCCGTCCGGCCGGTACCGGAGAGCTCAGCACGTTCGCCGCGCTCCTCGGAACGGCGACCGACGAAACCGCGCAGGCGCAGATCGTCGGCGCTCCGGAGTACATCGCCGCCGGCACGATCTTCATCACCGACCCGCTGACGGAAACGACGCCGTTCTGGGTGCGCGCGACGAACGCGTGCGGCACGACGAACAGCAATGGCGCGACGGTCACGATCGGCGGTTGCGCCGCGCCGACGATTGCCACGCAGCCGAAGAGCGGCACCGCAAACATCGGCGATCAGCCGACGCTCACCGTCATCGTCAACAGCGCCGACGCGATCACCTATCAATGGTACGAAGGGGCGGCCGGCGATACGTCGAAGCCGGTCTCCGGCGCAACCGGCGCGGTCTTCATCGCACCGGTGCAGTTCACGGTCGGCAACGTCTCCTACTGGGTTCGCGTCCAGACGCGCTGCGGCGCCGTCAACAGCAGCGCCGCGGTGCTGAACATCGTCTGCGGTCCGGCGCGCAAACTGAAACTGAAGCTGCCGCCGTCGAGCCCCGCGCAGAGCGGTTACACCGTCTCGTGGGATGGCGACTCGCGCCTGTTCAGCAAATACGAACTGCAGGAATCGACGACGACCGACTTCGCGAACGCGACGACGTTCACGGTGACCGGCGCGACCTCGAAGGCGATCGCCGCGCACACCGAAGTCACCGGCGGTGACAAGCGCTTCTACTATCGCGTCCGTCCGTTTGCGACGTGCAACGGGCAGTCCGGCGTCTACTCCGACATCGGCACGACGCTCGTCGTTCCGACGCCGGCGCCGAACCTCTCCTTCTACAACCTCTCCACGCATCCGTGCGAAGCGGCGCCCTGCCTGCCGCTGACGCAGCCGCTCCTCATCGGCAACTTCTCGTCGACCGGTAAGGGCGACTTCGCCAGCGATGCCGGCGACACGTTCGTCATTACCTCCGACAAGCCGTACGTCACGATCACGCCATCGACCGGCGTGGTCGGTGCGACCGGCACGAACGTCTCGATGAACGTCGACCTGACGCAGATTCCGATCGGCTCAAGCGAAGCGACGATCACGATCGTCACCACGACTCCGGCCGGCAAAGGCGCGCTCGCATCACGCGCCGCGAACATCCCGGTCTCGATCAGTCTCGTCACGCCGGTCACGCCGCAGCCGAAGGACAACAACCCGCCGCCGAACACGCTCATCATTCCGGCGATCGCACACGCCGACGGCATCGGCAAGTTCGTTTCCGACGTCCGCATCACGAACACTTCGGCGCAGTCGATCGAATATCAGCTCGCCTACACGCCGACCGCGATCGACGGCACCACCGCCGGCAAGACGTCGCTGCTGACGATCGAGCCGGGCGAGACGAAAGCGCTCAACGACATCGTCGCCGGCTGGTACGGCGCCGGCAGCGCCGGTGAAGGCGGACTCGGCGTCCTCGAGATTCGGCCGCAGAATTACGCCGGCAAAGGGATTCACGCCAGCGCATCGCCGGCATCGCCGCAACTCGCAACGATCGCCGCGAGCCGCACGTACAACATCGCCGCGAACGGCACGTTCGGCCAGTTCATCCCGGCCATCCCGCTCGCCAGCTTCCTCGGCAAGAGCGACGCGGCGAAGATCAGCCTGCAGCAGGTCGCGCAGAGCGCGACGTTCCGGACGAACTTCGGCTTCGTCGAAGGTTCGGGACAGGCGGTCGACATGGTGCTGACGCTGCGCAACGCCACCGGCGGAATCGTCGCCACGCGTCCGTACAGCCTCAAAGCGTTCGAGCATCAGCAGATCAACATGGCCACGCTCTTCCCCGGCACGTCGCTGAGCGATGGACGGCTGGAGGTCGCGGTCACGAGCGACGGCGGACGCGTCACCGCGTACGCGTCGGTGCTCGACAACACCACGCAGGATCCGCTGCTGGTCTTCCCGGTCGACACTTCGCGCGTCGCCGCGCAGCGCTACGTCGTGCCCGGCGTCGCGGAGCTCAACAACGGCGCCGCGAACTTCCACACCGACATGCGCATCTTCAACAGCGGCGGCGCACCGGTCGACATCAACGTTGCGTACTCGACGTCCGATCGCACGCCGCCCGCGCCGGTGACCATGCACCTCAACGCCGGAGAAGTGAAAGCGCTCGACAACGTGCTGCAGTCGGTCTGGAACATTAGCGGCAGCGGCGGCGCGGTCGTCGTCACGACGACGGACACGAGCTCGCTCGTCGTCACCGCGCGAACGTTCAGCCGCCGCGACGACGGAGGCACGCTCGGCCAGTTCATCCCCGGCGTGACCACGACGGAAGCGGTCGGCGAAGGCGATCGCGCGCTGCAGGTCATCGAGCTCGAACAGTCGCCGTCGTTCCGCTCCAACCTCGGCCTCGTCGAAGTCACCGGCCAGCCGGTGACGATCGAAGTGCTCGGCTACATCCCCGAGTCGAAAGTCGCCGCACGAACGGTCGTCGGCCTCGCATCCGGCCAGTTCCTCCAGCTCGGCAGCATCTTCGCGCAGATGGGATTCGGCAACGTCTACAACGGCCGCGTCGCGGTAAACGTGATCGGCGGAGCAGGAAAAGTGGCCGCGTACGGATCGGTAATCGACAACCGCACGCAGGACCCGACGTACGTTCCCGCGCAGTAGCGCAAGCGTTCCGGAATTGGAAACGGCCAGCCTTACGGCTGGCCGTTTTTGTTATACTTACGTCCGGAGGCTTCAAATGAAAGTAACATTTGCGGCATTGCTACTGCTGGCCTGCCTGGTGCCAGCCGCATCCGCTGATTGCTGGGGCTGCGGTTGGCCGGCGGGAGCCACCAGCTATTCGTGCATGATGGGCGCGACGAACGGCGGCACCGGCTGCGGCTATCCGCAAAATTCATGTACGCCCATCGGCTCCTGCACGGGTCCGGCAGGCAATGAATGCGACACATACCCACACTGCGGACCACAGCAGAAGTGGACATCCAAACAGCCTCCCCGTCCGCAGCAGTGGCAACTCGCTTCCGTCGAGATCGTTCGCATTGAGGCAGTCGAAGCGCAATGACCTTCCTGGGCGCCCTCCTGCTCGCGACCACAGTCACCACTCCTTCACCCGTGACGCTGTGTGTTGCCGAAGCGCCGTGCGTCGAGGTCGCGCCTTCGGCTGCGTTGCCTGCGGAAGTAGGCCCGTTCCTCCAACGGAGTTCAGACGGGCGAACGGTTCGCGTCGGCGTTCTCCCGGCCAACGGTGACACTCGACACATCGAATTCGCCGTGCCGGCCACGCGAGACCTCCCGCCGCGTCTGCAAGTCCAGGTGAAGACCACGAAGAGTTGGTCATGGATGGCGACGATCGAAGCGCCGGAGTCGAAGTTCCGCATTGAGGTTCCGGTAGGCGACAAGCCCGAAATCACCGTCACGGCCGACGGCTTCGATTCATTCGTCGTCACCGAAGAAACAAAGACGGTCCGACTGAAACCGCAGCCACTGCTCAGCGGGCGCGTGCTCGATGGCGCGACCAACAAACCATTACCGGGTGCGACGATCGCGCTGCCGAATGGAAAGTCGCTCACCACCAGTTCAGGCGATGGAGCGTTTCGAGTACGCGTGCCAGGCGAGTGGCCGGAACACGTTACGCTCGCGATGCACGGTCGGGGTACACGCGTTGTCATGCTTCCGCGACAACGTGAAGACACCGCGCTGCCGGAAGTCACGCTACGCGCCGCCTCCTCCATCGATCTGATCCTCGACAACCGCGACGCGTTGCCGCCAAAGCTCTCGTGGCAGGCGGTGCTGCGCCATAGCGGACCAAATACCGAGGTGCTGCAGCGCGGCGAGCTTGCGCCGGCGTCGAAACGCATTCACATCGAGGACCTCGCCGAAGGAAGCGTCGTCATCAGCCTGAGCGGACCGAAGCCGATGCAGCGCTTCGGCGTCGTGTTCGAGTTGCGCGACGGCGACGCCGCGGAGCAGCACGTCACGATTGCTCCCTCGCTGCTGATCGCGCGCGTGCTACTCGGCGAGAAACCACTCCCGAAGGCGAAACTGAGTCTGCTCAGTTGGAACGCTCGCTGGGAAGCCATCGTGACGACAGACGACAAAGGAGACTATAGCGATGAGTTGTGGGAGACCGGCTCCTTCGCGGTCGCCGCAAGCTCGAAGGAGTTCCCGAACGTCTACGTCGAGAATCGCGAGCTCGCACCCGCCGCGGAGATCAAACTCGACTTCATCATCCCCGATCACCGCGTGATCGCGGAAGTCGTCGACGGCAGCGGCAAGCCGGTGCCGCACGCGCGGGTCACCTGCGAGCAGTTCATCAACGGACGCAAACAACCCGTCGGGGGCGGCTACACGGACGAGAGCGGCAAAATCACGTTCGGTCCCGCGCGTGTCGGTCGTTCCATCATCCGCGTGCTCAAGGAAGGAATCCCCGAGCCGACGCCGCTCACGTTCGAGATCATCGAGAGCGAGCGCGAAAAAACGGTTCGCATCGTGCTAAACGACGGCGAAGCGCGCACGCTCACCGTCGTCGATACACGTAACAATCCGATCGCCGGCGCATCCGTCATCGTTGCGGCGATCAATGGTGTCCTGCCGCTCGGCGTCACCGGCATCGACGGAACGCTGCGCATCGGTCTCGCCGATCCGCGCCGCGGGACGCTCTTCGTCGTCCCGCGCGGCGGCGGATTCGGATTCCTTCGCCTCGCAACCGTCGACGGTGACGAGCCGAAGATCGTCCTCCCCGACACCGGCGCCACACTCAAAGTCACGACGCTCGACAACGACGGCGCGCCGATCCCGAACGTCACGCTGCTCTTTCAATGGAACGGAATGCTGCTGCCGCTCGAAGTGCAGCAGGAGATCGAGCGCGTGCAGGGCGTCGCATTCCGCACGAATGCCGACGGCGTCGCGTGGCTGCCGAACCTGCCGCCGGGCTTCGTCGAGCTCTGGCCGCTGACGTCGCGCGCCGAGCTCGATCGCGTTCTTTCGCTCGCGCCGCCGGACGCTGCCGCGCACATTCAGGTGAATCGCGGCCAGCAGAGCGTCGTGATGAAGTTCCGGCCGGTCGCGACCGCACGCGCGACGCCGTGAAGGAAACGTTTCGTCCCGCGACGCGTCGAAGAGACATGCGCGCTCTCCCCCGCATCGCATTCGCGATGCTGCTCCTGCTCCCTCTCTCGACGACGACGTACGCACAATCGCGCGGCCGTGGCGACCAGCCGCGCAGATCCGGACCCGGCACCGGCAATCCCGATGAAGGACACGTTCCCTGGAAGTTCGTCAGTGGCGATGTGCTGCAGCAACAGCAGCCGATCACGCTCTACTGGCTTCCAGCGTCGCTGAAAGAAGCGGAGCAATCTCGATTGATGCTTTCGCGTCCGCTGCTCATGGCTGCCGGACGCTGCGTCGATCTCGAGATCGTTCTGCCCGAACGTGTCGCGGTGATCGAGAAGCTCGGCGCAACCGGAAAACTCCCGACGGCGCTCGTCGTCGATCGGAAAGGCAATGTCACGCGCCGCGCCGACAACGTCAATGTCGACGCGGTCGAGCGCATGCTGGCGCAGGAGCTCTCAGACCGCGACGAAGCGATGTACGTGCAGCTGAGAGACGCGAACCGGAACGTCACCGCCGGCAACAACGCGGCCGCGATCGCGCTCTACAAAATGATCTGGGACGATCGCTGTCTCTTTCCGCTCGCCGGCCGCGACGCGCAGCGCGCGCTCAAAGCCCTCGGCGTCACCGTCGACGATACGCCTCCGCCGCCTCCGCCCGATCCCAATCTGAAGCCGGCTACTTCCCCCGCGTCGCCTTGATCAGCGCTTCCATGTGGCTGAGGTAGCGCTCCAGCGCGCGGCGCCCGGCCGCGGTCAGCGAGTATTCGGTGCGCGGAATGCGTCCTTCGAACGACTTGCGGCAGACGAGGTAGTTCGCTTCCTCGAGCTTGCGCGTGTGGACGCTGACGTTGCCGTCGGTCGTCTCGAGGATCGCCTTCAGCTCGTTGAACGACAGCGTCGGATTCACGGCCAGCGCGCTGACGATCGCCAGTCGCGTCTTCTCGTGAATGAGCCGATCGAAGTCAGGGATTTTCGTCTCGACCGGCTGCCGTCGCGCGACGACTTCGTCAACATGTTTACGAGCTGCTTTAGCCACCGTAGCTCCTTGCGATGATCAGTCCGAAGATGATGTGCAGTCCGCCGAAACCGACGCCGAGCAATGCGTTGCCGAAGGCCAGCGGAGTAAACGCCGCGAGCATACCGAGGAGCATGAAGCAGACGCCCATGACGGGAATGACGCGGATGGAAAACGCGCCACTGCTGATGAATGACGCACCGTAAAGCAGCAGCCACGTCGCGGGCAGCGCAGCGATGAAACCGGCTCGCGCGAGCACGAGCGTCAGCACGGCGCCGGCGACGAGCGGCGCGAAGTAGCTGATGAAGAACTTGCGAGCGGGACCGGACGTCAGCGACGGATTGCCGCCGCGGCGCATCTTCCGCGCCATGGCCGTACCGGCGATGATCGCGGCAACGAACGCTTCCGTCAGCCAGACCATCAGCCACGAGCGCCACTCGCCGGTGAAGCGCTGCGCGACGACGGCGGAGCCGGCGGCGCTGACGCCGACGTAAAAACCGCCCCATCCCGGGATCGACGTGAACGAGCCCGCGCGCTCCATCGTCTCGCGGATGTAGCGAAGGTTGTCGAGCGCATGTTCGTGCAACGCGGCCGGTTCGTTCACGTCAGACATTGTACGGCAAAGTGCTTTTCACTGCGGTGCGGCGGCCCGATCGACGAGGAACCAGGTGGCGTCGAGACCGCGCGTCACTTCCGCGATTGGATAGTCGGCGCCCTCGCGTACCGCTTCGAGAATCGGCCGCTTCGATGCGCCGGCGGCGAGCACCATCCGCTGCTTCGCGGCCCGAATCACAGGCTTGGTGATCGTCACACGCCACATGTCGACCTTCGGCACGAACACCGCGGCCGCGATCCGATCTTCGATCGTCAACACCTCGGTGCCGGGGAAGAGCGACGCGGTGTGGCCGTCGTCGCCGATGCCGAGCAGCACCAGATCGAGCTCGCGCAAACCGAGCGACTCCCATTCGCGCGCGAACTCATCGGACGTCTCGTGCGCATCGCCGAGCTCCGTGCGAAAGCGAAGGAAGCGATGTCCTTCACTCATCCCGTTCGCGAACAGCGTCTGCCGGATCATCGCGGAATTCGACTGCGGATCGGACTCCGGCACGTAGCGCTCGTCGACCACGACCCAGGTGATCGGCGCACGCGCTAACTCCTCGCGCCACGGCGAGCTGCCGAGCATTTCGTACAACGGCTTCGGCGTCGAACCGCCGGAAAGCGCGATCGACATCGGCGTATCCGGCACGACGCTCTGCACGATCGTGCGCGCCGCGGCGCGCACGAGATCGTCCGTGGAGTCGAAGATTCGAAGGTTCATGACACGAGACGTTTCGCCATCCGCGCGGCGACGGAGATCACCTTCACGAACACGCGATCGGCTTCCGGCCGCTTCAACATGCGGACGATCAGATCATCGGTACCGCGTCCCATCGCCCGCGTCACCGACTCCGGCGTCGACACCGTACCGTCGACGTTCGCCGTGAGAATGCCGCGCTCGCGATCGCGCGAAATGCTCGCCGACGTTCCGTCATCGAACAAAATCTCGGCGAACGCGATCCCGCCGACGTCGGTCGTTTGATTGCGGCGATCGAAGCGATACTCGATCTGACCTGACGGACCTTCGACACGGCCGTCGCGATCGACGTGATGTCCGGCCTGCGTGCTGAGCCACGATGCGAAGAAGAGCGACTCGACCGACTCGCCGAAGAATGCTCCCTCGCCATCGGTCGACGTGCCGGCGATGAGACGCACGCGACGAATCGCGCGCAGTCTGCCGCGAAGCGCCGGCGCGTCGAACACGGAGGCAGTCGCGGTGCGCCACTCCTCAAGCCGCACCCAGTTCAAATCGGCAGGCGCGGTCGTCGTCCGCTCCGCGATGCGGCTGATCAACGCGAGATCAGCCGGCGCATCGAAGTGGACGGAATCGACGATCAATCGATCGGCCGGCTCCAGCAGCGACTCGACGTAGTTCTCATGCTCGCCCGGCAGATCGCCGATCCACCAGACAGCCACCGGCATGTCGGGAATCAGGAGCGCATTGACGAGCGGTGGCACGCGATGAATGCGATCGCCCCCCGCCACAATCGAAATCTCCTCGGAACAGACCTGTTTGCCGCCGCCGATCATGTGGCAGTTCGCGCTGATCCACGACTCCATATGCGGATCGGCGGCCGGGTTCGCGCGCACGACGATCGTTCGCTGCGGCACGGTGACGCTGGCGCGGCCGAGCACTTCACTCGCGGTGGCGTGTTCCTGCGTCGACGTCGTATGTGCGACGACGTTCCAGAGCGCGGCTCGCGTGACGGCGTGCTCGTCGTCGGCTTTCTGTCCGCGCCATAAGTCCGCCAGCGATTTTTCGATCGACGTGTAATCGACCGGAAGCTCTTCGCCGGCCGCGGCGCGATCGAGATCGCTCTCGCTCACGGGCGTCTCCACTTGCGGCCGTCGCGCTCGATTAGCGCGTCCGCCGATTCCGGTCCCCACGTGCCGGCGGCGTACGAATCGGGCGGCCGTGAATCCGATGCCCACGTGTTGAGCAGCGGGTCGAGCCACGCCCACGCCGTCTCAACTTCGTCGCGGCGCGCGAACAGCGTCGAATCGCCGAGCATCGTTTCGAGCAACAGCCGCTCGTACGCTTCCGGCGGCTCCGCGCCGAACGACGTCGCATAGCGAAACTCCATCGATACCGGCGCGGTGCGCACCGAAGGACCGGGCACTTTCGAATCGAACTTCAGCGAGATTCCTTCATCCGGCTGGATGCGGATCGCGAGCACGTTCGGCTGCGTCTTCACCGACGTTCCTTTGTTGAAAAGCGGATACGGCGCCGGACGGAAGTGGATCGAGATATCGGTGACGCGCTTCGGCAATCGCTTGCCAGCGCGGATGTAAAACGGCACGTCGGCCCATCGCCAGTTGTCGACGAAGAGCTTCAGCGCGGAGAACGTTTCCGTGCGCGAATTCGGCTTGACGTTTTCTTCCTGCAGATAGCCGGGAGCTTTTTCGCCAAGGACCGAGCCGGCCGTGTATTGCCCGCGGACGGCCAGCTCGTGCTCGCGTCCTTTCGGGAACTCGCGCAGCGCGCGGATGACTTTCACTTTCTCGTCGCGGACCGCGTTCGCTTCGAACGCCACCGGCGGCTCCATCGCGAACAGCGATACGAGCTGTAGCAAATGGTTCTGCACGATGTCGCGTGTGATACCGGCGGAATCGAAGTAGCCGCCGCGCTTCTCGACGCCGATCGACTCCGCGACCGTGAACTGCACGTGGTCAATGTATTGACGGTTCCAGAACGGCTCGAAGATGCCGTTCGCGAAGCGGAGCACGAGCAGGTTCTGAACGGTTTCTTTGCCGAGGTAGTGATCGATGCGGAAGACCTGCCGCTCGCGGAACGTCGAGACGGCGACGCGGTTCAGCTCGCGCGCCGATTCGAGATCGTGGCCGAACGGCTTCTCGATGATGGCGCGCGTGAACGGACCGCCGCGCTCCGGATCGTTGACCATCCCCTCGCCACCGAGGAACTCGCAGATGACCGGGAAAAAATTCGGCGGGACGGCGAGGTAATAGATGCGCCGGCCGCCCGTGCCGCGAGAGCGATCGCACTCTTCGAGCTTCTGTTTCAGGCGGAGATACGCGCCCGGCTCCGTGAAATCGCCGCGAACGTAGAAGAGTCCCTTCGCGAAGTTTTCCCACACCGCGTCGTCGACCGGCCGCGTGCGCGCGTACTTGTTGCACGCTTCGCGAACGTCCATGCGAAATGCTTCGTCGGTGTAGTCGGGGCGCGAGAAACCGATGATGGTCTGACCGGCGGGAAGGAGTCCGTCGTGCGCGAGTGAGTAGAGCGCCGGCAGGAGTTTGCGATGAGTGAGATCTCCGGACGCGCCGAAGATGACGAGGCAGGAAGCGTCCGGGACTCGCTCCTGCTCGAGACCTTCGCGCAGCGGGTTGGGCTCGATCGTTGGTGCAACAGCGGACATCGGCACCTCCAGCGAAGGATTCTACAGGACGCTCGATTCATCGCTTCGCTTCATCCCTCTGGTATTCTCGCGCCGCTATGTGGCAATACACCCCTCGCGTCGCGGTCGTTCGCGGTCTTCGCACCCCATTCGCCAAATCCGGCACGCACTACGCGCGCCTGACCGCCCTCGACCTCGGCAAGATGGTCGTGACCGAGCTCCTCGAGCGGAGCGGCATCGATCCGATGTCGGTACAGGAGCTCATTTTCGGCAACGTCATCCCGTTCGTGAAAGCGCCGAACATCGCACGCGAGATCGTCCTCGGCACCGGACTGCCGCGCCGCATTCCGGGATACACGATCAGCAAAGCGTGTACGTCGGCGAACCAGGCGATCACCTCCGGCGCCGATCTGATCTTCCGCGGCTACGCCGACGTCGTCGTCGCCGGCGGCGCGGAATCGCTGTCAGACATCCCGATCCTCTTCTCGAAAAACTTCTCCGATGCGCTCGTCGGTGCCAGCAAACAGAAATCGATGGGCGGCAAGCTCGGCGCCTTCTCGAAAATTCGTCCGAAAGATCTCGCGCCCGATGCGCCGGCCATCGCCGAGTCGACGACCGGCCTGACGATGGGCGAGTCGGCCGAGAAGATGGCGAAAGAGAACGGCATCACGCGCGAGGCGCAGGACAAGTTCGCGCTGCAGAGCCACAAGCGCGCGGCGGCAGCGACCGCGAGCGGGCGCTTCAAAGATGAAGTGATGACCGTCGTCGTGCCGCCGTCGTTCGACAACATCGTCGAGACCGACAATCTGATTCGCGGCGATTCGACGCTCGAAGGGATGGCGAAGTTGAAGCCGGTCTTCGATCGGAAGTTCGGCACGATCACCGCGGCAAACGCATCGCCGCTCACCGACGGCGCGGCCGCCGTGCTGCTGATGTCGGAAGAGAAAGTGAAAGAGCTCGGCATCAAGCCGATCGGCTACATCCGCAGCTACGCGTACGCGGCGACCGATCCGTTCGATCAGTTGCTGCAGGGACCGGTCTTCGCGCTGCCAACCGCGCTCGAGCGCGCGAAGATCGCGCTCTCCGACATCAAAGTGATCGAGATGCACGAGGCGTTCGCCGCGCAGGTGCTGTCGAACATTCAGTGGATGGGCTCGAAGAAAATCGCGCAGGAAAAGCTCGGCCGCAGCGAGGCGATCGGCGACATCGATCCGGAGTCGATCAACCTCACCGGCGGCTCGATCGCGCTCGGACATCCGTTCGGCGCGACCGGCGCACGCATCGTGACGACGGTGTGCAATGAGCTGCAGCGCACCGGCGAGCAGTACGGACTGCTGACGGTCTGCGCCGCGGGCGGCATGGGCTCGGCGATGATTCTCGAACGGGAGTAGGCTGCGGTCGTGGCCGAAACCATCCGCGCCGTCTGCCCGCACGACTGTCCCGATACCTGCTCGATGCTGGTGACGGTCGAGGATGGCCGCGCGATCCGGATGGCCGGCGATCCCGATCATCCGTTCACGCGCGGGTTTCTCTGCACGAAGGTCGCGAAGTATCTCGAGCGGACGTATCACGAAGGCCGGCTGCTCTATCCGCAGATTCGCGTCGGCGCAAAGGGCGAAGGAACGTTCCGGCGCGCGACGTGGGACGAAGCGCTTTCGTTGATCGCCGAGCGGCTGCACGGCGTGATCAATTCCGAACACGGACCGCAGGCGATCCTTCGCTACTCGTACGCGGGAACCATGGGACTCATTCACGGCGATGGGATGGCGGAGCGGTTCTTCAATCGCATCGGCGCGTCGAAACTGGCGCGGACGATCTGCGCGTCGGCCGGAGTCGAAGCGCTGAACCTCACGTATGGCACGCGGATGGGAACCGATCCTGAATCGATCGGCGAGTCGAAGCTGATCCTCCTCTGGGGGACGAACACGCTGACGTCGAACCCGCATCTCTGGCCGTTCATCCGGAAGGCGAAGGCAAACGGCGCGCGCGTCATCTGCATCGATCCGCTGCGGACGCGCACCGCCGATTCGTCGGACGAGCACATCGCCATTCGTCCCGGCACCGACGCGGCGCTGGCGCTCGGCATCGCGCACGTCCTCTTCCGCGACGGACTCTTCGATCGTCAATACCTTGACGAAATGACCACCGGCTGGGAAAAACTTCGCGATCGCGCGCTGAACGACTACGCGCCGGAACGGGTCGCCGCTATCTGCCGCATTCCGGTTGATACGATCGAGCATCTCGCCACGCGATACGGCACGTTGCGGCCGACGTTCATCCGCCTCAACTACGGCTTGCAGCGTCACGCAGGCGGCGGCACTGCCGTTCGCGCCATCTCGATTCTTCCGGCGATCACCGGCGCATGGAACGACGTCGGCGGCGGCATGCAGCTCTCGAGCTCCGGCACGTTCGGATTGAACACCGCCGCGATCGAGCGCGCAGACTTCCTGCCGCCCGGCACGCGGACGATCAATATGTCGCGGCTCGGCGAAGCGCTGCTCGACATCAACGATCCGCGGGTGAAAGCGATCGTCGTCTACAACTCGAACCCGGCCTCGGTCGCTCCCGATCGCGAGCGCGTGCTTGCGGGATTCCGTCGCGACGATCTCTTCACCGTCGTGCTCGAACACTTCCAGACCGACACTGCTGATTACGCCGACGTCCTGCTGCCGGCGACGACGCAGCTCGAGCACGACGATCTGCACAAGGCGTACGGCCACCTTTACGTGATGTACAACCGCCGCGCGATCGAGCCGCTCGGCGAAGCGCTGCCGAACGCGGAGATCTTCCGCCGCCTCGCCGCGAAGATGGAACTCGACGCGCCGGAGTTGCAGGAGAGCGACGAGACGCTGATGCGACAGGCGCTCACCGGAAGCGCGGCGGCGTCGGCGCACATCACGCTCGATGAGTTGCGCGAGCGTTCGTACATGCGGCTCGATCTCCCGACGCCGCATCTTCCGTTTCAGCGCGGCTCGCACGTGCCGACGCCGAGCGGGAGGATCGAGATCGACTCGCCCGCCGTCGCCGCACTCGGTCTCGATGGCGTGCCCGAATACATTCCGCCGTACGAATCGGAAGAGCGCGCGCCGGAGCTGGCGAAGCGCTTTCCGCTGGCGCTGATCTCGCCGCCCGCGCACAGTTTTCTCAACTCGACGTTCGTCAACGTCGCGTCGCTGCGGCGCTCGGCCGGAAAGCCGACGCTCGAGATTCACGCCGATGATGCACGCTCGCGTTCCATTGAAAGCGGACAACGCGTTTCGATCTTCAACGATCGCGGACGCTTTACCGCCGAGGCGGTGATCAGCGATCGAGTGCGGCCAGGAGTCGTTTCGGCGCCGTCGGTATGGTGGGGAAAACTGACCGACGGCACGAATGCAAATCAGACGACGTCAGAGGCGTTGACCGACCTCGGCGCCGGCGCAACGTTCTACGACAATCTCGTACAAGTCTCTGTGCTGAGTGCCGAGTGCTGAGTGCTGAGTCAGGCTGGCCGACGCGAAGCGACTCTGCACTCAGCACTCTGCACTCAGCACTAAGTTGCTAAACTCTCGGCCGAATGTCGCCCTTCGTCCTCCCGCTTGCATTCATCGCGCTGCTCTTCGCGACGCTCGTCTTCCTCAACGAACGGTACGGCCTCTTCCGCGCCGTCGATCATTTCCCGGCGCCCGCATACAAATACGCGGCGTACGTCTGGCTCGCGCTCTTCCTCCTCCTCCTCGGCTACGCGATCACGGCGTCGGCACTGCAGCCGGCCACCGCGAAAGACCTCGCGAACGTCTCGTTCTTCTCGCTCTTCTCGCTGCACATCATCCTCGTGCTCTTTCTCTTCGGCTGGTGGCTGCTCACCGGCCGGCCGCGACTCGCCGAATATCTCAGCGTGCATCGCGGAAAAAGCGGCGAGCTGGTGATGGCGGGATTCGCGATCGGCGTCGCCGGCTGGGTGATCACCATCGTCATGGCGGTGATCGTCGGACTGATCATCAGCGCGGCGGGACTGATGCCGAAAGCGCCGGAGCCGCCGCCGATGATCGCGTGGATGGCTGCGCTGCCGATCTGGAAGAAAGCGCTGATCGTGTTGTCGGCGATGACCGTCGAAGAAGCGTTCTTCCGCGGCTGGCTGCAGAAACGGATCGGCCTCATCGCATCGACGATTCTCTTCGCGCTCGCGCACAGCGGCCTCGGGCAACCGCTGCTGCTGATCGGCGTCACGATGATCTCGCTCGTGATCGGGTTCGCGTTTTATCGGACGAAGAACCTGCTGCCGGGAATCATCGCGCACGGCGTGTTCGACGCGATCCAGCTCTTCGTCATCATCCCGATCGCGTTCAAGACGGTGCTCTGACGTCCGATGAGCCGCGCGCGTTCGACCGATCTTCGCGCGCTGCTCATCCTCGCCGCCGTCACCGTCGTTCTCTTCGCCGACGTTCTCTTCGCCGGCAGCGGCTTCTTCTTTCGGGATCTCTTCCGCTATCACTTTCCGATGAAGCAGATCGTGCGCGACACGATCGCGCGCGGCGAGTTCCCGTGGTGGAACCGCTTCATCTCCGCCGGCCAGCCGATGGCGGCGAATCCGGCGTATGAGATCTTCTATCCGCCGCAGTGGCTGATCTTCATCGGCTCGTTCCAATTCGGTTTCAACCTGCACATTCTGTTTCACATCGCACTCGCGCTCGGCGGGATGTATGCGTTGCTGCGCACGCTGCGGTTGCGGAGCGAGTCCGCCCTCTTCGGCGCGCTGAGCTTCGGACTCGGCGCGTATTTTCTGAGCGCGACCGCGACGCTGCCGATGATGTTCGTCTGGAGCTGGGCGCCGCTCGCTGCTTGTCTCGTGTTGCGCTGGCTCGACGCGCCGTCGCCGCGGCGATTCGCGCTCGCGGCGCTCGTGCTCGCGATGCAGCTCCTCATCGTCGAGCCGGTTTCGCTGCTGCAGGTTTGGGCGCTGATTGCGCTCGGTGTTGCGTGGCGCGAACGAAACGTTCGTCGGACGCTGACGCGAGTCGTGGCACTGGCGATCGCGGCGACGGCGCTCGCGGCAGTGCAACTGGTCCCGGCGATCGATCACGTCCGCGACTCCGCTCGCAGCCGCGGATTTCCGTACGAGACCGTCGTCGATTCGAGTCTGTCGCCACTGCGGCTGATTGAGCTCGTCGAGCCGCATGCATTCGGGATCGTCGATGCGCACGCGCCGAAGTTGTGGGGCGGCAATGTCTACGGCGGCCGGCGAACGCCGTACGTGACGAGTCTCCATTGCGGGATCGCCGTGACGATCTTCGCGCTGGCCGGATTCCTCGCGCGCATTCGCGGAGCGCGGATGGCTGCCGCGATTTGCGGCGTCTCGTTTCTCTTTGCGCTCGGCGGAGAGACGCCGCTCTTTCGCGCGATTTACGCGATCGGAGTTCACTCGCTGCGATATCCGGAGAAGTTCATCGCCGCCGCGCTGATCTCGCTCGTCGTCTTCGCCGCGTACGCGGTCGAGCGCTTTCTCGATGGTGATGAACGAGTGCGTCGTGCCGCTGTGATTGCGTCAGCGATCGTCGCTGCGATCACGGCGATCGTGGCGGCGTGGACGCTGATGCCCGGCTTCACGTCATCGTTCGTTCGCTTCTGGAAGTTGCGCGACGCCGCCGCGCCGCTCGCGGCGTTTGCGCGGACGCAGTGGCTGATCGCTTTCGCGTTCGCCGCGATCTGGTTCACGCTGCTGATCTCGCGCACGCGTTACCTGCGACCGCTCGCGCTCGTGCTGATCATCGCGGAAGTCAGTCTCCTCGCAAACGAAGTCGCGCCGCGGCTGCCCGCGGATTTCTTCACGCCGCCGCCGATCGCCGCGCGGCTCGAGCCCGACCGCGATGCGTACAGCATCTTTCATCGCGCGTCGTGGAGCGGCGGCAGCGATGCCGCGCACTTCCTCAATCGGTCAATGCACTGGACGGCGCGCAATGGATTGCGTCCCTTCACCGCCAACGCGTGGGGATTTCGCAGCGTGCTCGAAGCGGATTACGACGAGACCGATCTGCTGCCGACGCACGATCTGCTCGACGCGATGCAGCGCTTCGGCGCGACCGGAAACCCGCGGTGGAGTGAACCGTTCGCGACGATGTCGAACGTGCGGTACATCATCGACTACGCGAACTTCGACGAGGCGATGCGCGCGGCGCGCGGCGATGTCACGACCGCGCTGCCGATTCGGGTGCGGCGATTGATCGCCGATCAGCCGCGTTACTACTTCGCGCAACGCGTGGTGGCGACAGACGATCTGGTTCGAACGCTGATCGAGAATCCCGATGCACGATTGATTGCGTTCGGGCCGAAAGTCTCAACTTCTCCTGGACGAGTTTTCGCGGTGCGCGAAACATCGAGCAGCGTCACCATCGACGTCGAAGCCGCCGCGAACGCGCTCCTCGTCATGACCGTTACGCGGCACAAGTACTGGCGCGTCACCATCGACGGCCGCGACGCCGCGGTGATCCCGGCGAACCTCGCCTATCAGGCGGTCGTCGTTCCTGCCGGACGGCATCGCGTCGAGATGCGCTATCGCAATCCGCTCGTGCTGATCGGCGCGGCGATCTCGCTGCTCGCGCTCTGCGCGGCGGCGATCGCTACTGTTCGCTGACGACGACGCCGTCGCCTTCGAAACGGATCTTGAACGAGTGATGCTCGGTCTCGATCATCACGTTCGCCAGCGTCTGATCGTCCATCACGGCCGGGATCAGATTTCCCGTCCATGCGACGAGTGCGTTCGATGAGATCGAAAGCGGATACTCGCGCGTCACGCGCAACGTCAGCGGCTCGATCGACGTCGAGATCGCCAGCGAGCCTTTGCCGAAGATCTTCACCGTATCGATCTTTCGCTGATAGGAGCTGTCGTAGATCGGCTCGACGCGATACGTCAACGTGTCTTCGAGCGCGAGGAGATTGCTGCCTTCGACGTAGATGAACTCTTCGTTCAGATCGAGCAGGAACGTCTTGCGCCCTTTCTCGTAGACGAAAATCTTTCCCTGGCCGACCGCCTTGACGAGCGTCTGCGCGGTCGTGCCGAGCAGTCCTGATTCCGCCGTGAACTTGAGATTGCCCGAGTAGCTCGAGACCGTTCCCTTCTTCACGTGGACGCTGCGGCCGAAGTTGATTTCGAGGAAGCCGTTCTCGTGCAGCGCGAAGGTCTTTGACGCGCCTTCGATCTTGCGCGCGAGGTCGAGCCGCTTGTCCTCGGCGTGCTGCGTCTCATCGACCGCGTCCTGCAACTTGCGCGCGGCGGTGTGCGCGGCTGTTTCGAGCGGAGCCGCGACCACCGGCTGCGCCGCGATGGGTCGCGGAGCCTGCGGCGGAACCGCGGTCGTTTGCGGATCGGTTGGCGGCGCCGGCTGCGGCGTCGGCACGGTGCCGGGCTGCGTTCGGCTCTCCATCGCGCGCTGGCGCAACGCGTCGGTCTCCTTCTCCATCTGCACGGCCGGCATCTTCTGCGTCGATTAACGATGCGGAATCGCGGGAACCGTTGCAGCGGGAGCCGGAGGCGGCGGCGCCGCGGCCGGAGCGGGCTGCGGCGGACGCATCTCCGTCTCCACTTCGCGCACCAGTTTGTCGGCACCCGCGAAGCGGAGATGTTCGAGTGCGAGCCCGAGCTTGCGGCGCTGGCGATAGAGCAAGCCGAGGTACAGATGCGACTTCGCGTAGTTCGGCCGCAGCTCGACAGCGCGCAGCAGATACTGTTCGGCTTCGTCGAGCTTCCCCTGCTTGAAGAGGATCAGCCCGAGATTCGAGTGAAGGATGAAGACGTTCGGGTTCTCGATGGCGAGGCGGCGATAGATGACTTCCGCTTCGGGGAACGCATTCGTTTTGAAGTAGACGAGCCCGAGAAGATTCAGAACGTCGGAATCATCAGGGCGCAATCGTTGCGCGTTTTCGAGCTCCTTCCGCGCCTCCGCATAACGCCCTTCCTGAAAGGCTTCGCGCCCCCGGTTGTAGTGCAGCAGAAAAACGCCCTGATCGAACGGCGGAGCGACCGCCGGGTCACGCTCTGGCATGCGGTGCGGATTGTAAACCGTGCTTACGGTTTATCGACCGATGGAACCCAAATAACGCATGCCGGGCAGAATGCCGACGACCGGCGTCATCTTCGAAGTGAAGCCGCCTTTGAGTTTCGGTCCGCCGAAACGGCGGCCGGCGTACGACGTCGCCTGGCCATACGGCTGCCCGTAATAAACGGTCAGTGCGCGCTTCACATACGTCATCGTCTCTTTGTACGGCGGGATGCCGCTGTACTTCGCGACCGCGCCTTCGCCGGCGTTGTACGCCGCGAGCACGCGCGGGAGATCGTTCGAGAAAAGATTGAGGAGATCGGCGAGATAGCGCACGCCGCCGCGGATGTTTTGCTCGGGATCGTGAATCTGTTTCACACCGTAACGGCGCGCCGTCTCCGGCATCAGCTGCATTAATCCGCGCGCACCTTTGTTCGAGACGCAGTTCGGATTGAAGTTCGATTCGACCTGGATGACGGCGCGGACCAGTACCGCGTCGACGCCGTACTGGATCGCCCATCGATCGATGATGTTGTCGAACTTCGACGGACGATTGCGCTGCTTCGCGAGCCAGGTCCAGTCGGAGCCGTGAACGCCGAGGACGCCGAAGTTCGAGATGACTTTCGTGCCATCGCGCTGCGTCGAAAGCTGCACCTGCGCATCTGCCGCGGCGGCAGACAAAAGTGCGACGGCGACACCAATAACCAGCGAACGCATTGCCCGGCGATGGTAGCACACGGCAAAATCACGCCATGACCTTCAAGCCGATGCAGAGTGACGTCGATGAGTGGATCCGCAACTACACGTCCGGCTACTTCGAGCCGCTGATGATGATGGCGCGGCTGACCGAGGAGCTGGGCGAGCTCTCGCGCGCGGTGAGCCATCGGATCGGTACGAAGAGGCCGAAGCCGGGAGAGGACGCGGGCAACGTGGGCGACGAGCTCGGCGATCTGATCTTCGTCGCTGTCTGCCTCGCGAACTCCCTCGGCATCGACCTCGATGATTCCTGGGTGACGCTGAAGAAGTAGTTGTACGAGCGCGATGCCACGCGCTGGAAAGACTAGAGCCCTCCGC
Source organism: Acidobacteriota bacterium (assembly GCA_025463165.1). Lineage (GTDB taxonomy): Bacteria > Acidobacteriota > Thermoanaerobaculia > Gp7-AA8 > Gp7-AA8 > JAOBAU01. Next base: position 4 of record JAOBAU010000325.1, on the reverse strand, counting down.
CCGC
>JAOBAU010000318.1 GCA_025463165.1 Acidobacteriota bacterium | reverse complement strand
TTAAGTTAGTGCATCACTAACTTAAGTTTTTAGACCTGACCCCCTGTTTTCGCCATCCACGCGACGTCGAGGAACGCTTTCACGATCCGGCCGGTGAGACCCCAGATGTCGTTGGCGCCGAACGGGTACGAGTAGACCGGATAGCGCTTGTTGCGGAAGGTGACGTAGCGGACGTGCGGCATCTCCGGGACGAGCAGCTCGTCGAGCGGGACTTCGAATACTTCGTCGACTTCTGATTCCTGCAGCACGTATTCAACTCGTTCGTGGATGATGCCGGCGAACGGGGCGACGAGAAATCCGCTGTTGGTGATGACGTCATCGAGGCGGCCGATCAGCTGGACCGATTCGCGCGGGATGCCGACCTCTTCATCCGCTTCGCGCTTCACCGCCTCTTCGAGCGATTCTCCTTCTTCGACGGCGCCGCCGGGAAAGGCGATCTGTCCGCTGTGCGCGGCGAGGTTCGCGGAGCGTCGCGAGAAAAGGAGCGACCAGCCGCGATCGCTCGGCAGGATCGGGATGAGCACGCAGGCGCGGCGGACCTGCGGCGCGTCGATCTCGATGGCAGGCCGTTTCGCGAAGAGCTCGCGCAGCCGCGTCAGTGACGCGTCGTCAAACCGCGGCACGCGCGAACGCCTCCGGCTCGAGCATCGGTACTGATTCGATGGCGTGATACAGCCGCAGCGAATTCGCGCGCGCGAACGGCGGCAACTCGAGCGTCGCTTCGTCGCCCGGCGCGAGATCACGCGGCAGCGCGAGCCAGCGATCGAAGAGCTGCGTGTCGCCGTCGAAGCCTTTCACGATGATGCGATACGCCGGCTCGCCGTAGACGCCGGCGCGCAGGATTGCATCGCCATCGTTTCGGATCGTGATCGTGTGAGCGGTTGCCGCGACTAATGCGAGCTGCGGGAACAGCGGAACGCTGCGCATGATCGGCTTTCCGTCCGTGCGCGAGTCATCGCGCAGCGCGCGCCGATAGCCGGCGACGGTCTGTTCCATCGATGCGTGTGTCGCCAGCCAGTCGCGTTGCGCCGCCGATGGGTCGCGCAGCTCATCGACGAAAAAGCGAACGAGCGCGGCGACTTCGCCATCGCCAAACGGAACCTTCACGACGCAGTCATCCGGCAGTTCCGCGAACTGCGCGTAGTCGCTGACGGCGACCGGGAGTCCGGCCTGGAATGCGCGGATGAGCGTTCCCGATGACTCCCCCGCTGTCGGATAGCGAAGATTCACGAGCCGATCGACTTCGCCGTAGTAGCGCGCAAACGCTTCGTCATCGGCATAGCCGGTGAACGTGATGCCGTCACTCGCGAGTTGCGCGACGTCGATGTCCGGCGCCGGCTCGCCGACGACGAGCAGTCGCAGCGCCGGCATCAGGCGCCGCGCTTCCGCGAACGCAGCGAGCACGATGTCCGCGCGTTTCGCCGATGTGAGAAATCCGAACAGTCCGATGACGCGCGAGCCGCCTTTGCGCGGAGGCGTCGCTGCAATCGATTCGTCGTGCGGATGCGGGACGACATGCACCGGCGTCGCAACGCCGAACGATCGCAATCGCCCGGCCGCCCATTCGTTGTGCACGATCACCGCGCGCGAACGCCGCGCAAGGTCGACCGCTGCCGGCAGGAGAAAGTTCCCCATCTCGCTGTGCAGTCCCGCCGCCCGCCCGCGCGCCCACGCCGCGCCGGCTGCTCCGTGGCTCGCTTCGAGCGCGGCGACGTAACCGTCGACGTCGCCACGCGCCAGCGTCAACTCGACGATGAGGTGATGCAGCACGAGGTCGTGCAAAACGACCACGCCCGGCTCACGCATCGCCTCGCGATAAATCCATTCGTGATGCGGGTTGTTGCCGAGCTGATAGATCACCGCATCGAAATCAGAGCGGCGGTAGCCGTCCATCGATGCGAACGGCGTGAGGTCAACCTGTTGACGAAGTGCCGGCAACAGCATCGACGCGTAATGCGCGACGCCGGTGCGCGCGGGAGGGAGCGGCGTGAGCATCGCCACGCGGAATGCTTCGTCGGTCATGTGACCGACGAAGCATCGCCGCTGAAGGCGCGGTGCGCAAGAGCAATCAGGCGAACGGGAAGAGCGTACGAACCTGCGCGGCCGGCACGCCGACTGCCGGAGTCAGCGTCCACTGCACCGGCGCGGAGAGATCGGCGGTCGCGGATGCGCGCGTGCGCAGCGTCGCCAGTCCCTTCGCGTTCTGCAACGTCGCCGCGCCGATGCGCGACAGCCGTGCGACGACGAACCAGAAGTTGAACATCGGATTCTCAGCAACGTCGAGGCTGGTATTCGCGAAGAACGATGCCGCCGCGGAAGCGAGCGTCTCCAACGCGTCGGGTGCACCGCTCGACGAACCGTTCACCGCGTTCTGCAGATCGTCGAGCTGCCGCAATCCGGCAGGACGCCGCACGATCAACTGCTGCAACTCCTCGTACGGCGGAATGATGTCGGCGCCGCGAACGACGTCCAGCGGCTTGCCGCTGATCGACAACATCGCCGCACGCGGATCGGTCACGAATTTCTGCCGCGACGAATCGGTCCACGTATCCGTCCACAACTCGGTCCCCACCACATCGGCCTCGGCATCCACAACGCGAATATCAACGTTGCCGAGCTTCCGCGTATCGAACAACGCTTCGCGCAGCAGCCGCGTGGCGCTGTTGCGGTAATCGTTGTTCCAGGTCGTTTCCGCGAGGTCGCTGACGAGCGCGACGACCGCGCCGCCGTCGAGCGTGATGTTCATCGCGAACACCGTCTCCGCGCCGTCGGCCGCATCGACGCCGGGCGCGCCGGTCGACGGAATGAAGCCGAGCTGCCCGAGGAGTTGGACAAGCGCGGTTCGCTCGCTCTGTGTCGAGCTCATGCTGTGATGCGCGAACGTCAGCCGCAGCGAACGTGAGACGGCCGCGAACGGCAGGCGCGGATCGGTCTGCGCGTCGGACGCGTCAGCGCCGATCGACGTGCTGCACTCGCCCGAAGCGCCGACGCTCACCGCCTGCACGAAGCCGCCGCTGTACGACGCCTGCCGTCCCGCGTTCGTGACGCGAATGACCGATTCGTCGAAACGCGTGGTCGTGATTTTCTGCAGGTTCTGCAGGCCGAGCAGCGAGAGGATCACGGTGGTCGCGCCGGTGCGGAGATGCCGCGAGATGATCACCGCTTCACGAATCTCGAACGTTGCACGGTCGAGCCCGTTCAGCGCCGCCAGGATGTCGGCGACGTTGCCGCGCGGCAGCTGTGCCTGAATCGCGGCGATCGCCGCGCCCGATTGCGGGTTCACTTCGAAGTCGAGCACCGCGGAGAACGACGAGACGCGGCTGAACTCCAGCGCGACGCTGAAGCCGACCTGGCCTTTCAGGAACTTCGCGGCGGCGGCCAGCTTCGCGCTCAGCGCGTCCCACTGCGCGATGATCTTCTTCGCCCACGCCTGCACTTTCGTAAAGTCGGCGGGACCGATGGCCGTGAATACTTTGCCGACCGCTTTCGCGACGACCTTCCGGATGATGCCGTCGCCGAACTGTTCGATGTTGTCGAGCGAGCTGACCTTCGACAGGAAATCGACGGCGCTCTTGATTCCGAACTGCACTTCGAACTGCTGAATCGCGGTCGTCACTTCGGTTGGCGTATCGGTGATCACGCGCAGGAGTTGCTTCGCGAGATTCACCGCGTCGGTGATGGCGATGCTGACGCCGGCGCCGCTGCCGACGAGGAGCTGTTCGATGCTCTTTCCGGAAAGGCTTTCGAGCAGCTCCAGATCTTTCGTCGCCGTCGGGCTGAGGAACTGCGTGAGGTTCGGATTCGTCGGATCGAGTGCCGCGATCTTCTCGATCGTCGTCCGCAGCGGAGAGCCCGGCTGCAGATCGACTTTCGTCAGCAGCGTCGCCCAAAGCTGCTTCACCTTCGCATCAACGCTGTTGTAAAGCGCCAGCACCTTGTTGATGTCGGCGAGCGCTTTCACGATCGTCGGATCGTTCGCCGCTTTCGTTTTCCAGCCTGTGCCGGCAATCAGCTCGATGACTTTGTTCGATGCCTCATCGATGACCGTTTGCTGCAGCGTCGCGAAGGTGATCGTCGACGCGGTGGTCAGGACGGCGATGACGCGCGGCAGCGCGGTCATGTCGAACGCTTTTTCGAGCGCGGTGGCGATGCTCGACGCGTCGTAGTTCACCTGCAGGGCGAACGTCGCGCCGGTCGTGAACGTGTTGGTGTGCGTGCGATCGATGCGGATGCGCGCCCAGCCGGCGTTGTTCTGCTGCGCGCTGCCGACAACCATCTTCATGTCGTCGAAGATCGACCAGCCGAGGCTCGCTTCGAGCGAGTACTGGACCTGGGCGGTGAGCTGCGCGGAGAGTCCGTCGAAGAGCTGCAGCACCTGACTGACGTCGAAGCTCGAGCCGTATTTCGCTTTGAGGCCGAGATCGAAATTCAGCGGCGCTTCGAAGCTGCTGACCTCTCCCGGCTTCAGCGCGGCGAGCGATGCGAACTGCGGCAGCTGCGCGCTTGCGGCGAGCTGCTGAAACGCGGCGAGACGCGTGCCGGTGGCGGCGGCGGGCAGGTAATGGTTGTAGGCAAACGATGCGGCGCCGCTAGCCGAGATCGAGAGCGGCACGGTCTCGTTCACGGTTCCGGTTGCGCCGGCGTTGAGACTGCCGGTCACGCTGAGTTGCGCGTAGCTGCTGCCGGCCGGCGCGCTCAGCGCCGCGGACGAATCGTACGGCGTGATCGTCGCGCCCGACGCGAGGATCGAGACCTGCGCCTGCGCCGACGCGTCGAGATCGGCGGTGAGGTCAAAGACCTTCACGGATGGATCGGCGGTCGCGACCTTCACCTGCGGCAACGCGAAGGCGTCCGTTCCGACAGGATCGAGCACGCCGCTCTTCTCGACGTCATCGAACAGAACTTCGATGTCGTTCACGACTCCTGAGTTGAAAATCTTCCCCAGATTGGACATGGCTGCGCCTCCTGCGCGAACGTGCGGTTGTGGACGAACGGGTGTCAGGCATTCAACACCCGCTGACGCAAAAGAGGCAAGGCCGTCCGGCCTTTTTTACGGCTGCCCGGCTCAGTCCGCCGTCTTTCGCGCGCGATCGGCGAGGTACGCTTCGATGAAGCCGTCGAGATCGCCGTCGAGCACGCGCTGCGGCTCGCCCACTTCGTAGCCGGTGCGCAAATCCTTCACCATCTGATACGGCTGCAGCACGTACGAGCGGATCTGGCTGCCGAAGCTGATCTCCTTCTTTTCGCCCTCGATGTTTTTCTGCTCGGCCTGGCGCTTCTCCACTTCCAGCTGATAGAGCTTCGCGCGCAGCAGCTTCATGGCGGTGTCGCGATTCTTGTGCTGGCTGCGCTCGTTCTGACAGGTGACGACGGTGTTCGTCGGGATGTGCGTGATGCGGATCGCGGAGTCGGTGACGTTGACATGCTGTCCACCGGCGCCCGATGAGCGATACGTGTCGACGCGCAGGTCTTTGTCGTTGATCTCGATCTCGATGTCTTCATCGATGTCGGGATAGACGTAGACCGATGCGAACGACGTCTGCCGCCGCTTCGCCGCGTCGAAGGGTGAGATGCGCACCAGCCGATGCACGCCATGCTCGGACTTCAGGTAACCGTATGCGTAGTCGCCGCGGGCCATGAACGTCGCGCTCTTCAAACCCGCTTCCTCGCCGGCCTGGTAGTCGACCATCTCCGTGGTAAAGCCTTTGCGCTCGCAGTAGCGGAGGTACATGCGGAGCAGCATCTCGGCCCAGTCCTGCGACTCGGTGCCGCCGGCGCCGGGATGAATGGCGAGGATGGCGTCGCGCTCGTCGTGCTCGCCGGAAAGCTTCATCGTCATCTCGACGACGTTGATCTCGGATTC
>JAOBAU010000305.1 GCA_025463165.1 Acidobacteriota bacterium | reverse complement strand
CGCCGGTGATGATGCGCACCGCGCCGCCCGCGAGTGACGTGGCCGGATACGCATCGACGACGATCACGTCGCGGACGTTGATCCCCGCACGCGTCGCGACGACGATCGGCAGCGACTCCTCCCCTTCCGCCTTCGCCGCCATTCGTGCGTAATCGATCAGCTCTTCCACTTCGGAAGCGGGTCCCGAATGCACGACGAGCGAGTACGGCGCTTCGATCTGCAACTCGCTGTTCGCGCCCTCGGGGTCGACGAGTTTCGGCATGCGATCGATGGACGCCGAGCGTTCGACGATGAATCGTTCCTGTTCGCCGTGCAGCGGCTCGAGCACGTACGTCGTCGCGAACCGCGGCGGATTGCGCATCGCCGCGTAACGCGGCCACGCGAGATAGCGCGCGACGTAATCGAACGTACACGGCAGCTCGAGGTCATCGAATTCGTGAAACAGACCGGCCGGGAAGGTGTCGAGGATGATGTGATGCGCACCGAGGCCGCGAAGCCAGTCGCGGTACGCGGCAATGTCGCGACGCAGCGGCTCCGGAATCACGAGCGTCTCGACGCCGTCGACCGCGGCGGCGGTGAGGATCACGCCGTCGAGCTGCGCGCCGTGAAGGAACGCGCGAGCGCGCGTGACGTGCCCGAGTCCTCCACCGGCCGCGTAGTACAGCAACACGTCAGCGATCCCGTGCGGAAAGCTCGGCCATGATGATCGCGCGCAGCGGCAGCGGAATCGTGTCGAGAATGGCGACGCCGAGGAAGCGGTCCGGACGCTCGGATGGCGAGTTGAAACGCGGTTGAGACGTGGCATCTTCGACGATGGCGAGGTGCTTCGCCGCATCGTAGCGAACGGCGCCGATCGTTTTGCCGGAGCCATCGCGAATCTCGATCCGATCGCTCTTCGTCTTCAACTCGAACGGATGCGCGTTCTCTTCGTTGTCGCTGACCTTCACCTTGTCGGCTTCGCGCTTCACTTTCCACAGCAGCGTTTTGCCATCCGCCGAGCGCACCTTGAACCCGCCCGTATCGCCCGGTTTCACCTCGGCGATCATCGTGCCGTTCTCGATGTACTTCCGCTTGCCGGTCGTTTTCTGTTCCCCTTCGATCGTCCGCACTTTGCCGTCGAGCGCGTAGCGGATCGTCATCTTGTTTGCGGCGAGCGTGAGCTCGAATGCGCGTTCGCCCGATGCGGTGAAGATCGTGATCGGAGCGGCGTCGGCCGCGGGCGGTTTCGACGCGGCGGTCGATGATGCCGGCGGCGGCGCCGACGCCAGCTCCGACAGCGGCTTTTCTTTCTGACAGGCGGCGGCGACGAGCGCCAGAGCGATCAACAGAGCGGTCCGTTTCATGATCCTTCTCCCTGCGCCGAGCGGCGCGGTCGCACAACGTGCGCGGTGGCGTTCAGTACTTCGATGTAGCGCTCCGCTTCGCGCTCGACGGTGAGCTCGTCGAGGACGAGTCGCTGACAGCGCGTGCCGAGCATCCGCAGCGAGTCGTCGTCGAGACGCGCGAAGCCGGCGATGGCGCGGCGGCAGTCGTGCTCGTCGCCGGCGGTGAAGACGATCGCGTTCTCGCCATTGCGCAGAAAGTCCGCCATGCCGCCGGCGTTCGACGTCAGCAGCGGGACGCCGAGCGCGGCTGCTTCGAGAACGACGTTCGGCAGTCCGTCGTAAAACGATGGAACGACAATCGCGTCGCAGGCCGCGTAAAGCGGCAGGAGATCGAGCCGATCGCGGAACGGCATGACGGTCGCGGCGAAGCGCTCGCCGAGTGCGGTCTGCAGCTCTTCATCGAGATCGCCGACGAGCAGCAGATGAACCTGCGATGCGAGACCGGAGCGTTCCAGCGCGTCGAGAAAAAACATCGCCCCTTTCTTCTGCTTCAGCTGGCCGAAGAGACCGATGACGCGGCGGCCGGCGGCGACCTGCTCGCTCCGCCAGCGCCGCGCTTCTTCTTTGTCGTGCGGAAAGAATCGCCACGCGCGGCCGTCGACGCCGTTCGGAATCCACTCCGTGCGAATGGACGGATCGAGCGCCGCGATGCGCGCGGCATGATCGCGCGTGACGGTGCAAACGCGCGCGGATGCCTGCATCGCCGCGCGAAGCACGTCGCTCTTTTTCGGCGAGAAGATCGCCGCGTCGAAATCGTTGCCGCGAATGAGCGTGACGAGCGGCAGGCCGAGCCAGGCCGCGTACGGTGGTCCCGCCAGCAGCGGCAGCGTGCCGCCGAATGCGACGACGTGGGTCGGCGCTTCGTCGGCCGGCGAGTGAGAGATGAGATTCCAGAGGCGGTTCAGCGTGTGCGACGGATCTTCGGCCGCCGGACAGCTGATCTGCTTTCCGCGCATCTTGGTTTCGACGCGCCAGTCGGCGTGACGGCGGCTGACGTGCGCGACGTCGACGGTGACGCCGCGCGTCCGCAGCGCGTGCACGATGCGATCGCACGACTGCGCCATGCCGCCGCGATCGGGCGGATAGTTTTCCGTCAGCCAGAGCGGGCGAAGCATCAGCTGTCCGTCCAGTCCGGCTTGCCGTCGGCGTCGGTGCCGGTGATGCCGGCGTTCGACGTGCCGAGGTCGCGATCGAATGAGCGCATGTCGTAATCGTCGTAATAGGAATCGTCGTCGCCGTAGTTGAACGGCGCGTAGCTGTGGCTCGCGTAGTAACCGCGGCGATAGCCGTACGCCCATTCGCGGTCGTCATCGACTCCGGGATTGCTGCCCGGCTGACGGAGCGCATCGCCTTCGACGCCGCGCGCGGTGCAGTCGAGGCATTGCGTGAAGCCGCTGGTCGGCGAGAGATGGCGGCTGCAGACGGGACGCGAGCAGGTCGCGCAGTTCGTCGCCGCCGGCTCGCCGCACGGTCGCAGCGAGAAGAAACCCTGCTTGCTCATGCACTCGTTCATCGCGCGGCTCCTTTCTGTGCATTGACTTTGCGGTAACCGTCGGCGATGAGATCGATGAGCATCGGAAATCCCTGCGGCGTTTCGGCGGCGCCTTTGGTGCGTTTCGCGAGTTTCACTTCATGCCGTTTCTCGCCGGGCACGGCGTTGTGTTTCGGCGCGTAATGCTTCGTCGGAAAGGCCATCGTGACGCGGACGTCGCTGCGCACCTTCGTCTTCGTCTTCATCTTGATCTTGCCGCGCGGGTTCTTCTTCGTCTTCTTCGTCACGCGCAGCCGGTCGACGACTTTCCACTTCAGCTGCGTGCCGTCGGCGAAGACCGCGCTCCCTTCGAACCACGGGTCGAGGTAGACGGTCGTGACGAGCTTCGGATATCCCTTCGTCTTCGGATTGATCGTTTGGGTCAGCTTCTTCTTCGCATCGCCTGCGGTTAGATCGATGTCGAGCGCCACCGGCTCCGCCGGCGCGACGTCTTCACGCAGGATCGTGAGAAACGGGATGACGATCTTCGAGAGGTTGTCGGAGACGTCGGCCGCCTGCAATTTGCGCCACGTCGTACCGGAGATGATGGCGCCGACAAGGAGTGCGCCGGCAAGGCCGAGGCTTACGAAGCGAAGGTTTCCCTCCTGGTTCACGCCGTAGATGGCGACGACGACGGAAAGCACGATCAGCGCCGCCAGCGAGCAACCGGCCTGTTTTCGCGCCGGCGCGGCGGCGACGTCGAACGCGGCGATCGGTTTGAGGAGCGCGAGCAACTCGTCGGCGGGACGATTCAGCTTTACCGATTTCGCGGCGAGGATCGACTTCTGTTCATCGGAGAGTTTTCGCAGCAGACCGGTTGCGCTCATTGCAGTTCCCTCAGGTAAACCGCGCGCAATCTCGCCGCGGCGTGTTCCCAGGTGAAGGTCGATTCGACACGCCGCCGCCCTTCGCCGCCGAGCGACGCACGAAGGTCCGGATATTCGAAGAGGATGCGGATGGCACGCGCCAGCGCGGCGGGACGATCGGGCTGCACGAGCAGTCCTTCGACGCCGTCGGTGACGAGCTCGCGCACGGCGGGCAGGTCGGACGCGATGACCGGCACGCCTGCCGCCATCGCTTCGAGAATCTTCAATGGCGAACAGCCTTGCACGATGTTGCGCGCGCATTCGGTGAGCGGCGCCACAGACAGCATGGCATTGCGGAGCCACGGCGCGAGCTGCGCGGCAGAGAGTCCGAAGCGCCAGATGACGCGCGGCGCGACTTCGAGTTTTTCGGCGAGCCGCATGTACGCCTTCGCCTGCCGCGATTCGTGCGAGCAGCAGAGGACGAGCTGGAGATGTTCGAGATCGCGCACTCGCGCGAAGGCCCGAATCAGATTCTCGATCCCCTGCCACGGATGAAGGGAGCCGAAGTAGAGGATGTAGGGCTTCGCCGCAATTGCCTCGTCGTCATCATGTTGACCATCAATCTGTGCGACATCGGCACCGTTCGGGATGACGTCGATCTTCGCGGCGGCGATGCCGCGTCCGATGAGGTGATCGCGAATTGTCATGGCCGGCGTGACGATCGCATCGGCGCGCTCGAGCACGAACTGTTCGACGCGCGCGATCTTTTCGAGCGTTGACGGCGCCGCCGCCGGATACGCGCTCGGCAGTTCGATCGACGGCAACCCGTTCACTTCGAAAATCGTCCTGCAGCGATGCGGGTGCGTGACGATCGCCAATCCACTCCACGGATCGCGGAAGTGCGCGACGCGCAGCGAGTCGCCGGCGGAGTCGAGCAGCACGCCAAGGCGATCGGCGAAGGCGCCGGCACGTTCGAGGTAATTGTCGAAGGGCGATGAGAAGCGGACGATCTCGACGTCATCTTCGATTTGATGCGCCGGAAAGTCGTCGCCGCCGAGCGCGTAGAGCAGACCGCCGCCGGTGTAGTCGAAGAGAGTGCGGGCGAATCGCGCGATGTGAACGCCGGCGCCCTTCCGCGAGGGAAATCGGTCAAAGGCCGAATAGAGCGCTCGCGGCGGTCGCTGCAGCACGGCCCGTCGATGTTACATCAGGCGAGCTCAGGTGGTGGCGAGCTCGCGCACGAAGACCCAGATCATCACGGCGACGCCGACGAAGCCAAGTCCGACGAGCCGCAGCGCGATGCCGGGACCGACGAGCGTCGTCGCGTAGATGTATGAGACGCCGGTCAGCAGCGCAAGCGACGCGCAGAGCAGACGGAGTACTCCCTCCTGTTCCATCGCCGACGATGCGATCAAAAGCTGTCGCAGAAATTGCTGCGTGATGATGATCAGCATCATCATCGAAACGATGCTCCACCCGGCGAACTGCGGACTGGAGAGGAAGAAGTCGTAGAGGCCGTGAATGCCGATGGCGAGCGGGAAGATGACGTTGAAGGCGTCACGCGGCGTGGAGCGTCCGCGGCTGGCGTCGTAGACGGAGAGCGCGATGAGCGCGGTGAGCGCCATGTGCATGAAGTTCGCGGTGAGAAAGCGCGCCAGTGCGACGCCGGGCGCGAGCTCGCTGAAGTAGCTAATGTTTTCTTCCGCGGCGAAGCCGAGGCCGACCAGCGCGCCGGCGGTCATCGCTTCGATGCGCGAGCCGCGGCGTTTCAGCGCCGGGAGCAGCGGCAGAAACAACAGCAGCTTGCACAGTTCTTCGCGAAGGCCGACGCCGAAGATGAAGAAGATCGCGTCGGGCACCGGCTGCCCGCTTTCGGTGAAGCCGAGCATGTCTTCGCCGATGATCGCGATGATCGTCGGATAGACGCTGAGGATGCCGAGGAGGAACGCGATCGCGTAGATCGAGCGGCGGCCGGGGATGCCGTCGCCGAGACGGCCGAGGCGCGTGGCGAGGAGGAACCAGAGCGCGGCGTTGAGGAGGGCGAGTGCAACCGGCCACGGCTCGATGTCGACGAAGGCTGCGGCCCAGCAGTAACGAAGGATACGCGGCCAGTCGCGATCGTGTTCGGCGAGGTTGAGGCGGAGACGCGCATCGACGACTTCGCGATAACGCGGATCGGCGGCGCGCGCACGGACTTCTTTCCACGCGTCGTGCTTGATCCAGAGGCGCAGCGCGTGGCGCAGATAGAACGCGCCGTCTTTCGGAAACGCGAGCCCTTCCCGCTCGAAGCGTTTCGCGGCGGTGGCCCAGTCGTCGTCGTGGTCCGCGGCGCGCGCCAGGAGATAGTTCGCCATGCGCGCTGGCGGATGCGCGTCGGCGAGTGCGATGACGGCCGCGGCGTCGGCGGCTTTCTTCGTCGTGGTTTTCGTTTCGAGCCAGTACGACGCGAGCGTCGCCACCGATCGATCTTTCACGCCCGCGAGCAGCTTGCGGACTTCCGCGTCATCGATGGAGCTGCGCGACGGCGTGTTCGGCAGCGTCTCCACTTCGTCGGCACTCTGCAGCGCCGCGTGAAAGTCGATGAACTGCACCCACCGTTCGATCTCGCCCGGATTGGCGCGCAGAAGCTTCCACGAAAGCCGCTCCGCGGTCTCCAGCTCCCCCATCTCCGCGACGCTCTCGGCCCGCTCGCCCGACTCCGCGCGACTGATCCACGCCCACAAGCCGTTCGCGATGAGCGCGGACGCGACGAGGATCGCCACCACCGGCCCCCACAACTTCAGCGCCCGCCTGCGGCGCCTCCACATGTACGGATTCACCGCGCAAGTCTAAAGTCAAAGTTGGGGGTCACATCTGGAAACCGCAACTTAACGTCAGCCGGTCTTACTCGTTAAGTTGCGGTTTCCAGATGTGACCCCCAACTTAACTGACCCCATACTTTCGCCATGCGATATGTGGCGTTTTTGCGGGCGATCAATGTTGGCGGGCACGTGGTGAAGATGGATCGGCTGCGCGAGCTGTTCGAGGAGCTCGGGCTGGCGTCGGTGGAGACGTTCATCGCCAGCGGGAACGTCATCTTCGACTCGCGGGCTTCCGCGGCGACGCTCGAGCCGAAGATCGCGAAGCATCTTCGCGATGCGCTCGGCTATGAGGTGGCGACGTTTCTTCGGACGATTCCCGAGCTGATCCCGATCTCCGCGCGGCCGGGCGACTTCTGGGTCGGGTTCCTCGGCGGACCACCAACCAGCGACAAGGTACTCGCGCTGCAAACTCCCGACGACGAGCTGTCGATCGATGGGCGTGAGCTCTACTGGAAGTGCCGCCTCGTTCGCTACAGCGATTCGAAGCTGACGAACGGCAAGCTCGAGAAGGCGCTCGGCAGGCCGATGACGATGCGCAATGTCACGACCGTGCGCAAGCTCGCCGCTAAGTACTCGTGAGCGCCGCCGTCACGAGCTGCTGCGCTTCCGACTGAATCGTTCGCAGATGTCCTTCGCTGACGAAGCTCTCCGCGTAGATCTTGTAGATGTTCTCCGTCCCCGACGGCCGCGCCGCGAACCAGCCGTTGCGCGTCGACACTTTCAAACCGCCGATCGCATTGCCGTCGCCCGGCGCATTGGTGAGGATCGCTTCGATCGCATCGCCGGCCAGCTCTTTCGCCGTCACCTGCCGCGGCGACAGTTTGCCGAGCAGCGCTTTCTCTTCCGGCGTCGCCGCCGCGTCGGTGCGCGCGTAGCACGGCGCGCCATGTTTTTCCGCAAGCTCGCGATAGTGCTCGCCGGGATCGCGACCGGTACGGGCGGTGATCTCGGCGGCGAGTAAGCCGAGGATGATGCCGTCCTTGTCGGTGGTCCAGACGGACCCGTCGCGGCGGAGAAACGACGCGCCTGCACTTTCCTCTCCGCCGAATCCGAGCGTGCCGGCGAGCAGTCCGTCGACGAACCATTTGAAGCCGACCGGCACTTCGTACAGCCGCCGCCCGAGACTTGCGGCAACGCGATCGATGAGACTGCTGCTGACGACCGTCTTCCCGATCGCGGCATCGGCATTCCACCGCGGCCGATTCGCGAAGAGATAGTTGATGGCGACGGCAAGGTAGTGATTCGGATTGAGCAGTCCCGCGCCAGGCGTGACGATGCCGTGGCGATCGTTGTCGGTGTCGTTGCCGAACGCGACGTCGAAACGATCCTTCAGCGCAACGAGTCCCGCCATCGCAAACGGCGACGAGCAGTCCATCCGAATCTTCCCGTCCCAGTCGAGCGTCATGAAGCGGAAGGTCGGATCAACCGCTTCGTTGACGATCTCGAGATTCAATCCGTAGCGCTCGCGGATGACGTTCCAGTACGCGACGCCGGCGCCGCCGAGCGGATCGACACCGATGCGCACGCCCGCCGAACGAACGGCGTCGAGATCGATGACGTTTCCGAGATCGCCGACATACGCATCGACGTAATCGTGTCGATGCGTTGTCGCCGCCGCCAGCGCCTTCGCGAACGAAACACGTTTGATCGGCGACGCATCGGCCATCAGCGCATTCGCCGCCGCTTCGATCGCCTTCGTCGCGTCAGTTCCCGACGGTCCGCCGTGCGGCGGGTTGTATTTGAAGCCGCCATCTTCCGGCGGGTTGTGCGACGGCGTGACGACGATGCCGTCCGCGAGTCCGCTGTCGCGTCCGCGGTTGTACGTGAGGATCGCGTGCGAGATGACCGGCGTCGGCGTGTAGCCGCGATCGCGATCGATCATCACCTCGACGCCGTTCGCGGCCAGCACTTCCATCGCCGAAACGAACGCCGGCTCTGACAGCGCATGCGTATCGATCCCGATGAAAAGCGGACCGTCGATTCGCTGCGCGCGGCGGTAATCGCAAATCGCCTGCGTCGTCGCGAGGATGTGCAGCTCGTTGAATGCGACCTTCAGCGCCGACCCGCGATGTCCCGACGTTCCGAACGCCACGCGCTGATCGCGCACGCCCGGATCAGGGCGCTCCGCGTAATACGCCGCGACGAGCCGCGGCACGTTGATCAACATGTTGTCGGTTGGACGCTGGCCCGGTTGCGCGGTCATTGGCGAAGCATAGAACAGCCGCCGGCGGCCTCAGCTCATGAACCGGAGTACCATGCTCCAGATCCCGCGGAGGCCTGATGGCGCTCGTAGCTGCTGAGCACGATCCGTCGTCCAGACGGCGTGTCTTCAGCGTTTACCTGCAGCATGGTGTGATCGGGGCAATCGTCCTCGTCGCGATGACTGTCATCCGGCGCGGCGAGCCGTCCGCCGTCATCGCTGCGCTTGGTCCCTCCGCACCGATTCTCCTCGCGCTCTTCTTCCTCCTCGCCACGACGCTGGCGCTGCTGAAATTCAAGCTCACCGAAGACATCTTTGTCTCGCTGGCCATGGCGGCCTACATCGCCATGTTCCCGCTTCTCGGCATGGTGATGGCCTCCTGGATCGCCGTCGTCGCCGCGGCCGGTCAGCGTATTTTCGGGATGATGCAGATCGGACCGCTGAAGGTCGACATGCGCGATCCGTCGTTCGAATGGGCGCGCACGCTGGCGCTCTTCGCGACGTACGGCGTGCCGGTCGTCGTGGCAACATTCGCGTACGAAGCGCTCGGGGGCACGATCCCGCAGATGCACGCAAGCGGCGGCGCGGCGGCGCGGATCGCCATCTGCGGCATCGTCCTCATCATCACCAACAACCTGATCATCGCGCGGGTCGAGCGCGCCTACGGCTATTCGTGGACGACGACGGTCAAGACCGGCGCGGTCGACACGTCGATCTACCTCGTCACGATTCCGTACGCGATCCTCACCACCTTCGCCTACGGCGCGATCGGCTGGGGCGGCGTCCTCGCCTCGGCATTCACGGTCATCATCGTCAATCTCGTCGGACGGACGCTCGCGCAGATGCGCAGCGATCGCGAGCAGCTCATCCAGCGCCTGACGTCGCTGACGAACATCGGCAAAACGATCTCGCTCAACTGCACGACCGACGAGTTGCTGCAGCGCGTCTACGAAGAATGCCGCACCGTCGTCGACGCGCCGATCTTCACCATCGCGATCCACAACCAGCAGTCGAACGAGCTGTCATTTGATTTCAACGTCGTGCGCGGCGAAGTTCAGGAGAAGGCGCGGCTTGACGTCGGCGAAGGGTTGAACTCGTGGGTCGTCACCAACGCGAAACCGCTGCTCGTCGGCAGCTCGCAGGATGAGCGGAAGCTCGGCGTCGCGTCGTACGACGACGGCGTGCCGACCGAGTCGTGGCTCGGCGTGCCGATGGTCGTGCGCGACCACGTCATCGGCGTCATCTCCGTGCAGAGCTACAAGAAGAACGCCTTCACGCACGGCGATCTGATGCTGATCACCGCGATTGCAAACCAGGCGGCCGCCGCGATCGAGAACGCGCATCTCTACAAAGATCTCGAAGGGCTGAACGTCGCGCTCGAACATCGCGTAAACGAACGGACGAACGAGCTGCGCGAAACCAACATCCGTCTGCTCGCCGCCGATCGTTCCAAGAACCAGTTCCTCGCCAACATGTCGCACGAGCTGCGCACGCCGCTCAACGCCATCATCGGCTTCTCGGCGATCCTCCTGCAGACGACGAATGCGATCCTCCCACCGCGGCTCTACAAGTTCCTCGACAACATCAAGACCGCCGGCAGCCATCTGCTCGAGCTGATCAACGACATCCTCGATCTCGCCAAGATCGAAGCCGGCAAACTGGAACTGCAGCCGCACAAGTTCGCCCTCGCCGAAACCGTGGCCACCGTCGATCGCGTCATCAAAGGAATCGCTGCCGAGCGCGGCGTGACGGTCGTGACGAAAATCGAGCCGGAGGTGAGCGACGTCTATCTTGACGAAGGCCGCGTGAAACAGATCCTGCTCAATCTGTTGTCGAACGCGGTGAAGTTCTCGCACGACAACGGCTTCGTCCACGTCGGCGTCGGCGCGGTCGCGCAACATGAATCGCCGCTCGGCTGCGATGCGGTCTGGATCGAAGTAAGCGACAGCGGCATCGGCATGCACGCCGACGACAGCGCACGCGTGTTCGATGAGTTCTACCAGGCATCAGGACGGCGGCAGAAAGGCGGCACCGGCCTCGGCCTCTCGCTGACGAAGAATTTCGTCGAGCTGCATCGCGGCACGATCGACGTGCAGTCGGAACCTGGCGCCGGCTCGAAGTTCCGCATTCATCTGCCGCGCTACTACAGCAACGCTCCCGCCGCGACTTCGCTCGTGCGTCCATCCGCGTAGCCGTCACGCGGTGGTAATTTGTCGCGCGCATGCAGCTGTCCGACGTCGATCTCCTCCGCCGCCTCGTCGCCATCGATTCGACGAGCGCGATCAGTAACCTGCCGATCGCTGACGAGCTGGCGGCGTATGTCGAGTCTTCAGCACAGTCGATCGAATATCTGAAATCGCCCGATGGCGCGAAAGCAAATCTCGTCATCCGCTTCGGTCCCGAGCCGGACGGCGACGGCCGCGGACTGATTCTCTCCGGCCACATGGATGCGGTACCGGCGCGCGAGCCTGGCTGGGAGAGCGATCCGTTCACGCTCACCGATACCGGCGATCGCTACGTCGGACGCGGCGCCGCCGACATGAAGGGATTTCTCGCCGTCGCCGCGAACGCCGCGATCGCAAGCCGCGATTTGCACGCGTCTCTGATTCTCCTGTTCACGTACGACGAAGAGGTCGGAACACTCGGAGCGCGCGACTTCGCGAAGACGCAAAACCGTCCGCTGCCGAAGCATTGCATCATCGGCGAGCCGACGTCGTTCCGCCCCGTGCGCGCGCACAAAGGTCATCTCAAACTCCGCATCACAACGAACGGCCGTGCGGCTCACAGCGGTTACCCGCACCTCGGGGACAACGCGATCGAGAAAATGCGTCCGGTGCTCGATGGCCTCGTGAATCTCCGCCGCGAGCTGGAAAGCGAACCGACCGAACATGCGGAGCTGTTCGCCGACGCGCCGTACGTCCCGCTCAACATCGCGACGATTCACGGCGGCAGCGCGGTGAACATCGTTCCCGATCGCTGCGAGCTCGATATCGGCATTCGGCTGCTGCCGGGAATGTCGACCGCAGCGATCGTTGAGCGCGTGCAGCGCGCCATCGGTGACGCGGCGTGCGAAGTGCTGAGCGACAGTCCGCCGATGCTGCTCTCGCGCGACTCCGCGATCTATCAGGCCGCGCTGCCGTTCGCGAAAAGTGGCGTCGAATCGGTGTCGTTCGCGAGCGACGCCGGCTGGCTGCAGACGCTCGGCATCGACTGTCTCCTGTTCGGCCCTGGTGCGATTGAAGTCGCGCACAAGCCGAACGAGTTCACGCCGAAAGATGAGTTCCACCGTGCCGGCGATGTGCTGCGCGCGCTGATCGCGAGGTTCTGCGCGTGAGCGGACGCGCGATCATCGAAGCCGAGCTCACGTGGCGCAACGGCCGCTTCGTTCGCGGCGAGCAGGTCATCATCGAAGACGGCCTGATCACGGAAGTCGGAGCACTCGGCCTGGAGCCGACGCAGCGTCTCACCGGACAGGCGCTGCTTCCCGGATTCATCAGCGCGCACTCGCACGCATTTCAGCGCGCGCTGCGCGGCCGCGGCGAAACGTTCCCGGCCGGCAGCGGCTCATTCTGGAGCTGGCGCGAAGCGATGTATGCACTCGTTGCACAACTCGACAGCGAGCGCTTCTACGCCGCGGTGCATGCGACGTTCGCCGAGATGCTCGCCGCCGGAATCACGAGCGTCGGCGAGTTCCACTATCTCCATCACTCGCCCGCCGGAAATGACTTCGCGTTCGACGAGCTGGTGTTGCGCGCCGCGCGCGATGCAGGCATTCGCATCGTGCTGCTCGTCACGTATTACAAAACGGGCGGTATCGGCCAGGCACTCTCCGAAGCGCAGCAGCGCTTCGCAACGGAGTCGCAGGAAACGTTCTGGCGTCACGTCGACGCACTCGCATCGAAGCTCGACTCGCGCACGCAGTCGCTCGGCGTCGCGGCGCACAGCATTCGCGGCGTGCCGGTCGATGAGATTCCGCAGCTCTACGCCGAAGCGCGAAAACGGGGAATGCCGTTTCACATGCACGTCGAAGAGCAGCGGCGCGAGATCGAGGAGTCGCGCAACGCATACGGCGAGACGCCGATGCAACTCCTGCTGCATCGCATGCGCGACTTCACCGGCTTCACCGCGGTCCACGCAACGCACAGCGAGCCCGCGTATCTGCAGGAGTTCCTCGCGCGCGGCGGCTCCGTCTGTATCACTCCCCTCACCGAAGCGAACCTCGGCGACGGGATTCCGTCGATCGCGCCGCTGCTCGCGCGTCCCGATCGGCTCTCGCTCGGCAGCGATTCGAACGCGCGCATCTCGATGATCGAGGAGATGCGCTGGCTCGAATACGCGCAACGGCTGCGCAGCGAAACGCGCGGCGTCTATCGCGATGAGGAAGGGCGCAACGCGCCGCGCCTCATCGAATACGCGACGCTCGCCGGCGCACGCTCACTCGGACTCGACGCCGGCCGCATCGAACCGGGAGCGGTCGCCGATTTCGTCTCCATCGATCTGCACGCGCGCGCGATCGCGGAAGTCAGCGAAGAGCAGCTGGCGGAAGCGATCGTCTTCGGCGCGGGTGACGACGTCGTACACGCAACGTGCGTCGCCGGCGAGTGGCGTTAAGCGTCGCCGCGCCAGCGCCGCTTCCAGATGAAACCGTCGAGCACGTAGTGCGTCAGCTGCGGCGTCGCCAGCAGCGGCGCGAGAATCCATGCGAACGATTCGAGCGAGAGTCCGCCGCCGAAGAAGACCGCGTGCTCGTGCCAGAGCGTGTGATCCCACGCCGCTTCTTCGATGAACGCCAGAAACCAGACGACCACCAGCAGCGCGAGCGGGCCGCGACGCAGCAGCTTCGTCGCGAGTGAC
>JAOBAU010000304.1 GCA_025463165.1 Acidobacteriota bacterium | reverse complement strand
ACTTACTTCATTGTGATCCGAAGGGCGGGAAATGGCAACAAAAGAGTCGCCGCTCAGGAATTCATGGCTTCAGGACCACCTTGTTGCAGCCGTATTCTTTGTCGCGGAACGTCTTGTACATCTTCGGCGCGTCGTCGAGCGGCACTTTGTGCGTGATGACGAAAGACGGATCGATCTCGCCGCTCTCGATCTTCGCCAGCAGCGGCGCCATGTAGCGATGCACGTGCGTCTGTCCCGATTTCATCGTCAGCCCTTTGTTGACGAACGCGCCGAACGGAACCTTGTCGAGGAAGCCGAGGTAGACGCCGGGAACCGAGACGGTGCCGGCCTTGCGGCAGCAGTAAATCGCTTCCCGAAGCGCGTGCGGCCGATCCGTTCCCAGCATCACCGCGGCTTTCGCTTTGTCGACGACCGAATCGATGCTGCCGCCGACGTGCGCTTCCGCGCCGACCGCGTCGATGCAGCGATCGGGTCCGCGGCCGTTCGTCATTTCCTGCAGCCGGTCGTAGACGCTTCCTTCGTCGAAGTTGATCGTCTCCGCTTTTCCTTTTTCGCGCGCCATGGTGAGACGTTCCGGCACGTTGTCGATGGCCACGACGCGGCCGGCGCCGAGCATCCACGCGCTTTGAATGGCGAATTGTCCGACCGGTCCACAGCCCCACACCGCGACCGTGTCGCCCGCTTCAATCTCGGCATTCTCCGCGGCCATGTAGCCGGTCGGGAAAATATCCGAGAGAAAAAGCACCTGATCGTCGGTGAGATGGTCGGGAACCTTGAACGGACCGACGTCTGCGAACGGCACGCGCAGATATTCGGCCTGGCCGCCCGGAAATCCGCCGAGCATGTGCGAGTAGCCGAAGAGTCCGGCCGGCGAATGACCGAGCGCTTTCTCGGCAATCTTCGCGTTGGGATTCGACGTGTCGCAGCAGGAAAACAATCCTTTCTTACAGAACCAGCATTCACCGCAGGAGATCGTGAAGGGAATGACGACGCGATCTCCTTTCTTGATTTTCTTCACCGCGCTGCCGACCTCGACGACGATGCCCATCGGCTCGTGGCCGAGGATGTCGCCCTTTTCCATCGTCAGCATGTAATGGTCGTAGAGGTGAAGGTCGGAACCGCAGATTGCCGTCGACGTGATTTTTATGATCGCGTCAGTCGGATCGATGATCGTCGGATCGGGAACGGTCTCGACGCGTACATCCGAATGTCCATACCAGCGTAGTGCTTTCAAGAGATCTCCTTTGCCTGTTTTTGCGCGATACGCAAAACTGCAAATGACGTTCCGCCGCGCGCTACACTTTCCGCACTTGAAACCGGCTCTCTTTTACGGCCTCGGCGGCGGACTGCTGATCGCGTTGCTGAGGTACATCGAGTACCAGCATTTCGTCCGCGCCTATCCGAACGAGCTCTACGGCGGCATGCTGGCGCTGATCTTCACGGTCATCGGCATTCACCTCGGCTTACGCTGGACGCGCCGTCAGGAAGTCGCTCCCGAACCGCGGCCATTCGCCACGAATCCCGAGGCTATCCGCGAGATCGGGATCACACCTCGCGAGCTCGAGATCCTCGGCTTGATCGCCGAGGGGCTGAGCAACCGCGAGATCGGCGAGCGGCTCTTTGTTTCGGAGAACACGGTCAAGACGCACTCGTCGCGCGTCTTCGAAAAGCTTGGCGTCAATCGAAGAGTCCAGGCGGCGCAAAAGGGGAAGGATTTGGGCCTGATACCGTGATTCATCCTTTCGTTGACCCCGAAATCACCCGAAAGGATGACGGGGATGAGCTGCCGCGGCCCTATCCTGGGATGCAGGAAATGGAGGAAACAGCTTGAAGAAAATCGTACTGACGTTCGGACTCATCTCAGGTGCCATCGTTGCCGCGTTGATGGCCATTACCGTACCGCTCTGCATGAATGGACATGTCGGTTTCGACAAGAGCGAGATCATCGGCTACTCGTCGATGGTGCTGGCGTTCCTGATGGTCTTTTTCGGGATCCGCTCGTATCGGGACAATGTCGGCGGCGGCAGGATCACGTTCGGCAAGGCGTTCCAGATCGGCATCCTGATCACGCTGATCTCGTGCGTCGTCTATGTCGTGACGTGGGAGATCGTCTACTTCAACTTCATCCCCGGATTCGTCGATTCGTACGCCGCGCACACGCTGCAGAAAATGCGCGAGCACGGCGACTCCTCTGCCGCCATCGCCGCGAAGGTGAAAGAGATGGCGCGATTCAAAGAGCTCTACGCGAACCCGTTCTATAACGTGGGGATGACGTTCATGGAGATCTTCCCGGTCGGCCTGATCATGACGCTGGTGTCGGCGGGCATTCTCCGCCGCAGGGCCACGCCGCCGATGACGCCGGTGACGGTGGGATAAGCCGTCTGTGGGGGCGGCCGCTTCGGCCGCCCTGGTGTTCTCCCGAGGCGGGCGAAGCGCCCGCCTCCACACACTCTCTCTTACGCACGCTCTTCGTCGCGCGACTCTTCTTTCGGCTCGTGTTTCTTGCGCGCCACTTTGGCAACGACGGCGTCGGGAATGACCTGGTTGATCGTCGTCTGCACCTTGTACTTCAGCGGAACGATCACCTTGTCTTCGCCCTTCATCAATGCGTCGAATCCTGCTTTCGCGACCTCTTCCGGATCGGCGAGACGTTCGTCGAGAATCTTGCTGTCGGTCGCATGCGCGCGGTCGAAGAAGTTCGTGTCGGTCGGACCGGGCAACAGCGCGGTGACGGTGACGCCGCTGTCGCGTAGCTCTTCACGCAGTCCCTGCGAGAATTCATATACGAACGCCTTCGTCGCGCCATAGACCGCGAGATACGGAGTCGGCATCTTCGACGCGACCGACGCGGTCATCAGAATGCGGCCTGAGCCGCGCTGCGCCATGCGCGGCGCGAAGAACTTCGTCAGCTGCACGTATGCAACGGTGTTGAGCTGGATCATCGCCACCTCTTCGTCGAGGCTGGTCTCGATGAATTTGCCGTAAACGCCGACGCCGGCGTTATTGACGAGCACGTCGATCTCGCGTCCGCGACGTTGTACGTCGTCGAACACCCGTTGCGCGCCGTCGGGCTTCGAGAGATCGGCTTCGATCGTGTCGACGGCTCCGCCGCCGAGCTCGCGAAGCATGGCCGCGGCAGCGCTGAGTCCGGAACCGGGTTCCGCCACGACGATCAGATCGTGGCCGTTCTGCGCGAATTGTTTGGCAAGCTCGAGCCCGATTCCGCTCGAAGCGCCGGTGATGAGAGCGAGCGATTTGTTCTTGTCCATGCTTACGGCAATTGCAAAAAAAGTGGCAGCTTTGGCGATGCGTGACTCCGGTCACGACGCCGCGTTCGCCTGCGACCAATATTGGGCAGCGGTCCAATCAAAAGGAGCGCTCACTTGGTCTCGCGCAGGTTCCTCGTCTCGCTGTTTGTCGTCTTCGCGGCTGCACGGTCATTCGCGATCTCGTATGTTGTTCCGGCCGATCGACTCGAGATCGAGCGCGCGAGCGCGATCATCATCGGGCGGGTGCTTGGCTCCCACGTCGAAGTGTCGCGCTACGGCATCGAGACGGTAACGGAAGTGGCGCTGGAAGAAGCGCTCAAAGGCGAGGCCGGCAGCGTTGTCCGTGTGCATGAACCGGGCGGAGTTTTCGGCGACATCGCGCGCACGATTCCGGGAGTACCGACGTTTACGGATGGCGATCGCGTGCTGCTTCTACTGTATCAACGCGAAGACGGAACATATACCGTCATCGATCTGCAGCTCGGTGCATTCCGCATCACGAAGGATTTTGCCGGGCGCGAGTTCGCGCTGCGCGATGAATCAGAGCTGGAAGGATGGGACCCGAATGGTCAGCCGCATCGCGAGCAGCACCGCGCCGCGGAGCCATTTCTCGTTTACATACGCGGGATCGTACGCGGCGAGCCGGCCGCGACCGATTATGCCGTCGCGAGCGCGCCGCTGAAAGCAATCAATGAAGCGGTGCACGCAAGCACGGTTTACACCGCCAGTTCGTACCTGCTCATTTACGGCTCCGGCCTCGGCACGCGCTGGAATTCATTTCCCGGCGCCGTGAATTGGAACCAGGGGAACGTGGAGACCGGCGCACTCGGCACCGGCAGTTCGCAAATCTCCGCTGCGTTCGCGGCGTGGAATGCCGGCGGCACGAATTACGTGCTCAAGAGCGCAAATGCCAACCCGAAAGGATTCCTCGATCCACCGGATGGCGTGAACAATTTCGTCTTCGAGCGAAACCTCACCTCCGCCGGCGTGCAGCCATTTAACTGTTCGTCAGGCGGCGCGCTCGGAATGGGCGGTATGACCTCCGCGAATTTCGGCGCCGGCGCGCATTTTCATAATGGCGAGAAATTCGCGACGACGCTCGAAGCCGACGTCAGCATGAATCAGGGACTCGCCAACTGTACGACCGCGCAGATCCCGCTCGAGATGTTCAAGAGCGTCATCGTTCACGAGCTCGGACACTCGCTCGGATTTCGCCACTCCGACCAGACACGTAACCTGACCGCCAATTGCGCAACTGACCCGACGCTCGAATGCAGCAATGGCGCGATCATGAATCACATTCTCGTCGCCGGCCTCAATGGCCATTTACAACAGTGGGATAATACCGCGCTCAGTGCCGTATACGGTGCTGACGCGGTATGCAACGCGCCGTCGATTAATACACAGCCAGCCGGCTCGACTATTGTGAGCGGGAACCTCGCACAACTTTCCGTGACGGCGATCGGGACCGGCCCACTGTCCTATCAATGGTTCACCGGCGCCAGCGGCGACGTATCGTCACCGGTGAGCGGCGGAACGTTCGCCGCGATCTCCGTTAGTCCGGCGACGACGACTTCCTACTGGGTGCGCGTGACCGGGCCGTGCGCGCCGGTCGCGAACAGCAATGCCGTGACAGTGACCGTAAATGTTGCCGGCTGTGCTGCAGTGATTGCGAACACGCCACAGGTCACGCAGGTCAGTGATGGCTTTCAGCTGTCGATCGCTGCGAGCGGCGGCAGTTCATTTACATACCGCTGGTATCAGGGATCCACTCCCGGTGTTGGTCCGCAGGTCGGCTCCGGCAATACGCTGCACGTGAATCCGGCGGTGACGACGAGCTACTGGTGCCGCGTCACAAACAACTGCGGCAATTCCGCCGAAAGCGTTTCGGCGAAAGTGACGGTGGCCGCGTGCGTCGCGCCGCAAATACTCGGCGCGCTGGCGGATCAGACAGTCACCGCAGGCACCAGCATTACGCTGACCGTGCTCTTCAGCGGCAACGGCGCGACGATCACGTGGTTCGCCGGTGACGTTTCGACGCCAGTCGGCACCGGCGCGACTCTGACGAGCGAGCCGCTCATGCAGACGACGCAATTCCGTGCGCGAGTTACGAATGCGTGCGGTTCGGCGGAGACAAACGTTGCGACGATTACCGTCACGCCGGTGATTACGCGGCGACGGACGGCGCGGCATTAACTAATCCCTCTCCCTTTCGGGAGAGGGTGGCCGAAGGCCGGGTGAGGGGCTGGGTGCATTCGTAGTTCGCCGCACCCCTCATCCGCCGCTTCGCGGCACCTTCTCCCGGAGGGAGAAGGATTAGCGCGGCAGCTCCAGCGTCATCTCGATCATCGTGTCGCGGAAGCCGAGGCTTTCGAACAGCGCCTGCGCGATGTCATTCGGCGCGGCGGTCCAGAGCACGACGCGCGGCGCATTTTTCTCGCGCAGCCACTCGATCGCTGCATCCATCAGCCTTCGCGCAATTCCGTGCCGGCGCCACTCTTCTGCAACGACAAGGTCGTGAATGAACCCTGCCGGACCGCGCAGTTCTTTCCACGACAGCGGCTCGAGCGCCGCCCACACATACGCAACGACCGCTCCGCCATCCTCGGCGACGAAAATCACGTTATCCGGTGACTGCAGAATCGACTGGAGGAACGATGCGTAACCTTCCTCCACCCCTTCGAACGGCGCAATGAATCGCTGGCGATCGAAGTCGTAGTGCGTCCGCATGAGCGTCGCGCCGAGCTGGCCGACCGCCGGCATGTCGCCGGACTGCGCAAGACGAATGGTCGCGGTCATCGCGCTACTTCGTATACACGGTCACTTCGACCGACGAGCCGGCCGGAATGCGATCGCTCGGCGGACCTTCCCACGAAATGCGCAACGGAATTCGCTGCACGACTTTCACGAAATTGCCCGATGCATTATCCGGCGGCAGCATTGAGAAGCTCGCGCCCGTTCCACCCGACAGACTCTCGACGCGGCCTTCGAATTCTTTGCCGCCGAGCGCGTCGACGCCTACCTTTGCGCGCTGACCCGGCTTCATCGAGCGCACCTGTGTCTCTTTGAAGTTCGCGACGACATACGTCGCCTTCGGCACGAGCTGCACGATCGGCTGACCGGCGGCGACGAGCGATCCCGGATGAACGGCCAGCTTCGCCGCGATGCCGTCGGCCGGCGCGGTGATCTTCGTGTACGACAGCGCCAGCTGCGCCGCCGCCAGCGTCGCCTCGGCGGTCCGCACTTTCGCACGCGCGAGATCGGCCGATGCCTGCGCGGCGCCGACCTGCGCCTCGACCGGCGCGCTCTGCGTCAGACGTCCCTGCGCCTGACGAACGTTTGCCTGCGCCAGCTGCTGACTGTTCACCGCCGCCTGCAAACGCGCTTCCGCCGATGCGAGATCGGCCTGTGCCGCTTCGTTCGCCGCGCGCGCCGTATCGACCTGCGCCCGCGAAATGTCGCCCTTGCCGCCGAGCTCCTGTGCGCGGCTCCAGTCGGCCGCGGCCTTCTGCGCATTCGCACGCGCGCGCGTGATGCCGGCGCGCGCTTCGTTGACCTGACTGGATTGCGCTTCCGCGCCTTCCTGCGAGCTTTCCACCGCCGCGGTTGCGGCACTCAGTCCGCCGCGCGCGGTGGCACCGGTGATGCGCGATTTCGCTTCCGCTTCGGCGAGTTGCGCGCGCGCGGTGTCGAGCTCGCCCTGCGCCTGCGCGACTTTCACTTCCGCTTCGCGCGGATCGAGCTCGGCGATGAGCGCGCCGCGCTGCACCGGCTGGTTCTCGACCACGTGTACGGCGACGATCTGTCCCGCCATTCGCGCCGCGACCGGCACGATGTCGGCGGAAACCTGCGCGTCATCCGTCGTTTCCTTGCCGCTCGTCGCGATCGCAAACGCGCCGTAAGCGCCGAGGATCACGACGATGGCGATGATGAGAATGAGATAGAGCCGCTTTGCACGCGGCGCCGAAATGACCGGTTCCTTTTCCTGATCCATTTACATCTCCAGATGAACGTCGATCTTCTCGCCGGTCGGCGCTCCACGCAGGAGGAAGACGAGCGGAAGAACACATAGAAAACAGATACCCGAAAGATAAAAGAGCTTCTCGAACGAGAGCACCATCGCCTGCTGCCGCACGAGGCCGTCGATCATTCGCGCGGATGCGGCCCGCGCCGCTTCCGGATCGGCGCCGCGTCCCGCGAGCATCTTCGTCATCGCGGCCATGCGCATCGACAACTGCTGATTGCCGCTGTTGAGCTGCGCGAGCAAACCGTTCCGCGCGTGTGTCGCGAAACGCGAAAGCATCGTCGCAAAAACGGCGAGGCCGATCGACCCGCCCACCTGGCGCAACAGCGAGTTCAGTCCCGTCGCGTCGGCCAGTCGATGTCGCGGAATGCTGACGAGCGCGAGCGTCGTCAGCGGAATGAAGAGACAGCTGAACGCCACACCCTGAATCATCAGCACGACCACGACGTCGCGCGTGCTCGTCGCCAGCGTGTAATGCCCCATCAGCCACGCGGAGTAACCGAAAAGAAGAATGCCGAATGCGATGACGACGCGCGGGGAGGTCCTGTTGTACAGCCTGCCGACGATCGGCATGCAGACGATCATCACCAGCGATCGCGGCATCATCGCCAGGCCGGCCTGCGTCGCCGAATAGCCGAGCATCACCTGCATGAAGAGCGGCAGCAGGAACGTGACCGCCATCAGCATCGAGAACATCACCGCTCCGACCAGTGTGCCGGAGAGAAAGATGACGTCGCGAAACAGCGAGAAATCGGCGGCCGGCATCGGCGCGGAAAGCTCTCGCACGACGAGCGCCAGCAGCGAGAAGATCGAGACGAATGCGAGCAGTCGAATCTCGCCCGATGCGAACCAGTCGTTGCGTCCGCCTTCTTCGAGCACGTACTGCAGCGTGCCGAGTCCGGCGAACATCAGCGCGATGCCGGCCCAGTCCATATTTTTTTTCTGACGTTCGGCCATCGCGTGATTCGCGATGCGCACGTCTTCGGGCTCATGCACAAATCGCGTGACCATCACGAGCGACAGAATGCCGACCGGAATGTTGATGAAGAAGATCCACGGCCAGCTGTAGTTGTCGACGATGTAGCCGCCGAGCGTCGGTCCGAATGCCGGGCCGAGCACGACCGCCATGCCGAAGACCGCCATCGCCATTCCCTGTTCTTCCGGCGGAAAGGTCTGCCGCAGGATGGCCTGTTCGGTCGGCTGCAATGCGCCGGCACCGAAGCCCTGGAGAATTCGGAAGAGGACGAGCATCGGCAACGTCCGCGCGAATCCGCACAGAACGGATCCGAGGATGAACAGGATGAGCGACGCGAGATAGACGCGCTTCTGTCCGAACATGCGCGCGAGAAATCCGGTCAGCGGCATGACGAGGACCGTGGCCATGACGAAGCCGGTCGTAACCCACGTGATCTGTTCGATGGTCGCGCCGAGGGAGCCGCTGAGATGCGGGACCGCGACGTTGACGATCGACGCATCGATCGCGCCCATCAGCGTGCCGAACGTCACCGAGATCGTGACCAGCCACTTGTTGACCGGAGGCCGCTGCGTCACGGAATCGTCGTCTCCGGAGCCGGCGGAACCGTCGAGGGCGCCGGAGGCGCCAGTGCGCCGATCGTACCGGTTGCGTGCTGCAGGTCGTACCACGCCAGCGCGGCGTCGGCGCGCGCGGTGATGGCGTCTTCATGCGCCTGCCGATAAATGTCTTCGGCGCGATCGACTTCAACGCTCGATCCGTATCCCGCTACTTTCCGTTCCCTCGCGATCGTCAGCGCCTCCTCGGCGACCTTCGCCGTTTCCGTCGCGACGGTCACGCGCGCCTGCGCGTTCTCAAGCGACAGCAGCGACGTGCGCACCTGCTGCTCGACGTCGCGCTCGACGGATGAGTTGCGCGTGCGAACGTCTTCGAGCTCGAGCCGCGCACGGGCGATGTTCGCGGAGATGTCGCCGCGGAAGATCGGCATCGCCACCGCGCCGGCGATGCGGCGACTGGAGTGCAGGTGATCGGTATCGAAGCCGGCGTAGTCGCCGAGGAAACTGAGCTCGACGCGCGGAACGCGGCGCGCCTTCGCGGAGCTGAGCGTCAGCTCCGCCTGCTTCTCGGCGGCCTGCAGCTCCTTCAATTCGGGACGTTGCTCGCGCGCGCTCGTCAATGCGGCGTCGACGGCCGGCGGCGCAGGCGAAGCGCCGAGCGGATCCGCGAGCACGAGCTCGGATGACTGATCGGCACCGATGGCGTTGAGCAACCCGAGCCGCGCCGACTGGCGATCATTCTGCGCGCGCAACAGCGCTTCCTGCGCGCGCGACAACTGTACGTTCGCCTGGGCCACATCGAGACGCGTGCCGGTGCCGGCTTTGAATTCATCCTCAGCGACACGCGCGAGCTCTTTGAAGAGCGCGACGTTCGCTTCGCGCGCGACGACCTGCGCATCGGCGCGCTGTGCCAGCACGTAGAGACGCGACACCATGACGGTGACGTCGTTCTGCGCCTGCTGAAAATGAAAGCGGCTCGCCTCCGCGCCGGCGCGCGACGCCTGGTAGTAGCGAAGCGCGGCGAGATTGAAGAGCTGCATCGTCGCCGTCACCTGCGCGTCGACGACGTCGAACGGTCCGATGACAGGCGGGAGTCCGGGCAGCGAAAACCCGAACGTGGCGAGGTTGACCGATTCGTTGTAACGCATCAGTCGCGCTTCGCTCTGCGGAAGGAGTCCCGACAGCGCCTCGCGCTGGGCGATCGATGCTCGCTCTTCCTGAGAGCGGGCCAGCCGCGCGACAGTCCCTTCGCGCAGCGCCATCGAGACGGCGTCGGGCAGCGAGAGGCGGAGCGTCTCCGCGTGCAGCGAAACGGTGAGAGAGGTGATGAGCAGGAAACCGCGGGTGACTTTCGACATCATTGCTGCGCCGTGCAATCCCTTCGGCCCTCCGAATATTTCGGCGACCGAAGTAATTATCCGCCGCCGGTCGCCTTGCGGATGATCGCGAGGAGCGTCTGCTGCTCCCGTGCCGAAAGACGCTCGAGCATGCCGACGCCGAAGCGGATGCGGTCGCGCTGCAGGACCGCGAGGGCGCGCCGTCCGCGGCGCGTGAGCGCCACTTTCACGCAGCGCCGATCGCTTTCCGGCCGCGTCCGCTCGACGATGCCGCGCTCGACGAGACGGTCGACGACGCCGGTCGTTGAGCTGAGCGCCAGCCCGAGCTCGGAGGAAATGTCCGACATGTTGGCGGACTCCTGCTCGGCGAGCAGCCGCAGCAGGGCCGTCTCGCTCCGCGAGAACAGCCCGCTCTCCTGCGGCACGAGGAACTCCTGCGTGAGCACGTCGAAGTGGCGCATCAACTCATGCGCCATCGTTTCGACGTCGTCTGTGGGAGATTGCTTCGGCACGCGAAGTATTTAACGCGACGCGCGAATGCACATTCCAGGCGCGCGATCGGAAGGATCAGGCAAGAGATTGGAAGGATCGGTCAACGATTGCGTCACCCCGCGGCGTTATCTCTGACGAACAGGAGACGATATGACCAGCAAAAAGATTTGGTTCATCACCGGCGCCGGCCGCGGCATGGGTACCGATTTCGCCAAGGCTGCTCTGGCAGCCGGTCATGCGGTTGTCGCTTCCGGGCGCGACAGCGAACGCGTGTCTGCCGCCATCGGACCGTCGAACGATCTGCTCGCCGTCAAACTGGATGTGACCAGCAGCGCCGATGCGGAAGCGGCAGTACGCGCCGCCGTCGATCGGTTCGGCCGCATCGACGTGCTCGTGAACAACGCCGCGAACTTTTACGCGGGCTACTTCGAAGAGCTGACGCCGGAGCAGATGGACCGGCAGTTGACGACGAGCCTCCTCGGCCCGATGAACGTCACTCGCGCCGTCCTGCCGGTGATGCGGAAGCAGCGCTCGGGACAGATCATCTCGATCTCATCGTCAGCGGGCCTGGCCGGCTTCGAGTTCGGTACCGCGTACGCCGCATCGAAGTTCGGCCTCGAAGGATGGATGGATTCGCTGCACGCCGAGGTCGCGCCGTTCGGCATCACCACGACGGTCGTGAATCCGGGATTCTTCCGCACGGAGCTCCTGACCGAGCAATCGACGAACTACGCCGAGCCGTCCATTCAAGACTACGACGAGCGCAGAGCACCGCTGCTGGCGTTCTGGAAAGCGCAGAATGGAAAGCAGTCCGGCGACCCGGCAAAGCTGGCGCGAGCGCTCATCACGATTGCCGGCGAGAACCCGCCGCCGCGCCGCTTCATCGCAGGCGCGGATGCGATCGCCACCGCGGAGCAGAAGATCGCCGAGCTGACGGCGCAGATCGAAGCGTACCGGGATCTCTCCGGCTCTCTCGATCTCGATGTTTGAGGATTGCTGATGCGTGCGGATCACGACATTGCGACGCTGGCGAAGCGGATCGCCGCTCTCGTCCCATATGACGGAAACGTCGAGCTCCGAGTGGGCGGCGTGCGTGTCGCCAGGATTTCGCAAACGAACGACGAGCCGATGCACTACGTGCAGCGATCGTCGTTGTGCATCGTCGCGCAGGGCGCGAAGATCGTGATGATCGGCGGCGACTCGTACGCGTACGAAGCGGGACAAATGGCGCTGTATTCGATCGACGTTCCGATGGCGGGCCGTGTCACGCGCGCCACTCACTCGGAACCGTATCTGTTGCTGATGCTCGATCTCGACGCCGAGCGGATCGCCGAGCTGGCGCTGAAAGTATTTCCGCATGGCCTGCCGCAACCGCGAGACACGCGCGCGTTGTACGTCGGCGACGCCGGCGCGCACATCATCGATGCCGCAACGAGACTGCTCGAGCTGATGGCGCAGCCCGTCGATGCCGAGCTCCTCGCGCCGCTCGTACGCGACGAGATTCTGATCCGGCTGCTCCGCGGTCCGATGGGAAGCCGCGTTGCGCAGATCGGACAGGCCGGTTCGAGCATGCAGCGAATCGCGAAAGCAGTGTCGTGGCTGCGGGCGAATTTCGACCAGCCCGCGAGCGTCGAAGCGCTGGCGAAACTGGTGAACATGAGCATGACGTCTTTTCACCGGCAGTTCAAAAACGTCACCGGCATGAGCCCGCTGCAATATCAGAAGACCCTTCGCCTGCAGGAAGCGCGTCGACTGATGCTGACGACGATGCTCGATGCGGGCAGCGCGGGCAGGCGCGTCGGCTATCTGAGTCCGTCGCAGTTCAGCCGCGAGTACGGCCGCTTCTTCGGAAATGCACCGGCGAAAGACATCAGTCGCCTGCGCGAAGAAGGACTCAGCCAGGCCGATGCATAGCTCGAGCAGGATCGTCGCGCGGGAACGCACATTGCGAACGTGACTGCCCGCCCATCCACTCTCAAGGAGAACCAATGCAGAAACGCACTCTCGGCAAAAACCTCGAAGTCTCAGCGATCGGCCTCGGCTGCATGGGGATGAGCCAGAGCTACGGCGTCCGGCCGGACAGAACGGAGATGATCGCGCTGATTCGTGCGGCGGTCGAGCGCGGCGTCACGTTCTTCGACACCGCGCAGATTTACGGACCGCTGCACAACGAAGAGCTCGTCGGCGAAGCGCTCGAGCCGTATCGCGAGCGAGTCGTCATCGCGACGAAGTTCGGCTTCACGAACGATCCGGCGCAGCAGGTGACGAACAGCCAGCCCGATCACATCCGGCAATCGGTCGAGGGCTCGCTCAAGCGTCTGCGCGTGGAGACGATCGATCTGCTCTATCAGCATCGCGTCGATCCCGACGTGCCGATCGAAGACGTCGCCGGAGCGGTGAAAGATCTCATTCAGCAGGGCAAGGTCAAACACTTCGGCATGTCGGAAGCGGGCGCGCAAACGATTCGCCGCGCGCACGCGGTGCAGCCGGTCACCGCGCTGCAGAGTGAGTACTCGTTGTGGTGGCGGCGTCCGGAAGAAGAGATCATCCCGACGCTGGAAGAGCTGGGCATCGGCTTCGTTCCTTTCAGCCCGCTCGGCAAGGGCTTCCTGACCGGACAGATCGACGACAAGACGTCGTTCGTCAGCACCGATTTCCGCAACATCATTCCGCGATTCACGCCCGAGGCGCGGAAAGCGAATCAGGCGGTCGTCGATCTGCTGCGCGACATCGCTGCACGTAAGAACGCGACGCCGGCGCAGATCGCACTCGCGTGGATCCTCGCGCAGAAGCCGTGGATGGTGCCGATCCCGGGCACGACGAAGCTGCATCGACTAGATGAAAACAATGGCGCCGCGTCGATCGAACTGACGCCTGAAG
>JAOBAU010000292.1 GCA_025463165.1 Acidobacteriota bacterium | reverse complement strand
ATGAAAGTCTTCGCTGTCGGGCGCCGCGATGTGATGCGGCACCTCAGCCTCATCGCCGCGCTCGGTCCGTCCGTGTTTCTTTGCGTGTTCATCGCGACGGGTGCGTACGTGCGACTGCATCTCGGTTACTGGCCGATGTCGTCGGACAGCATCAACACACCGCTGATGAAGGTGCTCAACACGGCCGTTTTCTCTGCCGTGTCGTGGTCGATCTACGCCTTTCCCGTATGGCTGGTGACATCAGCCTGGCTGCTGCTTCAGCGTCGTTTCCGGCTCGTGGCGAATCGTGCCGCTCTTTATGCCGGTGTCATCGCGCTGACGATCGTCGTGATGCGGTTCGATCCGACGCCATTCACCGAATTCTTCTTCGACTGAGTTACTTCAACTCGGCGACGATGATGATCTGGTACGCGAAGAGCGCTCGCCAGAGTCGCGTCATCAGCGTCAGCAGGTATTCGCCGAAGCGGAGCAGCGGTTCGGGCGTGAAGCCACCGATGATCAATCGAATCGGCACCGACGATCCTCGGATCGACAGAATGCGGAAGCCGGCGTTCTCGATCTCGCGGCGGATCGTCCGCTTCGTGTAGAAGCGGACGTGCGTGTTGTCGAGGATGCCGCGCTCGCGGTATTCGAAGACGCCGAACAGCAAGCCCAGGCGGACGGTGATGTTGGCGATGTTCGGAACGGAGACGAACAGCTTGCCGTCGGGTGTGAGCGATTTGCGGATCAGCGCAAGCAACGCGGGAGCGTCGCGAAGATGTTCGAGGACGTCGGCGATGACGATCGCCTGCATGCCGTGCGGCAGATTGCGCACCTTCTCGAGGTCGGTGACGAGTGCCTGATCGAAGTGCGCGCTGAGGTCGGGGAGGCAGCTGATGTTGTATTCGAAACCGATCGTGCGCGTGAACTGATCGCGCACCGCGGCGCCGAGCTCGCCGCCGGCGGCGCCGAGGTCGAGGAGCGTGCCGCCGCGGCCGCCGAAGCGGCGGATCAGCTCGATCAGGATGCGATGGCTGCTGCCTTCGAAGTCCTTGAAGGAGTAGACGTTCGGCACGGTTGCGCGAGGGTAGTGGATCGACCTTGCGCGGTCAACGACCGCGAGTAGTCACGCCCAGCGTCGTGACGCTTCCCGATGGCGAGATCCTGCGAATGCGCG
This sequence comes from Acidobacteriota bacterium, assembly GCA_025463165.1. GTDB lineage: Bacteria > Acidobacteriota > Thermoanaerobaculia > Gp7-AA8 > Gp7-AA8 > JAOBAU01. The sequence continues at coordinate 8,426 of JAOBAU010000292.1, read as the reverse complement.
GCAGCCACTCCACGCGATTGTCGGATGCGGTGTGCAGATACTCGAGCACGTACACATCGCCGCCGTTGATTGCGACGGCTGTTGGAGACCACGGCGGCGCCGCTTTCAGCACCGTCGCGACCTGCCCGTTTGCATCAATTCGCAGCAGGGCGCCGCAACCTGCAGCGGCAACGTAGATCGATCCGTCCGGTGCGACTGCAAGACCGCGGAGATACGGACCGACTCCCGGATACGTTCCCGGAACGGCGGAGCAGTTGGCGACGACGAGATTCTCCGCGACCGTCGACACGCGCCCGCGCTTGTCGATTTTTCGGATCGCGCGATCTTCTGAATAGTAGAGCGAACCGTCAGCGCCCGGCGCGAGTCCGTTCAACCAGGTGATCGTTTGTCCGTTCCTGCGAATGAGCGGAAGCGTTGCGCGGATCGACCTCGCTCCCGATGGCTCGATCGCGACGATGCGAACGCGCTCGCCGCCGGTTCCATCGGGGTAGTAGAACTTTCCATCCGCGATCGTGACCGGGAAATCGCTGGAGAGAACCATGGTCGGATTGACGCCGGCGGAACGAAACTCGGCGCCCGGGATCGAAGGCCACGGCGTCGATCGAAACCTGCTGCCGGGATCGAGCGCGAACCAGTGGAAGGCGGGACCTTCGCGGCGGACCATCCGTCCATGTGCATCGATCGAGAAGTTGCCTGCGCCGGTATCGACGAAGTACACCGTGCCATCCTTCGACACGGCGATCGACGCGCCGGGATGTGCGAAGAGAGAACCGGCAGCGAGTACGGCCGCAAGCAGCAGCGCTGTTAAACGCATGTCTGTCACCTCGCTCTCCTGACGCGCGGCGACGACCAGACGTTAACCGGCCATCAGTACTCTGACCACGCGCGGCCGCTCGGGTCGTTGCCGCGCGCGCCGCTGTGGACGTCGATGATCCAGACGCGCCGTTCGCCGCCGCCGCCGGCGCGGAAGTCTTCCTGCACCGCTACGCTCTCTTCAGTCGAGAGACGCCACGTCGCGCGCGAACCGGTGATCGGATCGATCGGTACTTCCCGCAGCAACTTCGCGGCGACGAGCTCGTGCAACGTGGCCGGACCATGACCGGTTCGCGCTCGATACGTTTTGATTGTGCCGCGCATTGACGCGAGTCGTGACTGCAATCCGGCCGCGTCGGGTTTCGGCGCGGGACGATGCGTCGTCAGCAGCACGCCGGCGAATACCGCGATCATCGCGGCGAAGAGAACGAAGACGAGCGGAACCGGTTTGCGCCGGCGGCCGAGACGCGAATGCGTATCCACGTCAGTGCGAGCCGACGGTGCCGACGTTCTTCAGCGTGACGGCAACGCCGTACGTGAAGAGAGCGCGCGGCGCCGGGTCGTAGACGATGTAGCGGCGGAACTCGAGCGCGACGCCGTAGCACGCCGCGTTCATGCCGAACAGGTAACGCTGCTCGAGGAACGTTCCCTTCTTCACGTCGAAGTTCAGCTGCACGTCGGCGCGAAGACGATCGCGAAAAATTGAGGAACCGGTGCTGACGCGCACCTGACTCGCCGACGAATCGAACACGACCGGCTGCTCCGGCGTCGGCGGCGGGCGATACGTCGCGAACCAGGTGAAGCTCAGGTACTTGTCGGCGTTCACGCCGGTGCCGATCAGATTCGCGGAAAGGCTCGACTGATCGATCTGATGCGAGACGTTGCCGAATGATGCGTTCGCGTCGAACGTCACCGTCTGGTATGGATTGACGTGCAGGCTGGCGGTGAGCGGCGAGAACTTGCCGGTATCGGTGATGAACGTTCCGGGCTGCGCATCGATCTTCGAGAGCGAGACGGTCTGCCGCAGCGAGAAGGAGAGAATCTCTCGCGCCGACGGATTGCCGGGTTCGCGGCCGAGGAGGCGCTGCGTCAGCGAGTACTCGACGGAGTCGCGCACGAAGGGGACGACGTCGACGGTGTCGAAGCGGATGGCGCGATCCTGCTCGTCGAGCTCCGACGTGTAGACGTAGCGGAAACGCGGCTCGATGACGTGCTTCAGTTTGTTGAAGCCGAGGAACTCGCGATTGAAGACGCGCGAGAACGATGGTCCGACGACGTCGACCTGTCCCTGCGCGTAGAACCGCGACAGCGATTCCTTCACCGCTTCCTGCGGCACGAACGGAGCGGCGGGATCGATCGGCGTGAGGCTCGACGTGTAATACGTCTCGCGCGCGGAGACCTGCGGGCGGATCGAGAACCACGCCGGCGTGCGGAGCTGCAGCGACAACGTCGGAAAGACATCGCCGCGGAAGTAGTCGGCATTCGGTCCGGTGGCGAGGCCGGTTGAGCTCGTGACGAGGTGCGACACCGACGATTCGAGCGCGAAGTAGAGCGGCGTCGCGCCGACGCGCGTCGGATACGAACGGAACTGCAGCGACGGGAGCTGTTCGAAACTCTGGCTGCGCTCGGTGGTCGGCGTGGCGCCGGAGCCGAGCAGAATCTCGCGACGATCGGCCAGCAGGTTGAGCGAATAGTTCGGACCGTTCTTCGTCAGATACGCGCTCGAGTAGATCTGCGATTTCACGTTCAGGCCGGGATCGCGCGAGTACTTGCGGAAGAAGTCGAGATCGGAGAAATCTTCGACGTCGACCACCCCGCGGAAGCCGCCGGGCAGATTGTCCTGCGCGTGTTTCCACGTGTACCGCCATTGCTCACGACCTCCCTCGGGGTCGTGCACGGCGTACGCGTTGACCTCGCCGGTTTTGATATTCGGCGTCGGCAGGTAACGAAGATCGACGCCCAGTCCGTTGTAGCCTTTGGAATTGAGATCGCCGTAAAGCGTCGCGTCGGCGGAGTCGCCGAACGGCAGGAAGTAGCCGACCTCGAAGCGTGTGCCGTAGGTTCCGCTGTAGTTGACGCGCGGAATGAGAAAGCCGCGCGAGCGATCTTTCTTCGTCGGCCAGATCAGACGCGGCGCCCAGAAAATCGGCAGCTTGTGCGCGCGGAACGAGACGTCGCGCATGTGCGCGTAATCGTCGAGCGTGATCTCCGCCTCGCGAACGTGAAACGACCACGACGGATTGTCGAGATCGCACGACGTGAAGATGCCGTTCGTCATCCGATAGGTCTGGTCGCCGATCTTCTCGATCTTCTCACCGGTGAAATACATCGACGGTTCGAGCGCGCCGGTGGCGTGAAAGAACGTCCCGGTCTTGCTGTCCATGTTGTAGACGGCCCGGTCGGCGGTGACGCGCGTCGGTCCCTGATCGATGATGACGTGGCCGTCGGCGACGACGTCTTTCGTGCGCAGGTTGTACGTGACTTTGTCGGCGCGGAGCTTGATGTCCTGATACTCGAGCGTCACGTCGCCTTCGAGGATGGAGTATTCATCCTTCTCGGTGACGGCGTGGCCGCCGGGCGCGAGCGTGACGCGGACGTCGCCGCCGCCCGGCTTCGGTCCGGGGACGAAGCCGAACTTCGGCGTCGTCTGCTTGTAATACTGCGTCGCCTGCCCGAGGTCCTTCGTCTGTGCGAGAAGGGTTGTGGGGATTGCGGCGAGAAGGACGATCGCGAGTCGGCGGAGGCTCGTCATTTGCTGCGAGCGATTGTATCCGAGGCGGGCGCATCGTCATCGGGTTCAGCGTTCCGCGTGCGCGTGGCGTGGTCGATGCGGCTCATCTCCTGAATCTGCATCCGCAGTTTGATGATCTCCAGCTGATAGAGCCGCGCGACCTCTTCGGAACGTCCGCGCTGCTGCCGTTTGCGAAGCGCGATGCGATTGGCGAGCCGTACGAACTCGCGATGTGCGCGCGCGTCCGTCCAGCCTCCGCGCCCGAAACGGAGCAGCGGATGCGCGGTCGTGCGGACGTCGGCGACGTCGACGAAGCCGAGTGACGCTTCGTGCGTCAGCTCGTTGCGCAGCGTCACCCACTGCACGAAGACGGCGATGATGACGAGGAGCGGCGCGAGCGCGGCCGCACCGATAACGATCTGCCGATCGCTGACGCCGCGCGCGGCGAAGAACTCCGGCGCGTATGCGGCGCCGATCGCGGCGGCTGCCGTGACGAGGTCGAGCAGCATCTGCCGCAGCCGGTCGGCGACGTGAAACGCGGCGAAGGTGATGCCGAATCCGGCCACGCTGCCGGCGAGGAAACATTCAGCGACCGGACGGATCGTCGCGCCGCGAAAGATGATCAATGGCGCGGCCGCGGCTGCTCCCGTGTACGCGCCGAGCAGCATGCCGTCGATGGCGTCGCTCTCATCGCCGGTCAGGCGAACGTAGAGCGCGGCGACGGTGAGCAGCACGCCGATCGCGGCGATCTCCCATCGTTCGTCGAGCAGCGAGACGATGATGCCGGCGGCGAAGCCGGTGCCGAGCGGCGTGCTGACGGCGCGCCAGACGTTCGCGTCGAGCGTTCGAAAGAATCGCGTTGCCGCCGCGGCGGCAATGAAGACCGCCAGGACGACGAATGCCAGTACGGGATCGGTCATTCGCTGAAGCTCGTCTCGTCGTCGAAGCGAATCGGATGCCGGTAGAACCAGCGCCGCGAGCGCTCGATGTCGGCGCGGATCTGATTGGTCAGCTCGAGTGCCGAGCGGAACTGCTTTTCGCGCCGCAGCAATCCGTGGAAGTAGAGCCGCACCGTATCGCCGTAAACGTTCGAGTCGAAGTCGAGGATGTGGCTCTCGATCGTCGTCGCGTAGTTTTCGTAAAGTGTGGGCCGGACGCCGATGTTCGTCACGCTTTCGAACGAACGGGCGAAGCTGGCGAAGCGCGAGGTGGTGATGTAGACGCCGTCGCCCGGGAAGAGCTCGTTGGCCGGATCCATGTTGACGGTCGGAAAGCCGATCTTGCGCCCGAGGCGGCGTCCGGTGGCGACGCGGCCATCGATGAAGTAGTTGCGGCCGAGCGCGAGCGAGACGATGCGCATCGATCCTTTGGCGATGGCGTCGCGAACGAGTGAGCTGGAGACGCGGATGCCGCGCAGGCGGACGTCGTCGACGCCGCGCACGCCGAAGCCGAAACGCGGCGCGAGCGCCTGGAGCTTCTGCAGATTTCCTTCGCGTCCGGCGCCGAAACAGAAATCGCGGCCGATGTGGATCTCGCGCACACGCAGCGCGTCGACGAGGAACTCTTCGATGAAGCGATCGGCGGTCCAGCGCGAGAACTCGTGCGTGAACGGCACGACGAGGAGCGCGTCGACGTCCATCGAGCGGAGGACTTCTTCTTTTTGCTGGAGCGTGAGGATCTGTTTCGGTACGCGATCGGGCGCGACGACGGAGAGCGGATGCGGATGAAACGTCACCACCGCCGACGGCACGCCGAGCTCGCGCGCACGCTCGACGACGCCGCGGATGATCGCCTGATGGCCGACGTGCATCCCGTCGAAGTTGCCGATCGTGGCGACGCAGCCGGACGGAAGGTCGGTCTGTTTGAGGGGGTCGTGAAGAACTAGCAAGGCGCGCGAAGTTTATCGGATGTCAGGATGACCTACGCCAGCCGCAGCACAGGCACCGGCAGCGAGATCGAATCCCACTGCGGCGACGCTTCGCCGAGCATCATCGAGAAGCTCGTCACCATCTCCGGATCCCACTTGCCGCCGGCCGCTTCGCGGCGCAGCGTTTCGATGGCCGCCGCATGTTCGAGCGGCGCGGGACGATAGGCGCGATGCGAGGTCAGCGCGTCGTAGGCATCGACGATCGACAGCAGCCGCACTTCGTACGGAATGTCGTCGCCGCGCAGGCCGTCGGGATAGCCGCGGCCGTCGTAGCGTTCGTGATGATGGCGAATGATGCGCAGCACGGCGCTGAGCGTCACCAGCGGCCGCACCATCTCCTCGCCGATGACCGGGTGATCGATGACGCGCAGGAACTCGTCGCGCGTGAGCGGCCCCTGCTTGTTGAGCAGCGCTTCCGGCACGGCGATCTTGCCGATGTCGTGCAGCAGGCCGGCGGTGCGGATCATCTCCGCGGTCGTCCGTTCCATGCCGAGGTGAAGAGCGAATGAATGTGCGAGATCGCCGACGCGCTGCGAATGACCGCGCGTGTAGCGATCTTTCGCTTCGAGCGCGAGCGCCAGCGCGCAGATCACGTTCTGCGTTTGCTCGAGATCGGCGTGGTACTCCTTGATCCGCAGCAGCGAACGGATGCGCGTGATCAGCTCGAGACGATTGAGTGGATAGTTGATGAAGTCGTCGGCGCCGCTGAGGATCGCCGACTGGCGCATATCGCTGTTGCGATGCGACGTCAGCACGATGATCGGCAGGAACTCGTAACGCGGATCGGCGCGCAACAGCCGCAGCGTGTCCGCGCCGTCCTGCACCGGCATCAGCAGATCGAGCAGCACGACGTCGATCGGCTCGCTCTCGACCACCGCGATCGCTTCACGTCCGTTCTCGGCGACTGACACCTCGAAGCCGACGTCGGTGAGCGTCGCCAGGACGAGATCGCGATTCATCTTGTTGTCGTCGACGCAGAGCACGCGCGCGGGCGTCGTCAAACGCTGGCGCATATGTTTCGTGATCGCCACGGCCGGCGCTTCTTCGCCCATCGCGGTGACGAACAGCTTCGTCAGCTCGGGATCGAACGCTCCCGCGGCGGCTTCGGCCGTGAGCTGTTCGAGCGCCGCTTCCTCGCCATCGCTTTCCTGCTCGTGGCGCACTTCGTCAAAGCGATTGGCGATTCCGACCACCTGCGCTTCGAGCGGAATGGCGTCGCCGGCGATGCCGTCCGGATATCCGCGCCCATCCCATCGTTCGTGATGCGACCGAACGATCGGTACGAATGGACGGAAGGTCTTCATCGGATCGAGAATCGAAGCGCCCATGCGCGTGTGATCGCGCATCTGTTCGGTCTCTTCAGCGCTGAGCGACCCCGACTTCATCAGGATCGCGTCGGGGACGCCGATCATGCCGAGGTCGTGGAGCATCGCGCCTTTGACGATCGTTTCCTTTTCGACGGGCGACATGCCGAGCTTGTCGGCGAGCCGCGTGGCGTACGACGCGACGCGATGGACGTGGCCGCCGCTGCGCGGATCCTTGTTCTCGAGCGCCGTCGTCAGCGCCATGATGATGTTCTCGCTCGAGTCGAGCTCTTTGCGGAGGTTGCGGATCTTGATGAGCGAGCGGATGCGCGTCCGCAGCTCGTCTTTGTTGATCGGCTTTTTGAGGAAATCGTCGGCGCCGCTTTCGAGCGCGCGGATCTTGTCGTCGGTACCGGTGAGCGCGGTCAGCATCAGGATCGGGATCGTTCGTCCGCCCGGCTCCGCTTTGATTTTCGCGCAGGCTTCGTAGCCGTCCATCACCGGCATCATCACGTCGAGGACGATGATGGCGGGGTTCGCTTGCGGATAGATCTGCAGCGCTTCGCGGCCGTCGCGCGCGACAACGACGTCATAACCCCACTGCCAGAGGTATTCCTCCAGGAGTTGCAGGTTCTGTTCGTTGTCGTCGACGGCGAGGACGACATCTTTCTCCGGCGCCGCGATGGGCGCCTCCGCGATGGCCATCAAATCTCCGATTCGAACGATGCTGAGCTGCCGGATTATACCGCCTGAAAAAGTGCCCGCTGCGATTCGGCCGGATAGACGAGATGATCGCCTTCCACGCGCGCCATCGGGTTGAGCGCGTGCGGCGACGGCTCGCCGCTGCTGATGATGTGCAGCACCTCGACCTCGCGTCTCACCAGTTCATCCGAAACGAGATTTCGATGGCATCTCCACGGCACCGCTTCGGCGCACATGATCGCGGTCCGTTCGTCATACGCGAGCAGCTTGTCGATCGCCGCCGCGAACTCGCCTGTCGCCATGTAATCGGCGTACGCGCGGAACTGGTCGTTGCGCCAGGCGCCGTTCGGTGAATCGGGCGCGGGCTTGCGCCGTCCGCCCAGCTCCGGCATGTGGATGTATGCGATTCCTTCGCGCGGCAGCGATTCCGCAAGTGCCTCGCGCGAGAAATGCGGATAGCGACGCGAGCCGGGATAACGACGAATGTCGGCGAGCCGCTCGACGCCGTTCATACGGAGGAGCTCGGTGAATTCGTCGAGCGTCCGCGTCGAATGTCCGATGGTATAGATGCGCGCCACATCGCTTGAAACGACTTCCGGAGGATTTTCATGTCACCGATGCTCATTCGTCGTACCGCCGTGCCGGTCGCCGGCAATCAGCCGCTGCTGCACATCGATCAGACGCTGCGCCGCGGCCGTCGCGGTGAGATGGTGCGGCTGACGCAGGAGTGGCTCTGCCTCAATCAATGCGACGTGATGATCGACGGGATGTACGGCTGGGCGACGGACCAGGCGGTGAAGGATTTTCAGGGCGGGACCGGCGTGCTGCCGGTGACAGGTGAAGTCGATGCCGAGACGTTCGCGATGCTGATCCGCCCGATGACGGAAGCGCTGCGCCCGATTCATGCGCCGGAATCGACGAAGCTCGGCACGATGGTGGCGGCCTACGC
>JAOBAU010000277.1 GCA_025463165.1 Acidobacteriota bacterium | reverse complement strand
CGCACCGAGCGCGGCGTCGACACGCTGGCCATGCAGTACGCCGGCTACGCCGCGCAGATCAGCGCCAGCCGCATCGATGCCGCGGTCGGCAACGAGCTGTTTCACGCAACCGAGCAGTGGCAGAAGCTGGAGCGTCGCTCGCCCTCGTCCGTCGAGCTGCAGAAGTGGATTCGCGACAACGACTGGGTCATTTCCGCGCTTTACGTTCCTGACGCCGATCCGGCCAACGCGATTTACGCCAGCGAGCTGCCGGGAAAGGCGCACACCGGCGCGCCGCTGCCGCGCGAGCTCTACTCGTCGAGCGGGATCGTCCGTTACACGTACGATCCTGCGCTATTGCTGAGACGCGTCTACCGCGCGCTCGCGCACCAGCCGCTGGTGCATGCGCAAGGCTTCACGCAGGAAGCGCAAGTCTCTGTCATCCAGAATCCGACGGCGACCGGTGCCGTGAAAACTGCGAACGGCTACGCGTTCATCGCGCCGCTGACCGCGCCGCTGTCGTCGTACGCCGTCCGAGGATTCGTCGAGACCGGATACGCCGCGTCAGGATGGGAAAGCGCGCGGCTGATCAGCATCGTCCTCAGCGCGTTCGCGCTCCTGCTCACAGGCCTCGGCGCGTATCTGGCCATGCGCGGACTTGCGCACGAAGCCGACACGATGAAGCTGCGCGGCGCGCTGGTGGCGAACGTCTCGCACGAGTTGCGCACGCCGCTGTCGATGATCCGCCTCGGCGCGGAGACTCTGAAACGCGGCGCGCGTCTGCCGGAAAAGCAGCGTCTAGAAATCGAAGACTCCATCCTGCGCGAGGTGCTGCACCTCTCGCACCTCGTCGAAAACGTACTCGACGTCGCGCGCATGCAGAACAGCAGCGCGAAGGCGCTCGCGTTCACGCCCGTCTATCCGCGCGACCTTCTCACTTCGCTCATCACCACGTACGAGTCGTGGATTCGCAGCCGCGGCTTCGACGTCAAGCTCCACATCACCGATGCCGTCGAAGAACAGTCATGGGATCGCGACGCCGTCTCGCGCGCCGTGCTGAACCTGATCGACAACGCCATCAAATACTCCGGCGACGAAAACAAACTGATCGATGTCGTGCTCCGGCAGACAGAGGAGTCGGTGGTCATCGAAGTGAAGGACCGAGGGATTGGGATCGATGCCGGCGACCTCGCGCATATTTTCGAGCCGTACTACCGCGCCCAGTTCTCCGACACGCAGACGCGCCGCGGCGCCGGCCTCGGGCTCACACTCGTGCAGCAGATCATCGCCTCGCACGGCGGCACCATCGAAGTCGAATCGAAACCGGGCGCCGGCTCCACCTTCCGGCTGCTCTTCCCGCGGCCGCAATCCCACACCACCACGTCCCTGGCGCAGCTCACCCCGCAGACGCTTTAGAAACTCTCGATCGCCAAGAGCCGTACAAACAGCACCGGAGACTGCGATGACCAAGATACTGATCGTGGAAGACGAAGCAGGATTGCGGCAGGGCCTCGAAATCAATCTGCGCATGGAGAACTACGAGACCGTGCTCGCCGGCGACGGCGAAGAAGCGATCCGCGTCTTCCACGCCGAATCGCCCGACATCGTGCTCCTCGACCTCATGCTGCCGAAAAAGAGCGGCTTCGAAGTCCTCGATCACATCCGCAAGTTTTCGAAGATTCCGGTCCTCCTCCTCACCGCGCGCGGACAGGAAACCGACAAGGTTCGCGGACTGCGCGGCGGCGCCGACGACTACATCACCAAGCCGTTCGGACTGCAGGAGCTTTTCGCGCGCATCGACGCGGTCATGCGCCGCAGCGACGCGACGTCGCTGACGACGAAGACGATCTGCGAAGACACGCTCATCAAGCTCGACCCCTCCACGCGCGAAGCCTCGGCCAAAGATCAGAAGCTGAAGCTCTCGCCGAAAGAGTTCGACCTGCTCATGTACCTCTTCCGCAACAAAGAGCGCGTCGTGCCGCGCGACGAGCTGCTCTCGCGGGTCTGGAACTACCGCGTCGACCTGAATCTCAACAGCCGCACCGTCGACACGCACGTGACGCGGCTCCGCCGCAAGCTGCAAAAAGCCGTCGGCACCGATGCCGCCGTCATCGTCGCCGTCGCCAAAATCGGCTACCGCTACCTCGGCGAAGCGAGCAATGCTGCCTGAGGGCACAGACAAGAGTGTCTGTGCCACACATTTGACTTTCACCACGAACAGTTTTAGCGTCACCGCCCACATGAAACCCACGACCTGTTGCTGTCGCCGCACAAGTCCGTTCGAGCGAACGTAGGCGCGCAGCGACAGCCACTTGCATCGAATGAGACCCGGGCGTACCGCTCGGGTCTTTGCTTTAGGAGGAAACAATGCACGGGAAGATCTACAACAACATCACGGAGCTGATCGGTCATACGCCGCTGGTCAGGCTCAACCGCATCGTCCCCGAGGGCGCCGCGGAAGTCGTCGCCAAACTCGAGTCGTTCAATCCGTTGTCGTCCGTCAAAGACCGCTTGGCCATCTCGATGATGAACGAGGCAGAGAAGGCCGGCGAGATCAAACCGGGCGACACGGTCGTCGAAGCAACCAGCGGCAACACCGG
>JAOBAU010000276.1 GCA_025463165.1 Acidobacteriota bacterium | reverse complement strand
GCCCGGACGAAAGCTCTTCCCGCCATTAAGTGAGTCCTGGACGCGCGCGAGCACTTCGACGCTGCTCGGGCAGTCGACGCGTACCGTACCCGCCGCAGCGATCTCGCGGAGGAAATCTTCGTAGACGTGCGTCGTCCCTGCCGGAACCGTCTCCATTGAAATGAAGGGCTTGTCGACGCGCTCAGGACCGCGATACGTGAACGTGCAGTGTGCGTCGGTCGTCGCGGCGTTCTTCACCACGACAGTAGTTGAGTACGTGCGATCGGGCGCCGTCCCGGTCACGACAGGGATGACCAGATCGTGAGCGTGAAGATGCGCTGCCAAAAGTGAGCACAGCGCGACCAGCGAAGAGCGACGAAGCATCAGCCAACCTTTGACGGAATTGGAGACGCACGTCTCCCACGAAGGTAGGAGTGACGCAGCGGCACGTTTCCCTACCTATGGAACCGAAGGGTGTCTTACTTCCTCAGCAGTCGCACGATGACCACGATGAGCAGGGCGATCAACAGAACGCCGACGATCGTCCAGACCCACATCGAACCCATCATGCCGCCCATCATTCCTCGCATCGCTGACCTCACTTCTGCGGCTTCACATCGGTGATGTAGTACGAGCCGTTCACGTCGTGGACCGTCACCACGACCGGCGTGCCGTCGGCCGGAAGATCCGCGGCCTTCGCGCCGCGCAGTTCGTAGTCCATCTTCATCGCGCCCATCTCGCCCGGAACTTCCTTGTTGTCGAGATTGACGGTGTTCTTCGCCGGATCGCGCGAGACGATCGTCGCCGTCATCGGGTAGGTCTTCTCCTTCGATGCGGCGGGCGTGGTCGTCTGCGTCTCTTTCGAGCAGGCGACGGCGGCGAGAGCGATGACCGTGGCGATCAGCAGTCGTTTCATACAGTCTCCTTTGCGAGGTGGCGCACTTCGGCGCTCCACTTCCAGCGGTAGTAGATGGCGGGATAGACGAGCAACTCCATCAGGAATGACGTGAAGAGGCCGCCGATCATCGGCGCGGCAATGCGCTTCATGACGTCGGCACCCGCGCCCGTCGACCACATGATCGGAACGAGTCCGAAGAACGCGCAGGCGACGGTCATCACCTTCGGCCGGACACGCTTCACGGCGCCGTGGTAGATCGACTCGCGCAACTGTTCGCGGCTGCGCGGCTTTAGTTCGTCGTACGCAAGATCGAGGTAGAGCAGCATGAAGATGCCGGTCTCCGCGTCGAGGCCGAGTAGCGCGATCAGGCCGACCCACACGCCGATGGAGATGTTGTAGCCGAGCGCCCACAGCAGCCACACGGCGCCGACCGCCGAGAACGGAACGGCCAGCAGCACGAGCAGCGTCTTCGGCATCGAGCGCGTATTCAGGAAGATGAGAAACGCGACGATGAATAGTGTGAGCGGCACGACGACGAGCATCCGCTGCCGCACCCGCTCCATCGCCTCGTACTGCCCCGACCACTGCATCGTGTAGCCGGCCGGCATGCGAAGCTGCGAGGCCACGGCGCGTTTCGCGTTATCGACGAAGCTGCCGAGATCGCGGCGCGCCGTGTCGACGTCGATATAGACGTAGCCGGTGAGGCGGCCGTTCTCATCGCGGATCATGGCCGGACCTTCTGCGATGCGAAGCGTCGCGAGTTGCGCGAGCGGAACCTGTGAACCGTTCGTGGTCGGCACGAGCACGCGTCCCAGTTTGTCCATCTCGTCGCGCAGCTCGCGCGGATAGCGGATGTTGATCGGATACTGCTCGCGCCCTTCGATCGTGGTCGAGACGTTCTCGCCACCGATCGCCGTCATGATCGTCTGCTGCACGTCGTCGATGGTCAGGCCGTATCGTGCGATCGCTGCGCGGTCAATGTCGAAGTCGACGAAGTAACCGCCTGACACGCGCTCGCCGTAAACGCTGCGCGCGCCGGGAACGCGGCTCACGATCTGCTCCAGTTGCTTGCCGACGTTCTCGATCTGCTTCAGGTCCGCGCCGAAGACTTTGATCCCCACAGGCGTGCGGATGCCGGTCGTGAGCATGTCGATGCGATTGCGGATGGGCATCGTCCAGGCGTTCGTCTGTCCGGGCAGTTGCAGCCGCTGATCGAGATCGTTCGTCAGCTCCTCCCACGACATGCGATCGGGCCACAGCGGACGGACGAGCGGCAGCAGGAACGACGGCAGCCACGACGAATACCAGCGCGGCTTCGCGCGCCACTTAGCTTCCGGTTTGAGGACGACGGTTGTCTCCATCATCGAGAGCGGCGCCGGATCGGTCGACGTGTCAGCGCGCCCCGCCTTGCCGAACACGCGCTCCACTTCGGGGACCTGCCGCAGCAACTCGTCCTGCTTCTGCAGCAGCGCGCTCGCCTCGGTGACCGAGATGCCGGGCAGCGTCGTCGGCATGTAGAGAATCACGCCCTCATTCAGTGGCGGCATGAACTCGTGTCCGAGCCGGAAGTAGATCGGCACCGTCGCCAGCACGATCAGGAGCGCGAGCGCGATCACGACGCGCGTGTGGCGCAGCACCCAATCAATCGGCGGACCATAGATGCGAAACAGGACGCGCGAGATCGGATGCTGCTCTTCCGGCACCATGCGTCCGACGAGGACCGCGTTCGCCGTCGCGGAGAGCCAGTGCGGTTTGAAGTCGTAGCGCTTCAGCTTCGTGAACATCAGCCGCAGCGCCGGATCGAGCGTGATGGCGAGCAGCGCGGCGATGGCCATCGAGAAGTTCTTCGTGAACGCCAGCGGCTTGAAAAGCTTTCCTTCCTGCGCCTCCAGCGCGAAGATCGGGAGGAACGACAGCGCGATCACGAGGAGCGAATAGAAGCTCGGCCGGCCGACTTCCTGAATGGCCGTGATAAGCACCTCCTTGTAGTCGCCGACGCGACCGCCGCTCTCCCACGCCTCCAGCTTCTTGTGCGCGTTCTCGACCACGACAACCGCCGCGTCGACGAGCGCGCCGATGGCGACGGCGATCCCGCCGAGCGACATGATGTTTGCGTTGATGCCGAAGAGGCGCATCGGGATGAACGCGAGGATCACGGCCGCGGGCAGCGTGAAGATCGGGATCATCGCGCTCGGGATGTGCCAGAGAAAGAGCAGGATGACGAGCGACACGATCAGCATCTGGATCAGCAGCTCGTGCTTCAGCGTGTGAATTGACGCGGCGATCAATTCGGAGCGGTCGTAGGTCGTCACGATCTGAACGCCTTTCGGCAGCGACGGCGCGATCTGCGCGAGCCGTTGCTTGACGGCGCGGATGACGTTCATGGCGTTCTCGCCGTGGCGCATCACCACCACGCCGCCTGCCACTTCGCCTTTCCCGTCCAGCTCCGCGATCCCTCGGCGCAGCTCCGGGCCGAGTTGAACGTCGGCCACATCGGCGAGGCGTACGGGCGTGCCGTTCGCCGCTTTCAGTACGACCTGTTCAAGATCGCCCTTGCTGCGGACGTAGCCGTGCGCTCGCACCATGTACTCCGCGCCGCTCCACTCGATGAGCCTCCCGCCGACTTCGTTGTTCGACTTGCGCACGGCATCGCTCACCTGCATGAGCGGGATGCCGTAGGAAACGAGCTTGTTCGGATCGACGGTGATCTGGTACTGCCGCACGAAACCGCCGACGCTCGCCACTTCCGCCACGCCCGGCACCGACTGCAGCTCGTAGCGGATGTGCCAATCCTCCAGTGAACGGAGATCGGCGAGCGAGTGCTGTCCGGTCGTATCGACGAGCGCGTACTGAAACACCCACCCCACGCCGGTTGCATCGGGGCCGAGCGACGTTTCCACGCCTTGCGGCAACTGCGATTGGACCTTCGACAGATACTCGAGCACGCGGCTGCGCGCCCAATAGATGTCCGTCCCTTCGTCAAAGATCACATACACGTACGAGTAGCCGAAATCGGAGAAACCACGGATGGCCTTCACGTGCGGCGCGCCAAGCAGCGCCGTCGTGATCGGATACGTCACCTGATCCTCGATGATGTCGGGACTGCGATCCCATTTCGAGAAGATGATTACCTGTGTGTCGGAGAGGTCCGGCAGCGCATCGACGGCGACCTGCTGGATGCTCCAGACGCCGATCGCCACGAGCACCGCGACGACGACCACCACCACGCCGCGATTCGTCGCGCACCAGCGGATGATGCGGTCGATCACGGCTTGCTCCCGTTCATCTGCGACAGGGCTGATTTCAGGCGCGATTCCGAATCGACGAGGAAGTTCGCATCGACGACGACGCGCTCCCCCGCCTGCACGCCGGAGCGGATCGCGTAGAAACCGCCGGCCTTCGCGCCGGTCGTCACCTCCCGCGGCTCAAACCTGCCGTCGCCACGCGCGACGAAGACCACTGAGCGCGTCCCGGTGTTCATGACGGCGCTATCAGGAATCGCGACCGATGAACCTTGCGGCTGTTGCAGGATCACATCTGCGTACATGTCGAGCTTGAGCAGACCGCCGGGGTTGTCGAGCTCGACGCGGACATTCGCCGTTCGCGTCTGTGAGGCGACCACCGGACCGATGAAGGTCACGCGCCCAGCGAGCGTT
>JAOBAU010000273.1 GCA_025463165.1 Acidobacteriota bacterium | reverse complement strand
TCACCCACACGGTCGCCGGCGTCTTGTCGTAGTCGGTGGCCATGACGCCGCAGTTCGCGAGCTCGACCAGCGCTCCTTTCGGTTCGCTGTCGACGGTGATCCGCTGCATCGGTCCGTGATGCGCGGTCGCGCATGCGGAGAGAATCACGATGCCGAGTGCGGGAAAGATGCGATTCCGCATGCAGTGAGTTTACGACCGGAACGGACGGCGCATCGATACTTTTGTATAGATGAGCTCGAATCCGCTGCGGGCCACATTGCGATGCGAGCCGCTGCCGGGAAGCGTCGTCACGAGCGCGAGGTCGCAGCCACTTTCGGCGGCGTCGGCGAGCCGGCGTGCGAGGAGCGCGGCCTGTACGCCGCGCTTCCGAAAACGTTCGCGCGTACCGGCGCCGAAGAGTCCGACCAGTCCGCGTTCCGGGAGCGCGAATGCGCTCGCGCTGCCGGCCGGTTCGCCGTCGATGTATGCGATGTAGTTGCGCGCGTGCTCGGCGTAACCGAACGGCGTCATGATGCCGGCGAGCGTGTCGGCGCTCATCCCTTCCGTTGCGAACGCTTCGGCTGCGACTCGTGCCCAGGTTGGGATGTCGTCCTCGCCGATTTGCACAACTTCGATCGGCGAGGTCGCACGCGTGTCGGGCGCAATCGGCCGCACGAACACGTTCTCAAATTCGTGAATCGCATAGCCGCGTTCCGCGAGTTTCGCGGCGAGCGACGGATCGCTCCACGGCGTTACATGCACGACCGAATCGGCGCCGCGTGAGAAGTAGAGCTCTTCGATCGCCGACAGCTCGTCATCATCGATCGATCCCGAAAGCGCCAGTCCGATCGCCTGCGTCAACGGCGAGCCGACGCCGGCAAACGCCGCGTTCCCATCGCCGGATACGAGCATCGTCGCGCCGATCTCCGGCCGCATCCGCTGGATCGCCGCGACGACTTCGCCATGCACCGCGGCCTGGAGCGACTCCAGTCGCCGCGCCAGCGCGGCGTCGGCGATCACTCGGCCTCGAGTCGTCGCAGCAGCTCGCGCAGCGCGTCGATCACTTCACTCTTCTCGACGTTCGGCTTCTTGAACGCGAGGTTGAGCGAGAAGGGCAGCGCTTTGTCCTTCACTTCGAAGACGAAGTTTTTCGGACGGCCGGCCTTCTTCGTGTCGGGCTTCGACGCGGTCTGGCGGCGAACGTCATCGCGCGTCAGCTCCCCCGCCGCGTACGCGCGCACGACCTGCTCCATCGCCTCTTCGCTGCCGGCGCGCGCGATCTGCACGAGCACCGACTTGTTCGAGATGCCGGCTTCGCGGCACATCACGCGCACGCGATCGGGAATCTCGTTGATCGACAGCGTCTCGGTGATCGTCGTGCGCGATTTGCCGATGACCTGCGAGATCTTCTCGTGCGTGTAGCCGAACTTCTGCTGCAGCGCCGCGAAGCCTTCCGCTTCTTCGAACGCGGTCAGGTCTTTGCGCTGGATGTTTTCGATGAGCGCGATCTCGAGCTGTTCTTTGTCGTCGACGTCGAGTTCGATGGCCGGGATCTCATCGAGTCCCGCCAGCGACGCGGCGCGGAAGCGGCGCTCGCCGGAGATGATCTGGTATCGATTGGTGCCGAGCGTCCGCACGAGGATCGGCTCGAGCACGCCTTTCTCGCGGATCGATGCCGCCAGTTCTTCGATGTTGCCGAGGTTCGTGCGCGGCTGTTCGGTGTTCGGCTCGATCAGCGTGAGCGGCAGCATCGACCCGATGTGTCTTCCGGAGCGACGCGTCAGCTCCTCGACGTAATGTGAATCGGCGCGCATCATCGGGCGCTCGGGTAGTCCGCGTTTCATGGCCATGGATCTCAGACCCTGGAGAGGATCTCCTCCGATAACGAGTAGTACTCCATCGCGCCGCTCGAGCGCGGCGCGAACGTGAAGATCGATTCTTTGTACGCCGGGCTTTCTTCGAGGCGGATCGATTTGGTGATGATGGTGTTGAAGAGCCGCTCGCCGAAGACCTGTCCGATCTGTTCGTGAATGTCTTTGGCGAGCGTGGTGCGCTTGTCGTGCATCGTGATGACGACGCCGAGAAGTTGCAGGTTCGGATTGGGGCGCGCTTTGATCTTGTCGATCGTCTCGAGCAGATCGTCGGTCCCTTCGAGCGCGAAGTACGACGACTGGATCGGCACGAGGACGTGCGTCGATGCGACGAGCGCGTTGACGGTGATCATGCCGAGCGTCGGCGGCGTGTCGATGAAGACGTAGTCGTAGTTGTTGGCGACGTCTTTCATCTTGTCTTTGAGACGGAACGGTCCGTCCATCTCGCCGATCAGTTTCGATTCGAGCTTGGCGAGCGCGATGCGCGACGGCGCGACGAAGAGATTGTCGACCGGCGTCGCGACGATGACGTCTTCGAAGGCGAGCTCTTCGCTGACGAGCACGTCGTACATCGAGCGCGTCACCGAGCGCGGATCGATGTAGCTCATCGTCGAATTCGCCTGCGGATCGAGATCGATCAGCAGCGTTTTCAGACCTTTATTCGCGACCGCGGCAGCGAGGTTGATGGTGGTCGTCGTCTTGCCGACGCCGCCTTTTTGATTGGCAACGGTGATGATCATTGGGCCACCGCGATTCTATGTGCGCGGTGTGGGTTTGAGAAGATCAAAACGAGTATGCGAGGTCGTAAAAATGTTTGCCGTCGCGAATGTCGATCTTCGTCGTGCCGCTGATGCCTTCCAGCTCGCCGGTTCCGGAGTCGGGAACAACGCTCACGGTCAGCCGCGGCTCGCCGCGCGTCATCGTGCCGCTGTGCTGCAGCGCGAATGAGCCGGTGCGGCCGTGCAGCGTTCCGGTGACGCGCTCCATCGCCACGTAGCCGGCGGAATTCGGAACGCTCGTACCGACCGCGAGCATCACGCCTCTGCTCGTCGCTTCGAGATCGCCGTGAAACTGTTTGTCGAGCACGAGGCGCGAGAGGAACGGCTCCGCTGCCGGATCGGCCTGCGGCGTCAGCTTCACATCGAATGTGCCGGATGCAGTTTTGAGCTCGCTCATTGATTACATTTTGTACTTGCCCATCTCGTCCGCGTCGAGGTTCTCGAACCACTTCTTCGATTTGTCCTCTTCGGTGTCGTCGGGCGAAATGGTCTGCGCCTGTTCCAGCACTGATTGCGCCACAAAGATCGGCGCCGCGGTGCGCAGCGCGAGGGCGATGGCGTCGGAGGGACGCGCGTCGAGCTCGAGGGTGCGATCGTTCGTCTCCCCTTCGTTGACGATGATGCGGATCTGCGCGAAGAAGGTGGAGTCGCGCAGATCGTTGATGACGACGCGCGTCACGCGGGCATCGAGCTCGGCGATGAAGTTGCGCAGCAGATCGTGCGTCATCGGACGCGGCGTCGAAACGTTCTCGAGCTGCAGCGCGATGGCATTCGCTTCGAAGATGCCGACCCAGATCGGGAGGAAGAACTTTTCCGCGTCATCTTTGAGGACGACGATCGGCGAGTTCGACACCGGGTCGAGCATGAGGCCTTTGATGCTCATAGCAACGAGATTCGAACTCATAGCAACTCCCTGGAAATGCCGTAGCAGCAAACAGGATACCGCCATCTTCGATCCGAGCTCACGTCGCCTCTTTTCCTGCGAAGCATCCGACGACCGAACGCCATCCTGACAGCAACCTTTCTCTCCTCTCCTGCATGCGGTTGACGGTTAGATCGCGGAAGAAGCGCTCGACCAGGGGATGGCGATCGAGCCAGCGCTGAACCGCGGCATGTTTGTACGTTGCGCAGTTATCCGCTGCGGTCGATGAGCCGAAGGAACTTTCAGCCATGGCAACCGGTCGCGTGGGGTCTAACGGACCGGCCAGTCAGCTGCGCGGCCGTTGCCGCGCCTGCTGCATTGAGCAGTTATTTCTGGCCGCAAACCACTAGTTCCATTTTTATCCATTGACATCTGTGTCATCGCGACACATCTTTCCGTTTGTAGTAGTTGATCCTTCCCGCGTCCAACGTCCACCAACATGAAGAGAGGAGTGTGTCCCATGTCCACAGGGCAGAGACCGTTCTATCTGATCGCCCATCAGTGCAATGACATCAGCGATATCGGCGGTGCACTCGACGCCGGCGCCAACGGCATCGAGCTGGACGTCCACTGGACATCCGTCAACGGAGAGGCTGCGGCCTGGTGGGTCTATCACGATGACGTCACCAGTCCGAGCTACGTGAACCTGAGGGCCTGGCTGGATGAAGCGAGTAAACAGGCCGATACACGTGGTCAGCAGTTCGCGCTCATCTACTTCGACATCAAAACACCCGACGCTGCCGGAATGAGCACTTTGCGAGACCTGACCCGTGCGCAACTTCCCAGCGATCTGAACGTGCTTTTCTCGACGGGCGACATTCCCGGTACGTCGGATCAGTTCAAGGACG
>JAOBAU010000225.1 GCA_025463165.1 Acidobacteriota bacterium | reverse complement strand
AGACGTAGCCGTAGAAGTCGCCCGATGCCGCGAGCTCGCGCAACGCGTCGGTGAGCTGAATCTCGCCGCCGGCTCCTTTCTGCGTCCGCTCGAGGAGCGGGAAGACGTCCGGCGGAAGGATGTAGCGGCCGATGATTGCGTAGTGCGACGGCGGATTCGATTTCGGTTTCTCGATCATGTCGCTGACTTTGAAGCGGCGATCGCCGGTCATCTTTCCGGCGACGATGCCGTAGCGCGACGTCTCGGCTTCCGCGACTTCCATCAGTGCGACGACGGGCCGTCCGGTCTCTTCGAAGACTTTGCGCATCTGCTGCATGCACGGCTCTTCGGCGAGGATGACGTCGTCGGGGAGAATTACGCCGAACGGCTCGTTGCCGACGGCGTCTTTCGCGGTGAGCACGGCGTGTCCGAGTCCGAGCGCTTCTTTCTGGCGGACGGAGATGAGATCGACCATGTTGCTGACCGCTTCCACTTCGCCGAGGAGATCGAGCTTCCGGCGCTCGCGAAGGGATCGTTCCAGTTCGGAAGTGCGATCGAAGTGATCGAGGATCGTGTCTTTGCCTTTGGACGTGACGATGATGAGCTTGTCGAGTCCGGAGTCGCGCGCTTCCTCGATCCCATATTGCAGAATCGGTTTATCAACGAGCGGCAGCATTTCCTTCGGAATGACTTTCGTCGCCGGAAAGAACCTGGTCCCGAATCCGGCACACGGAAAAACGCAGGTACGGAGGGTGTTCGCCATGGCGGGGGGTAGCATACGACACGAGGCATGAGGGATGAGTAATGAGGTATGAGGCATGAGGCGAAGCGCCTTTACTCATACCTCATGCCCCATGCCTCATGCCCCGTATTGGATGGCCGCTCCCTTGCTTCCAACCCCCTGTGGTAAAACTACGGTGACCGGGCGGGTATGCGTAAACTCCTCATTCCAATAATCCTTCTTCTGATTTCAACCTCAGCGTTCGCGCAGTGGCGGCGCGGGGCGTTGTATGGCGCGGACGTTCGGGCGCTCGTGATCGATCCGGCGCAGCCCGATGTGGTGTATCTCGGGACCAGCGGCGGCGAGGTTTATGTGTCGCGCGACGCGGCGAAGACGTGGGTGAATCCGCGCGGGAGCGTGCCGTTTCCGGGCTACATCGTCGACAACCTGGTGGTCGATCGCAACGGTCGTTTGTGGGCGGCGTGCTGGGGACTCTGGGGCGGCGGCGTCATTGCCGTTTCGAGCGATGGCGGGAAAACATGGACTCGTCGCGATGCGGGGCTCGAGGAGTTTTCCGTCCGCGCGATTGCCGTCGATCCGAGCGACGCCGACTTCCTCCTCGTCGGCGGCTTGACCGGCGTCTATCGAACGACCGACGGCGGCGCGACGTGGGAACAGATCTCGGATCAGGTCCAGGTGGAATCACTCGCCATCGATCCGCGCACGCACGATCGTATTTTCGTCGGCACGTGGCGCCAGGGAATCCGCACCGATGACGGCGGAAAGAACTGGACACTCGTCAACAACGGGATGGTGCTCGATACCGACATGTTCTCGATCACCATCGAGCCCGACGATCCCGACAGCGTCTGGGTCTCGACGTGCGGCTGGGTCTACAACTCGCCGAATCGCGGCGACAACTGGACGCGCTTCCGCGACGGCTTCGACAATCGACGCATCCACGACATCGAAGTCGATCCGTGCAACAAGAACTCGCTCTACGCCGGTTCGGTGGCAGGTCTCTATCGCACCGATGATCGTGGCAAGTCGTGGTACCGCATTTCCGATGAGTCGATGGTGATCAACACGATCGCCCTCCACCCGCAACGTCCCGATCGCCTCATCCTCGGCATCGAAGGTGATGGCGTGTACGTCTCCGACGACGCCGGCAAAACGTACACGCGATCGTCGGAAGGTCTGCGCAATCTCAGCATCACCAGCGTCGCCGCCGATCCGGCGGAAAAGAATCGCGTCTACGCGGCGGTCGTTTTCGGCGGCGCGGCGAGCGGCATCTATGAATCGAACGATGCCGGCGTGAACTGGAAGAAGCTGAGCGCGAAGGCGCTGCCGGAAGTGCTCTCGCTCAACGTGACCGATGATCCGGAAGCGCGTTTCGTCGCCGGAACGGAGAAGGGATTTTTCTTCAGCGCCGACGGCGCCGAGTGGACGCAGGCGGCGCCGATCAATCGTCCGATTCGCGTCGACAAGATCGTTCGCTTCAGCAAAGTGCGCTCGTTCGCGGCCACGTCGGAAGGGGTCTTCACCTCGCGCGACGGCGGGCGTTCCTGGTATCGCCTCGCCGGTGCCGAAGATCGTGCCGTCGATCTCGCTGTCGGCACCCTCGGCGACAAGCGTGCGCTCTTCGCGCTGACGTCGAACGGCATCCTCGTGTTCGATGGCGAGAAGTGGTCGGCCATCGCCGATGCGCCGCCGAAAGGAAGGACCGTCGCGATCCGCACGATCGACGGCTCGCAATACGTCTTCATCGCCGGAATGAATGGCGTGAAGGCCGGACGCGTCGACATCGATCGCGTCTGGCACGCGGCGGAAGCTCCCGACGCGCAACTCGCAGCGGTCTTCGGCGGCACGCGCAGCGACGATCACGTGCTCTTCCTGACGTCGCGACGCCAGCGCGAGATTCTCGTCGGCGAGCCGAAGCAGAAGGATTGGATGTCGCTCTCGCTGCCGTCGAGCACGACGGAAGTGACGGCGATTGCTCCCGATCCGTTCTCGACCGAGCGGCTTTATGTCGGGACGCTCGGCGAGGGTATGTTCGTCTACGAGGGGAAGACGCAGAAGTACGTCGCGCCTCCGGCATCGCCGGCGGAAACGGCCTCTGCCATGCTCAGCGGCGCCACGCGCTGACCTCGCTGGGCATCCACCAAACACAGCCGTATCAACACTTTACGGCATCTCGGTTGCAGTCTCTTTTCCTTCGAAAGGAGACATATCAAATGGCCAATCGAGACATGAATCGCGATCCGATCAGTGGCGAGCCGGGCTCCCATCCGCTTGGGACAGGAGTCGGTTCCGCGGGCGGCGCGGCAGCAGGCGCAGCGCTCGGCGCACCGTTCGGACCGATCGGAATGCTCGTCGGTGGCGCGATCGGCGCGGTTGCCGGCGGCGCGGCCGGTCACACCGCGGGTGAAGCGGTCGACCCGACAGGCGAGACCGAGTATTGGAAGCACAACTACACGACGCGTCCGTATCACGACAAGAACAGTTCGTGGGACGACTACGAGCCGGCGTATCGCTACGGCTGGGAGTCGCACGCGAAAAACGCCGGACGGAAGTTTGACGACGTCGAGAACGATCTGAAAGCCGGCTGGGACAAGACGAAGGGCAACTCACGCCTGGCGTGGGACCACGCGAAGAACGCGGTCCGCGACTCGTGGGATCGCACCGACAGAACACATCAGGCGTATCACGCAACCGACGCGAAGTGGCGGACGGAGCACACGAACCGTCCCTACTTCGACAAAGGCTTCGAGTATGACCGCGACTACGCACCCGCGTATCGCTACGGCACGTTCTCGAAGCAGCGCTACGGCGATCGCGGCTGGGACGACAACCTCGAACGCGATCTCGAGCGCGACTGGAACAAGGTGAAAGGCTCCTCGCGACTGACGTGGGATCGCGCAAAGATGGCGACGCGCGACGCGTGGACCGACAAATACTAAAGAATAGAGAGGGCGGGCGTCATCGCTCGCCCTCTTTGTTTACTTTCACTGGATCGAAGTAGCGAACGACGAGCATTCCCACTCCCTGCTGGCCCTGCACCGATTTCGGATCGGCAGACACGACCACCATCACATTCGGCAGTACGTTCTCGTAGAGCACCACCGATTTCGATTTCGTCCTCTTCGGTCTGCCGAGCTTCGATTTCAGATACGCCTTCTCTTCATCGAACGCGCCGTGAATTTTCGGCAGCACCTGGAAAAGCTCGAAGCGAATCGAGCTGAGTCGATCGCGATCGAAGCCGAGTGTCATCGATCGCTCATCGGTGTAATCGACGACGAGCTGCGTCGTGTCTTTGCCAGGCTTCGTTTTCCATCCGCCGTCTTCGAGTCGCTTCAACGCATCCGCGCGCGACATGCCGATCGCCAGATGAAACGCTTCCGGCCGCATCCACGACGTGCGGCTCTGAGAAGGAAACGCGGTTGCGAGCAGGAAGGCGATGACCGCGATCATGCCGCTCCCTGCGTCGTCGCCGCCGCTTTCAATTCCGGATCCCAGCCGACCACCGCGTTGCCGGTGCCGATGACGGTCCAGTAGCCGTAAACCTCGCCGGGATACGTCGGGAAGCCGAGCGCGGAAAGCATCCACGCCAGCGAGCCCGCTTTCACCTCGCTCACTGCCATGTCCATGAACTCCGGCAGGATTGCGATCAGCTCGCGCGTGCGTCCTTTGCGCATCAGGTCGAGCACTTTCATGTCCCACAGATAGCCGCTGTGCTCGTACACGTGCTCGCGTGACATGTCCTCGGGGATTTCCGGCTCGGTGGTGAAATGGCGATGGGAGAGCGTGTTCGACGCGAGCAGCATCGCGCGCTTGCCGCTCTTCTCGATCGCGCGCCGCGT
>JAOBAU010000224.1 GCA_025463165.1 Acidobacteriota bacterium | reverse complement strand
AGGATGCGATCGATCTCCGACATCGAGTTCACGTTGATGACGATCTCCGGATCGCCGATCGAACGAAGGTCGTCGTCGGAAACATTCGAGCAGGTAAACCAGATGTTGTCCGGCGTGTAGCCGGCCTGTCGCGCAACGTAAATCTCGCCGGGCGATACGGCATCGCAGCCGAAACCGCTCTTCCGCACGAGGTCGAGAACGGCGAGGCTGCTATTCGCTTTCATCGCGTAGAACGGACGAAAGGGGAGCCGCGCGAACGCCGAGCGGACGCGCTCGATCTGGCGACGGATGATCGCTGCGTCGTAAACGTAAACGGGACTGCCGTAGCGGGAAAGGATGTCGGTGACGGGAAGCTCGCCGATGTGGAGGACGCGATTGCGGACGTTCATCGGCGCAGGAGTTTAACGCTGGCGCGGCGAAGCGTGCCCGCTGATAATTGGTCGATGCAGCAATACCTCTCCCTCGTCCGCCACATCCTCGATCACGGCGCGGAGAAAACCGATCGCACCGGCACCGGGACTCGCAGCGTCTTCGGTCATCAGCTCCGCTTCGACCTCGCCGACGGTTTCCCGCTGCTGACGACGAAAAAACTCCACCTCCGCTCGATCATCTACGAGCTGCTCTGGTTCCTGCGCGGCGAGACGAACGTCGCGTGGCTCCACGAAAACAAAGTCACGATCTGGGACGAATGGGCCGACGCCAACGGCGATCTCGGCCCGATCTACGGTTACCAGTGGCGTTCGTGGCCCGACGCAAATGGTCAGCACATTGACCAGATCGCGCGCGTCATCGAAGACATCAAACGGACTCCCGATTCGCGACGCCTGATCGTCAGCGCGTGGAACGTCGGTCAGCTCGACCAGATGGCGCTCGCGCCGTGTCACGCGCTCTTTCAGTTCTACGTCGCCGATGGCCGGCTCTCATGTCAGCTGTACCAGCGCAGCGCCGACGTCTTCCTCGGCGTCCCGTTCAACATTGCGTCGTACGCGCTGCTGACGATGATGGTCGCGCAGGTCTGCAATCTGAAAGCAGGGGAGTTCATCCACACGCTCGGCGACGCGCACCTCTACGCAAATCATCTCGAGCAGGCGCAGCTCCAGCTGACGCGCGAGCCGCGCCCGCTGCCAACGATGACGCTCAATCCCGAGGTGAAGTCGATCTTCGATTTTCGCTTCAGCGACTTCACGCTCGAGAGCTACGACCCGCATCCGTCGATCAAGGCGCCGATCGCCGTATGAAGATCCATGGACGCGTGGCCATCCTCGTCGCGGTCGCAACGAACGGCGTGATCGGCCGCGACAACGGTCTGCCGTGGCGACTCTCGAACGATCTCAAGCGCTTCAAAACGCTGACGATGGGACATCACATGATCATGGGTCGTCGCACGTTCGATTCGATCGGAGGACGTCCGCTGCCGGGTCGTCCGACCATCGTCGTAACGCGCAACGAACAGTTCGCAGCCGACGCCGTGCAACACGCGTCATCGGTCGACGAAGCGATCGCGCTGGCCGCAAGTGACGAAGAGATCTTCATCTGCGGCGGCGCCGCGATCTACGAACAGGCGATGCCGCGCACCGACATCATGTACATCACGCGCGTCCACGCGGAGCCGGAAGGCGACACGTTCTTTCCGGAGTTCGATGACGTGAACGAGTGGAAGCTCGTCGACGCCGAGCACTTCGAAGCCGACGAGAAGAACGACTACCCGTATTCGTTTCTGACGTACGAGCGCACGGGTGCGGCCGGACATCCGGTCGCCGAAGACGGCTAGTACAAAGTCCGCAATGTACTGGCACCTTCTCCGCCGCAATCGCGACTTCCGATTGCTCTTCCTCGGCACGCTGATCTCGCTCGGCGGCGACTGGTTTCTGACCGTCGCGCTGCTCGATCTCGTCCTGCAGCTGACCGGCTCGGCGACGCTCGCGTCGTTGATGCTGCTCTGCCAGTCGCTGCCGATTTTTCTCTTCACGCCGATCGCCGGACACCTCGTCGACAAGGTCGATCGTCGCAAGCTGATGATCGTCGTCGACATCATTCGCGCCGGCGCCTGTCTGCTTCCTCTTCTCGCGCGCACGCCGGCCACGCTGCCGTTCGCGTTCGCCGGCGTGATCCTGATCTCGATCGGCGCCGCGTACTTCGAACCGGCCTCTCAGGCCGCGCTGCCGAACATCGTCAGCGGTGAGGAGCTCGGTCCGGCGAATGTGCTGATGGGCGCGACGTGGGGAACGATGCTCGCCGCCGGCGCCGGAATTGGCGGAATCGTGACGATGCGGTTCGGCCGCGACGTCTCGTTCATCGTCGATGCGCTCAGCTTCGTCGCGTCGGCGCTGATCCTCGCGCAAATGCGCGGACGCTTCGCCGAGGAACGCGACTCATCGCACAAACATCCGCCGCTCGGCGAGTCGATCCGCGAGACGCTCCGCTACGCGAAAGAACATCCGCGCGTTCGCGCGCTGCTCTCCGTGAAAGGCGGTTACGGCCTCGGCGCCGGCGTCGTGGCGATGCTCAGCGTCTTCGGCAAAGAGGTCTTTCACTCCGGCGCGTTCGGCATCGGCATGCTCTTCGCCGCGCGCGGCATCGGCGCGCTCGTCGGTCCGTTCATCGTCCGCGCAATGACGAAAGGCGATGACGATCGCCAGTACCGTTTCATCGGCCTCTGCGGGCTGCTCTTCGGCATCGGCTACGTCGGCCTCGGCCTTTCGCATTCGCTGGCCGTCGGCGCGATCTCGATCTTCCTCGCGCACCTCGGCGGCGGCGCGCAGTGGCAAACGTCAACATATGGACTACAGCGCGAAACGCCCGACTGGATTCGCGGCCGCGTCTTCTCCGCCGACTGGGGTTTCGTCACGCTGACGATGGGCATCTCCGGAATGGTGGCCGGCATTGCGGCCGATCACGTCGGTCCGGTCATCGCCACGACCTCCGTCGCCGCGATCTGCGTCATCTGGGCGATGGCGTGGGCGGCGTGGACCTGGAAGCTCTGGCGTCCGTCAGGCGGGTGACGGAATCGCGTCGGCGTCGAGCGACCGCGCCAGAATCCGCTGCTCGGCCAGTCGCCGCCTGCGCCCGAAGTAGATCGGGATGAACGTCTTCGGAATGCCGATGCCGAAGTAGATCAATCCGGCCAGCGTCGGCTGGAACTGCGCGAGGATCGCCGACGCGACGCCGAACGCACCGCCGCAAAGATTGTCGGCGATCCGTTCGAGCGTATCGATTTGCTCGACCTCGTTTAGCCGGAGATGGTCGCGTCGCACATACGCGCGCCAATACATCGCGGCGATGATCCAGAAGACGGCCGCGAATCCGATGCCGTAGATCACGAACAACACGGACGGGTTCCCGCGATGCGCCAGGTCCACATGGCCGGTGATCTGATCGGCGACCAGTGTGAACATGTACTTCAACGGATAAACGTAATAGAGCATCACGAAGAGGAGCGCGGTGTTGAGTGCCAGCACGACGTTGTCGTGGAGCGCGTAGCGCCGGTAGAAGTTGTGATGCTCGAACCAGATGTCGATGAAGATCGCGAAGCAGAACGCGAACGGCAGCATCCCGCGCATCATCTCCATCAGCTCGTCGTAATTCTTCGGCGCTTCGAGCGACACGACCAGCAGCGTCATCGCGAAACCGAAGATGACGTCGCTGAATGCTTCGACGCGCGACACTTCGTGCGCGCGGTTGCGGAACTCGATCTGCTGCGGCATGGCGGGATTGTAACGTCTGCTGGTAAAGTCCGCCGCCATGCTCATTCGCCCCTTCGAAGGGAAATCGCCCCGCCTCGGCCCACGCGTTTTCGTCGCCGAGAACGCCACGCTCATCGGCGACGTGGAGCTCGGCGACGACTCGTCGATCTGGTTCGGCACCGTGCTCCGCGGCGACGTCCATCGCATCCGCGTCGGCGCGCGAACGAACATCCAGGACAACTGCACGCTGCACGTCACGAATGGCACGTGGCCGGTGGAGATCGCCGATGAGGTGACGATCGGACACGGCGTCATCGCGCACGGTTGTACGATCGGACGGGCGGCGCTGATCGGCATGGGCTCGCGCGTGCTCGACGGCGCCGTCATTGGCGAGCTCGCGCTCGTCGGCGCGGGCGCGCTCGTGTCGGAAGGGATGCACGTCCCGCCGCGGACGCTCGTCGTCGGCGTGCCGGCGAAAGTAAAACGTGAGCTGACGATCGACGAAGTGGCGCGGCTCGAAGGCTCGTGGCGGCACTACGTTGAATACAAAGACAAGTATCTGAAGGAACGATGATCACTCGCACGTACGCAGGAACTCTTCGCAACGAACACGCAGGCACGACTGTCACGCTGAATGGCTGGGTGCAGAAACGCCGCGACTTCGGCGACCTCGTTTTCATCGATCTCCGCGATCGCAGCGGCGTCGTGCAGATCGTCGTCGACCTCGGGCGCGGCACCGCCGCCGACGTCGTCGAACGCGCCAAAGAATTGCGCTCCGAGTTCGTAGTCCGCATCGAAGGCGAAGTCGTGTCGCGCTCCGCGGAGAGCCGCAATTCGAAGATGCCGACCGGCGATATCGAAGTGATCGCGCGCGGAGTCGAGATTCTCAATCGCGCCGACACGCCGCC
>JAOBAU010000198.1 GCA_025463165.1 Acidobacteriota bacterium | reverse complement strand
CGTAATGGGGTCGTTCGCGGTGGCAAAGACAAAGGATTTCACCGTCCGACGGCTCGCATTCACCGGGTCCAGATCCTCGATCTTCGTAAGCCGGCCCGCGAGGTCGTAAGTGAGAGCAAGATCGAAATGACCGCCGGCCGAGCCGGTAATCACACTTCCGGCGTGGCCGTGCGCATCGAACGAACTATAGGCAGTGCTGCCATTTCCGGCCGAGCCGAGCTCCGGATGGGTTTCGCTGAGCAGGAAGCCTCGTCCGTCGTATGCGAAGGAGCGGTGTTGCACAACTCCGTTATTGGGCATGGCGACGCCGGTAAGGTGATCGTCGATGTCGTATGTGTATTGCGTCACGACGCTTCCCCCGGTGGTCTGCGTCGATGACGTCTGATCGGCCGGCTCGTCGACGGAAACCAGCTTGCCGAATCGGTCGTACCGCTCGTGCACGACCACGTTGCTGTCGGCGGCACCCGCGGCGGTGGAAATCTGCGTAGTGCGGTCCGTGCGGGAAGAATCGGGGTATGCGTACGACAGCAGTGTGGTATCGGGTGATTGAATCGTTCGCGGGCGTCCGAGAACATCCCATGTGAACGTCGTGTAATGGTGCGTCGTCGCGGACGACGACTCGAGCGAGGATTCCGTCGCTTTCAGACCGCTCGAATCGTAAAGCGTCTCGGTGACGCTCCAGTTTCCGCTCGGCATCAGGCGGAATGATTTCCAAAGCCGCCCCAGCGAATCGAATTCGTAGCGGTTCTGCGTCACCGTGCTGTTTGCGGCATTCACCTGTTTGACGAGAACCGATGCCGGACCGCTCGTCGACGCGTTGGTGTAGGTGATGACGCTTACCGCACTTCTGGCGATCACAGCGTTGTCAGGCTGCGAGAGCACGAGCCTGCCGGACGTATCGTACGAAAAGGTCGTCGCCAGCCCTGCCGAATCGCGAGCGATCGATGGCAGTCCGGTATTCGCGTCGATTGTGTTATCCGCCGTGATGAGGATGTCGGAGCCGATGCCGTCGACAAAGGCCGACTTCGAGAGTGAGCCAGCACTGTAGAGATGATCGACTCGATAACGCGGCAACGTCGACGCCCCGACGGCGGTAATCTCGGAGCCGCAAAGCGCATCCGTCCGAAGAACCTGGAGGTCGCCTCCAAAGGACTCTTCGCTCGCCACGTTTCCGTGGCCGTCGCCGGTGAAGCGAGTCAGAACGTCTCCGGTGCTGAAGCCGACGCCGTTGGCCGTTATCCGGCTCCGATTCAGAAATCCCGAATCCGGGTCGAAGCAGAAGACCGATTTGCGCGATGTACTGCCGTCCGAAACGGTCTTGCTGCTGTACGTGTCGAGGATCCACGGTAGCTCGATATTCGGCTCGTTGAACGCGCTTTCGTTGTTGGTATACGTGCCGCTGTTATAGCCCGGTCCGGCCAGGGAGTCCGGCTTGTTGTAGTTCGTCGTGACGGTGCGGCTCGTGCGGCCGGGGAAGCCCGTGCCGGATACCGTCGTGGTGCGGTAATGGCCGAGACCGTCGTAATCGGAGGAGTCGCTGGTGGCGACCGTCGTCACACCGCCAGACTGATCGAAATCGACGATCGCGTCAGAAGCCGGGCGGCGATTGAACGACTGGCCGTTGATCATCTCCGCGTCGCCTTCATAGCGAACGTAGGTCGCGCGCACGAGATGGTTGTCTTTGTCATAGAGCTTCGTGGAGAGATATCGGCCATCGCGAAGCGTGTCTGTCGAGGTCACCGGATCGGTCTCCGGTGCGCGGCCGAATTGCGGTGTGCCATTTTCGGGGTCGGTGGCGTAGCGCGTCAGCGGCAGGCCGAATTCACGCCGCTCCGTGCCGATGTTGTTCATGCTGTTCGAGATGGAAAAGTAATTGACGGATCGGCTGAAAACGCTGCCATTCGAGCCGTCAGGATTGAATCCGGTCCACGTCTTCACAGTGGTGATCGACGTGTGCTCGAGGTTGGGGTATGCGGCGTAATAGCGGGTGTTGTACGTTCGTTTCGAGATGAGCTGCTGGGCTGCATTCTCCTCGGTGCGCTGCGTCACGCCGACCGAATGCTGGAGCTTGTCGCCTCCCATGTAGCCGACTCCGGTCGCAACCGGATGGCCGGTCGTGTAGAGCTCGGGAGGGAAGACATTCCTGCCGTAGTTCCAGCGGATCGCGCCGCCGGTGGGCAGCGTCAGCGACTTTAGATTGCCGCTGAAGCCGGGCAATTCCGTAAGCGATCCGGAATCGCAAATCGAGGGATGCTGCGGAGGAGCAGGTGTCTGCGGAGTGTACGCGGAGCTGTATGATATGCCTCCGTCGCCCGTGTCATACGACATCTTCCAGGAGCTGCCGTCCGCGAGGTCGACGGAAGTCAGCATCGCCAGCTGCACGGTTGCTTCGACGGCGCAGTCCTGATTATCGGCGATCGGACGTGAAAGCGTCGTCGCGGCGTCACTGGCGCCGTTTCCATAGTGAAACGTGAATACCGACGGCGTGCCGGCGAATCCCGACATCGTCACGGTTTTCACGACGTCGTAGTACGCGATGTCTCCTCCGGCTGTCTCCGCCGGGGTTTGGATATCGGGGTCGGTAACGACGGGAATCCGGACGAAGGAAATCGTCTGGGTGCGCGTGCCGTCGCTGATGACACGGTGCGGAAGGCCGTTTGCGGGCGTTGAATCGACGGTTACTTTGTTGCCGAACCGGTCGCGCATTTCCGCCATGACGCCGCCTTCATCCGGGAAGCGGCGAATGGTGCCGTCAGGAAACTCGAGATCGCGGAAGTAGACGGAAATCGGTTGCCCGTTGACCATTTTCGTGCCGAGCACGCGCAACATCCGGATGTAAGTGCCGTCCGTCGTGTATTGCGTGGCCGGCTCGTTGTGCTGGTCCTCAACGGGATCCATCGAGCTCAGCGGATGCAGCGTCGGATAGAACGAATGCAGCCCGCCATCGGGCGACTGATATTCGTAGCACGCACAGCCGTCCGGGTTCATTCCGTATGGCAGCAGTTCGCCGCCGACGGAGAGACGCCAGCCGAGCCCCGAGTTCCAGCCTTCGATGCTGCCATCGCCATAGGCGACAGAGAAATGCTTATAGAGGTCGTGCCAGCCGGTGGTCTGGGAGAACCACCGGTAATTGTTCGTGCGCTGCAGCCAGTTGTTGCCGGAATACGAAAGCGAGAGGCCATAAGAGAGCGGCCCATTAACGTGAAACGACTGGCCGATCGGCAGCGCGATATTGAGACTGCCGTTGTAAAGGTTGATGTGGTCGACGTCATGAAAGTCGAACACTTTGTCGGGTGCAAAGCCTTTGGCGATGTTTGCGGGCGCCTGCGCCCGAACCGCCGTTGCGGTGATGCTGTAAACGAGAAACAACCAGGTGAGGACGCGCTTCATCGACGTCTCCCTTCAAGAGATGGATTTGTGGTGTGGAGGCGAACGATCGGCGCTATTGCAGGCTGAGCAGGACGAGCACTTCGCCTTCGCCTGATTCGAGCGGCTGCAGCGCTTTGCCGATGAGGGTGCCGGGACGATGCATTGAAACTCCGCCGACCTGGATCGGCTGCGAGACCATCGCCGTTCCGGAACGTTCGCCCGTCACGAGCAGGTCGCCGACGTGAACGGGATGTTTGGTCGCGTCGACCCGCACTTTGACGCGGCCGGTCGTTGCGACCTGCGCCTTTCCGGGCGATGAGACACCGAGGATGATGCCCGGCTGCGCGGAGACGACGCCGGCAACGCCGGTGTCATACGAACGGTGCGAGCTCATGACTTCGTTTTCGCGCGACGGATTGACGACGACGACGGTGCCGGGAGCGAGCTCGCCGGTCGACGGCACCCATTCGGCCACGTCCTGATACGTCGACGTCACGGAGCCGGTCGCGGTGATGTTGCCGTAGACGGTGAGGTTCGCGTTGTTGCTTGCCTGACCGATCGACATGGCGCCGGTCGGGAGATCGATGCCGAAGTACTCGCGGTAGATGCTGATCGGGCCGGCAGGGCCGACGTAGCCGTCGAGTGAGAAACGATTGTTCAGCTTGTACAGCATCGCCGCACTCGGCGCGCGAGTCGTCCACCCGCCGTTGAAATCGAGGTCGAAGAGCAGCGCGACGTTGTTGACGTCATAGACCATCGCGCCGAGCGTGCCGGTTTTGCCGGAGACATCGAGACGGAGCTGGGAGCCCTGCGGGCCGACGGAATGGATGGTGCCGATCGGCGTAGCGCCGAGAAGACCGATGCCGATGCTGCCGCCGTCTTTCTGCAAATGCAGCGGACGCGGCGTCGAACCTTCCTGCTTCGCCTGGATCGAGCCGTAGTTGTTGCCGACGTCGTAGCCGAGCAGCAGATGACGATCCGTCGCTCCGCCGCTCGCCTGACCGATGGCCACGGCGGCTACGGAACCGGTCTCGACGGAGAGCTGTGCCCATGGCTGTGACGTTCGGGATCCGATGTTGCCGGTGCCGGAGACGCGAAAAATCTCGGGCGAGACCGTGTCCGAGTTGAAGATCACGAAGCTGCCGCTGTTCGAAGTTGCGCCTGTCTGCAGAATGATGTTGCCGAAGGTGCCGTTGAGGCGCGACTTGAGAAAAACTCCTGCGCTGCTGTTGACGGAGCCGTCGAGGACGACGTCGCCCAGTGTGCCGGTCACCTTCGAAGCCGGAACGACCTGCGCGCCGGCAGAGAGAGAAATCGCGATGAGAATGAGTGAGTGGAGAAAGACGCGGAGCGACAGCTTCATGGAACCTCCATATGTCCGATCGGTACGTTGACGACGGGTCGCCGTAGCGACATCTGTCCGTACCTGACGGAGGGTTGGAGGTCGATATTGACGTGGGCGTAAATTTTTTTTATTGCTTCGCGCTGGCGAGCAGCCGCCGCGCGACGTCCGAGTCCGGATTCTCCGCCCTCAGCGCTTCGAACTCTTTTCTTGCCTGGGCGATCGCGCCGCCGCGGAAGTAGAGGACGCCGAGGACGAGGTGGCCTTCGTTGCGCTGGCGGGCGGCGGCGATTTGGGTGGCGAGGTCGGTGCGGAGCACGGCGAAGCGTGCTTCCGGCTGGTCGGGGGCGGGGGCGATGACTTCTCGTCCGGCGGTTGCGGCGCGAACCTGCCAGAGATACGTTGCGTCGCGCAGCAGCGGCGTCGATGGCTGCCATTCCGCTTCGCGCGTCGCGCCGCGCACGACGACGCGACCCTTTTCGTCGAACACGGCGAGCTCGTAGCGAGCGTCGTTCAGCGTCGAGCTCCAGCGAAAGTTCGGACGATCGCTTTCGACGACGACGCCGACCGGCTCGCGGAGCGATAGCTCGCGATCTCCTGACGGACCGCGCTGCGTTTCAGCCGAGCCGGAAAGTGCGCGCAGCGATTCAGGTCGCTGCAGATCGGGATTGCGCAACGCGCTCGCGACGACGTCAGCCCACGCTCCTTCAGCCGTCGTTCCGTGCAGCTTGCCGTTCGAGTCCAGACCTACGTTGCGCGAGCCGTCGCGAAGAGCGACGACGAGTGCGGTCGTTGCGCTCGCGCGTGGCGGCGATTCGCTTCGCGGCGTCGACGGCGCCGGCCGCGTCAGAAACAGCGCCGTCGCAATCGACGTCGCGAGCGCCGCCGCCCACGCGACGTAACGTGCGCGCGGACGGCTCTTCCGCGCGGCCATCACCTGGCGGAACTCGCGAAGATCCTCCGCCTCGGCGCGGCACATCGAGCACTCATCGAGGTGCGCGGCGGCGTCGGCGCGGCGTTCGTCCGGCAGCGTTCCTTCGACGTACGGCAGCAGCGTTTCGAAATCGAGATGCGGGGCAACTCCGAGGTCCGACGACAGCTCGCGATCGAGCAGACGCCCCGCCTGGATCGTTGCGGAATTGCTCGCGACGCGCGCGCGGCAGGCGGCGCATTCACGAATGTGGCGGCTCGCTTCGATCAGCTCTTCGGGCACCAGCGTCCGGCGGCGCAGCCGCTCGACGCGATCGTCATCAAGGTGCGTGTTGCGGGTCTCCATCAGAGTTGACTTGCTCGCCTTGCGAGACGTTTGCGGGCGGCACTTCGTAGATTGATCACCTGCTGTCGCGTGACGCTGAGGAGGGATGCAATCGCATGATCGCCAAGAGGAAGATCGTTGAAGATCGCCGCGAATTCAAGGGGTTTCATCTCCAGCGTGTCAGCGATCTCCTCGATCGTGGCGACGCCGGTGAGCACGAGCAGCGGTGTGGCGGCATCGCCGGCGGCGTCGCGAAGATTGAGCAGAAGCGCGACGCGCTGCGGACGATTCAATGCGCGGATCTCGCTCCAGATCCGCGCGAGCAGATCGCGAGTTTCGGTCGCTGTATCGAACGTCGGCTCCTGATGTTCTTCGATCGTTTCCGATGCGGAGACCTCTGGCGACTGCAGTCCGATCAGCGTCGCAATCGCGCTGACCAGACGATCGAGTGCGACCGGACCGCCGGTCGCGAAGAACACCGAGGTGAGAATCGCGTCGAGACGCTCGGTCGATGCGACGTCGAGCGCGCGCGGCTCGGCACTGTCACTTCGCCCGCGCCAGCCGGCGAAGCCGCAAAGCGTCCGATCGCCGGCCTGCCAGGTGGCAAAGCGCGGGTCGCGCATCAGCAGATAGCGAATGCGATTCTTCAGCAGCGCGCGTTGCGGGAACGTCTCGCGCATGAAGTCGTCGCAAACGTTCGTCGTGACGACGGTCGCGTAGCCGGCGAAGTTCTCGATCGGCGCGTCGCCCGGAGCACCGATCGTGCGAATGCGTTTCAGCAACCGCAGCAGCACGGTCGATTGAACGTCCTCCGCCATCGGTTGCGGCATGCGGCCGCCGAGAGGCCAGCGCAACTTGCGCTGCAGCGTTCGCGCGACGACGGTTCCGACATCGAAAAGAAGTCCTTCGATGAGTTGCTCGCGCCGCGCGGAATTCGACTCCCGCACCAGCGGGCGAAGCTGTGGATCGAGACCATCCTCGGCTCTGGAAGGAGTCACTCTCATCGCGATCTGACGGTATTTTACCGAACGATGAACAGTTCGAAGGCCGTCCTCCTTTCCACATTTCTGCTTTTCTTTACGGTGAGCGCGCTTCGCGCGTCCGATTCATCGGATCTCGATCGTGCAGTTCGCGTGCTGTACGCGCGTTACGCGGATGCCGACCTCGTGCGCTTTAAAGACGCGTGGGCCGGCGGGCAGGTTCCGGAGGAAACGCTCGTCGCTGACACGTTCGACACGAAGTGCATCACGATCTCCAGTCTGACCGTCGACTCCGTTACGGCGCGCGAGGCGGATGCCGATGTGGCGGCGACGGTGACGATCGAAAAGCGTGCGCGCGCAACCGGCGCCGTTCGCGTCGAGCATCGTCATCCGCTGATCCATTTCGTTCGTCGCGACGGGCGCTGGCTCGCCGATCGATGGGACAGCGCGGAGTCGCGGCTCGCAAAGTTGATCGGCGAGAGCAGCGATGACGCGGAGGCGCGCGAAGAAGTTGCCTGCGCGGCCGCCGATGATCTCGTCGATGACGCGCTCGTACGCGCGCTTGCCGATCTCGCGATCTCTCTCGTCAATCGCAATCGAATGGAGAACGCGAAGCGGACGGGCCGCACGCTCGCGTACATCGCGGATGCATTCGGCGATCCGCTCTCGCAGTCTCGTGCGCGCGGTGCCGAAAGCGTGCTGCTCCGATTCGGCAAGCCTCGCGATCTTGATGGCGCGGTGAAGCGCGCCGAGGAGGCGCTCGTGCTCGCGGAGCAATCGCGCGATGCCGATCTGATCGCGCTGTCGCTGCTGACTCTCGGACGGGCGCACGACTTTCGCGATCCATCTTCAGGATTGGGGGAGCGGACGTTTCGAAAGATCCTGCCGTTCGCCGGGAAGGTTGAAGAGCGGGCGGTCGTGTCGCGCGCCGCATTCAACACCGCGATCTCGCGAATCGAAGCTGGCGACTATCGCTCCGCGCTGCGACTGACGGAGCTCGGCAATTCGATGCTCAGCTCACCGCAGGATTACAACGGTCACCTGATGGCCGAGTCGATCCTCGGCGACGTCTACATGCGGCAGGGTGACTACGAAGTATCCGCGTTGCATTACCGCCGCTCGATGGAGCTCGCGGTACTGAATCAGTTCAACTCCGGAGTCGTGGCCGCGCTCTCGACGCTGGTCGATTGTTATCGGCTGCTCGGCGACGAAGTCCGCTTCCATGCAGCAGCGGCCGAAGCACTGCAGCTCGCGAAGACCGGTGCATTCACCGATGAGGACATCGGAGACACGCTGACCGATATCGGTCTCGATGCCATTGAACACCATCGGTTCGATGAAGCGGACAAGGCGCTGACGGAAGCCGTCGCGCGTACGCGAAACGGCGTACGCAAGCCGGTGACTGCGAGCGCGCTTTCCGCGCAGGCATTGCTTCGACTTCGCCAGCATCGCTACAAAGAAGCGATTGACGTCGCGAAGCAGGTCGATGTGCTGCTGCCTTACGAATCATCGCAGCAGCGATTCGACGTTGCGGTCGTTACCGCGAAGGCTCTTCGCGCGCTGGGCGATCGCCCGGCGGCGGAAGCGAAGTTGCGCCACGCGATCTCCGGATCGGAGGAGGCGCGCGAGCAGATCAGCGGCGATGAAAGGCAGGCGCGGCTTTTCTTCGACTCGCGTATCTCCGCGTATGTCGAGCTGATCGATCTGCTGATCGCGCAGGGACGCATTCGCGAGGCGCTGGAGATTGCCGAGAAAGCAAAAGGCCGCACGCTGCTCGACGTCATGAGCACCGGTTCGCGTCGCGTCAGTTCGCTGACGAAGGAAGAGGCGAAGCGGGAAGAGGAGCTCGTCGCGGCGGTGGCGGCGGCCAATCGCGCCGTCGAAGATGCGCGCGCGTCGCAGCTTCCGACCGATCCGACGAGCCGCCTGCAGGCGACGTTCGATGAGCGGCGGCTGGCGCTCGAGTCGCTCCGCGCGGAGCTGGCGTCACGCCATCCGCTGCTTGCCTTGCAGCGCGAAGGAGCGGCCAATCGCACGGCCGCGGAGCTCGTGGCCGTCGTTCCGCGCGATGTACTGGCGATCGAATACGTGACGACCGATACGCGGCTGCACATCTTCACGATCGCGCGCGGTGTCGATGGAAAGCCACGCGTACGCGTTCATTCGGTCGCAATCGACAACGCGGAGCTGGCGCGTACGATCAAGCAGTTCGTAGGACGGATCGCGAATCGCGATCACGACTATCGCGCCGGAGCGCGGCGTCTTTACGATCTGTTGCTCGCGCCGCTCGAAGGTGAAATGAAGACTGCGAGCGCGTTGCGCATCGTCCCCGCGGGGCCGCTGTGGACGCTGCCATTCGAAGCGCTGCGCGATCGCAACGGAAAGTTCCTCGTCGAGCGAAAGATCGTGTCGTACATCCCGTCGCTGACGGTCTGGAGCGAGCTCGAGAAAAATGACGCGAAGCAGAAAGCGCAGGAAGCGTTTTTCGGCATCGGCAATCCGAAGGTCGACGAGCTGACACGCGCAACCGTTCGCAGCGAGCTCGGGCCGCTGCCGGAGGCGGAGCTCGAGGTGAAGACGATCTCGAAGTTGTTCGACGGCGAGCGGTCGGAGGTGCTCATCGGCGCGAACGCGGTCGAGGAGCGAGTGAAGGAAGACTCGCCCGGATATCGCGTGCTGCATTTCGCGACGCACGCGCGGATCGACGATCACAATCCGATGTACTCGCATATCGTCCTCGCGCGCGGCCGCGGCGGCGACGAGGAAGACGGGCTGCTCGAAGCGTGGGAAATGATGCAGCTCGATCTGCACGCCGATCTCGCCGTGCTGTCCGCATGCGACACCGCGCGAGGCGGCGCCGACGCCGGCGAAGGAGTGATCGGAATGACGTGGGCACTGTTCGCCGCCGGCTGCCGTTCCACGCTGGCCAGCGAGTGGAAGGTGCCGTCCGCGCCAACGGCGGATTTGATGATCGCGTTTTACGAAGCGTGGCTGCACGATCACGGCGCGAAGTTCGGAAAGGCGAGCGCGCTGCGCACGGCGCGACTGAAGCTGCTGCGCGATCCCGCGCGCAGTCATCCGTATTACTGGGCCGCGTTCGTGCTGGTGGGAGGGGCGGAGTAGGGTACCGAACGCAGTCGCAACAACAAGTCGTTCAGCGCGTCATGCGCCGACGGTTCTTGCGGCAGCGAAGTTCGTTCAGCTTCGAATGTCAGCAACTCGCGCAGGCGCTGGTACTCGCTCTCGAAGAAGGCGAGATGCGTGTCATCGACCGCCTGATTTTCGGCGCCGTCGCGTTTGCGGACGATGCAGTCGTCGAGATACGAGAGTCGAAAGTCGGTGTTCAGTTGGAGGAGGTTTGCTTCGATCTCACCGCTGCGCATCAGGTGAATTCCGGTCAGCAGAACGCGGAAGACATAGAGCAGCGGCTTGAGACGACGCGGAGTTTCTTTCGTAAAGAGTCGCCATTGGTTGTCGGCGAAACCGAGGTAGTGATGCACGTGATGGCGCGTGAGGCAGCCGTGTGCGAGGCGTCGCAGCTCATCGTGTTCGGGCGTCGTCAGCGCGATGAGCGGCGAGAGGAGCTGTTCGAGGACGTAGCCGTTGCGCTTGAGCATCAGCCGGATGAATTTTTCGACGTCGTGCGTGACGAGATCGACTTCCGGCGGACCGTCGAGCATTGTCTCGATGCTCTCGCGGCCGCGCACGAGCCCGAGGATTTCGCGAGCGGGGAGGATGTGCACGCCGCGGATGTCGAAGTCGGAGTCCGGCGACGGGAAGCCGTAGAGATGCGCGCCGCTGATCGTCGCGAAGATCAGCGGATACGGATGCGATGCGACCGTACGCGTGACGAGATCGGGAAGAGCGAGCGGCGTCACACCATGCTCCTGCGCGCTTTCAGAAGAAATGAGTTTGCGCGCTCGAAATCGGGACGCTCCGGGAGCGACGTGTTCGCGAACGCGTCGTCGAGCTCGCGATGCAGCGCGAGCCGCCACGCGTCGATCTCTTCCCATGGCATCTCGCCGCGACGAATGGCCAGCAGACGGTCTCGATGCTCATCGACACGAACGGGAACGTAGCCATCGCGAAGAATTGTGACGCCGGACAGCAGCAGGCGAATGAGATGCATCGGATGTTTCCAGCGGATCGCGCCGCTCGTCCGAACGTCCTGCTCGATCTTCCTGAATTGCGAGAGCACGTAGCCGTTGTACGTTTGGTAGACGAGCTTCGAGAGAAATGATTCACGGATGGAGAGCAGTTCGCGCGCGAGCTCCGACGTCTGTTCGACGAGCGGCGAGTAGAGACACTCGAGGATCCCGGGATTCGCTTTCAGTGCGAGCTTCAGAAACTTTTCCAGCTCCCAGAAGACTTCCTGCGTGGCGTCGTTCTCGAGCTGCTCGGGAACTCCGTAAAGCGCCCACTGCAGGCTGGCGGGCGGCAGATAGATTCCGCGGCGATCGACGTCTGACTGTTCAGTGTCCAGGCCATAGGCGCGCGAGCCGACGATGCAGCGAAAGATGACGAACTCCGTCCAGTCGATTTCCGCGCTTTCGCCGACACCGCTTTCGCGCACGGCGTTGAGGATGCGGAACTCGTCGCGGAGAAGCGTCGACTCCGCACCGTCGACGAAACGAATGCGGTACGCGTGCGACGGATCGGCGGGCGCGCGAACGATGACACCGACGGCGCCCGCGGGAAGCGACCTGTCCGTCTCGATGACCGAAACCTGCGCGATGGCGACGATCTGAGTGCCGGCGGGAACGATGCTCTGCATGAAGAGTTCGCCCCCGCCTGCCCGCAAAGTCAGTGGCGTCCCCAACGGGATTCGAACCCGTTTGCCATTTGACGAATAATGCGGGATTTGGCGGGATATGGCGGGATACGGAGGTCGAAAACTGGCCACCTGACGGTGTTTGCCAAATCCCTACTTCTTAGCCTCTTCCCGTTGGGCATGCTCTTCAAGCGCCTTCAGAATCTGATCGTTCAGGGACCTGCGTTCGCGCGTCGCGATGCGCAGAAGACGATCGTAGAGATCCTGCGGGATACGAGGATTCGGTTTTACAACCTTTTCATCACGAGCGGCGCGCGGCATGCGCGCAAATCGTAAGCGCATTCGCCGAGGGATCGAAGAAATCAGCGTTGCGTAGCGCTTAAATAGCGCTAACATAGCGTCATGGCACCGACGCCCGATGAGCTCCACGCCGCGCTGACCTATTTCTCCCAACTGAAGGAACAGCTTGAGCGAGATGCCGCCGGTCGCCTGGGTTCGTCGGGCGTGAGAGCCCTCCCGCTACGCGAGGTGTGCGATTTGTACTTCAGTCACAACCCCCGAAAGGTAGCGCCAGCGACCATCGCGCGCGACCGCATCAACGCAAACAATCTCTGCCGGCTGATTCCTTCGGACTTGCGGCCTGACGAACTCGATGAACCGGCA
>JAOBAU010000190.1 GCA_025463165.1 Acidobacteriota bacterium | reverse complement strand
CGCCGGTTCCTTCGGGGATTTCCCCGATTCCGGTCACCCGATAGCGGGGGGCGAGGACCGGAAGAGTGGCGTCGTGCCCATTATCGTCTAGACACGGAAATCCCGATCGGCCCTTGCAGGCCGGTGGGTCGGTCGTATACGGGAAATCGCTTTCGACCGGTATACCGTTATTTTCGAGGTCGTGTGCGGCATCCAGCACGAAGACGCCGCTGTCATCACAGCAATTCGATGGCGTGGTGAGATTCTGCAGGAAAACGTGATGGGCATACTGCTCCGACAAGTCATTCGGCACGTCGCTGCGGATTTCCATCGCTGCCAGCGATGCGTGAGCGACGCACGTCAGGCGAGAAAACGATTGCTGTCGGATCGACATGTCGGCAGGGATTTCGTTGACGAAGCTCTCAGGAGGCAGCGGAACCTGAAGGCTGACCGGGTCGATCCCGAGGGCGTACGCGTTCGAATCGACGTACGCGCTGAATCGTGGAGAAACAACGTCAAGCATCTCTGTGGTGTCACCTCCCGTCCACTTGCGGGTGATGATCGAGTTCTGATCCATCAGTGCGTACGTGCCGTTGCTCATGATGATGGCGGGATTTTTTCGCGACTTGCCGTATGTCGGCGGCGGTCCATGCACAATCGGCGAGGTCTCGCGAAGGTGCTGAAGGAACTTCGGCGGGAGCAGTGTGAAATCGAAGGAAGGAATGTTGAAGGTTTTCGTCTTCGCTTCCGCTTCGGGCGGTGTGGCGCCGCGGTCTGCAGGATCGGACGTTGCCGTCGAGCCGATCGGGGGTGGAGGCGGGGGCGCGGGCCCGGGGGGCGTGTCAACCGGACCTGCGGTCCGGCAGGAGACCGCGATGCTCGTCGTGAGGATCAGTGCGCACGTCTTATGTCTGAACATCGCGGCCTCCTTTTTCTACGTTTGCGTCACGGTTGGCCGTCAGGGCCGCAGTAACCGGTGCCGGCGCCGCCTCCCGGCGGCTTCGGGTCCGGGGTGAAAGTGCCGTCGATCACCGGTATGTAGATCTTCGTGGGTTTGACGGCGAGCGTGTTGTAGAGGTGCTCGAAATGCGTGGCGCTCTTGTTGTACACCGGTGGTGTCTCCATCATGTCTTCGTCGATGTTCATCGAATTTCCCATCCACAGCGTTACCGCCGTTCCGGTTCGAGGCTTGAAGACGAGTTTGCGCCGCGAACTGTTGTCGAACTTTCGCGCAGTAATGACGACGGAATCGGAGCCGGCCGTATAGGCGTATTTGATCCGCCGGTTGTACGGCCTCGCAGTCGTATTTACGGCGGTGCCGCTGGTCTGTTCACGGAAGATGTATTTGTATCTCGTCGGCCAGTCGGTCGTGATGGTTCCTTTTCCGAATTCCAGATAAGCTGCCTCTCCCGTCGTGTTCGGAAGCTTGCCCCTGTCCGGAACGTGAGCAGGATCGAAGAGCGGCGTTTCGGGGAGATCGCCATATTTCATGATGCTGGCGATGTTGGCGTCGAAATCGGCTTTGTCCACCGTCGGCATGCCCGACGTGTCGTCGTTGAGCGACAGCTCCTCGCCATCGAGTGTGAGAAAGAACTCGCCGTTTTTCGTTTTGCGAACGGGGAAGTTGGCGGCACCGTCGAGCACCACGTCGGCGTCATTCCATGCAATGAAGGCGACATGCTTCATTGACGGGTCGACACGATGCATGACGACTGACGGTGGCGGCATGTACTGGTAATCGTTGTGCATGTTCAGAAATGAACAGAGTCCTACAAAGAAAATCTCTACGGTGGTCGATGCCATTTCTCTCTCCTTTCAAATGGATCCCACTACGAACACGCCTGCCCATGAGGCGGGTTCACGATCTCGCGGGTCGGTGCTGTGCAGCATTTGCAGCTGTGCTTCCCGGAGCGCGGCGGCGGCGCCGCGGCCGCGCCGAATGCCGCGATGCAGCCGGAGGAAAAGACGTTCGGACGAGGCGTCATCGATGTCCCAGAGCGTGGCGATGACGGAGCGCGCGCCGGCACCGAGAAATGCCGTCGCCAGACTGTCGACTCCTTCCACCGCCCGGACGTTTCCTCGTCCTGTATTGCACGCCGCGAGGATGACCACCGGACGCGAGGGGAACCGCGCGGACATCACGTCGCCGGTCGTAAGAAGCGCGGGTGGCGCGCCGCGTGAGGTTTCGAAGAGAAGTGCGTTGCCATTGGTATGTCCGGCGAATGACACGATGCTCGCCTCAGCCGCACGGCGAAGAAATTCGCGGGGCGTCAGAGTCGCGCCGATGAATACCGATGCGCCGTCATACACATCGGCCAGTTGCTCGGTTTCGCTTCTGGCATGTTCGAGCACGGCGCGGTCGCGTGGCGCCGGCTGTGCCACAGCGAGCACCGGTCCGGCGTTCGACACGCCGCCGGCGGCGGTGCGCGCATAAAGAGACGCACTCGGGGCGACAGCGAGCTCTTTCGATTCGATCAGATAGCGTCCGTTCTCGTCGATGAGCGCGGCGAACGGGAGCGCGAACAGCTCGCGATCGGGAACGATGATCAGTGTTTCGGTCGCGGCGAGTTTCGCCGCGAACGGTGCGATGAGCTGCCGGTAAAGCCAGCGCGCTTCTCGTTCCATCGCCGGCGCATCGTTTCGATCGATCGCGCGGCGCTGCCGCTCGACCGCGGATGCGACCTCTTCCCCGCGCGCGCTCGTTTCGATCGCACTGATTCCACTGCCGTCAATGAGCCAGACGACCACTGCGCGCGGCAGGAGCTCGAATTCGAGCAGCGCCGCATTTGCAGGAAGCGCTTTGCGGATTGATGTCGCATCGAGCGGAGTCGCGGCGCCATCGCGCGCGACTGCATCGAGCAATGCTCGTCCCCTTTTTCGCTCCGCGATCGATAGCGCATCATCGATTCTTTTTTCGTCGATCAGGAGTTCGATCAGCCGTTCGAAGAGCCGGTCGGCGCGCTCGAAGTAGGCGACACGGAGCTTCGCTTCATCGAGCGCACCGCGCTCCTGTTCCATGTCGGCAATTCCGGCGCGGAAATCACTCTCCGCGCCGCGGCGATCGCCGCGCGACAGCCGGATATCGCCGAGTGCCAGTCGCGACGCCGCTACGTGCCATCGCCAGCCGTCGTTTTGCCATCTCTGCATCGCATCGTGCAATGACGCCAGCGCATACGCGGGATCGCTTTCCTTTCGCAGCAGCGCGTCGACATACCCGGTCTCCGCGAGCGTGCGGTTGCGAAGTGCCTCGGTCTTGATCTGCAATGCTCGCCGGCGCGAGTCGGCGATTG
This sequence comes from Acidobacteriota bacterium, assembly GCA_025463165.1. Classification (GTDB taxonomy): domain Bacteria; phylum Acidobacteriota; class Thermoanaerobaculia; order Gp7-AA8; family Gp7-AA8; genus JAOBAU01. Next base: position 4,560 of record JAOBAU010000190.1, on the reverse strand, counting down.
ATGCCAAAGCATCGTCGTTCTTTCCGAGGTCGCGCAGCGCCAGTGCTCGCGCGGAAGCCGACTCCGCGAGGAGCAGTGGATCGCGCGCTTCTTCGGCCAGCGCCTGCTGCGTCTCGATGAAGGCGAGCGCGACGTGCGGCCGATGACGCCTCAATTCGTTGAGCGCTGTCTCGGAGACAGCGACGTAGGTGCGCTGCGGTGCGGCGCCGATCGCATCGACCTGGCGCAACGCGTCGGCCCGATAACGATCTGCCTCCTCCGGCTCGGCAAGCTCGTCGAGCTCCGTCGCGATGAGCGCCGTGAGCGACACGACATTTTCCGTGTCGGCTGCGCGCATGGCGAGCTCGAGACCGCGGCGAAACGATTGCAGCGCCTCGCTGTGCTCGCCGCGTCGCGCGAAGATCAGACCGCGCACCCATTCGCCCTCTGCGCCGAGCGACGGATACTGCTGCATTCGCGACTCGATCGAAGCAACGCGCGCCAGCGCGGCCGCGAATTCTCCGCGATACGACTCGTTCGACGCTGCATAGATCGATGCCAGGAACGAGAGTGGGGAGCCGGCGCGATCGAGCAGGTGAGCGGCCTCGTCGAACTTCCTCCCGGCGAGGTTCAGGTCGCGTTCTCGAGTCGCGGTGCGACCGTCGCGATATGCGCGGACGCCAGCCTCGAAGTCCGGTTTGCACGTTCGGGCGTCGTTCGCCACGTCGCGCAGGAACGGATCTTCGGGCAGCCGCGCGGCGCCGATCGACGCGAGCAACGCGAGGTCTTCGTTTCGCCGCAGCTCGATCCAACGCGGCAACAACTCGTCCGCCGTCCAGAGGCGCACGCGCTGTGGATAGCGACGCACTACCCTCTGCAGCGTCTCCGCGGCGGTCGACGGCGCGAGCAGCGCTTTGTCGTCTGACCACATTCGCCGCGGCTCGCGCAAGTGCGCCAGACGTGCTCTCGCCTCGTCCGCCCATGAACTGCGCTCGTCGAGTGCGAGGTATTGCTCCCAAGCTTTGATCGACGCGCGGCGGTTCGACAACGACTCCAGCGCAAGCGCCCAATTGAATGCAGCGGCGGCCGACTTCGGTTCACGCTCGGCCGCTTTCGCCGCGTTCTCCGCCGCCTCGGCCGGTCGACCGGCAGCGAGTTGCGCGGCCGCGAGATCGGAAAGAATCGCGGCGTCCTTCGGCTCCTTTCCCGCCGCTTCGTTCAGCAACTCAATGCTGACCGAAGGCTTGTCGAGCACGAGGTTCGCGAGTGCGTAGCGGTGCAGATTGTCGCCGCTGCGATTTTCCTTCAGCGCAACCCCGAGCTCGCCTGCTGCCGCGAGCGCCGACCAGTTGTCGGCTGGCGCCGCGGAACGTTGCCGACGGAACGGCGCGTAGTCGAACGCCGTGATGCGTGCTTCGGTTGCGCGCGTCGTCGACGGTTGCAGTTTGTGCAACGGATCGAACCGACGCCGGACGACGAGAGTGACGGCGACCGCAACCAACAGCACCACGGTGATCGTGAATGAGATACGCCGTCGATCGACTCCTGTGTCGTTCGGGGCGCGATCGGCCGCAGTTCGTTGCACCGTCATGATCGTTCCGTCGAATCCTCAGGCACGCCATCAGCCGGCCCGCGTTCATGCTTTGGACGGACGAGGGCGCGATTCTCCGAATGAGAAAAACGGGTGTGACCGATTTGTGAGCAGGACGGGAAAAGTATACGCGCGCCGGGACGTGACGCCGCCACTCCATCTGCGCGTTCGAACTGCCTTTCAGGAATTGATTCGTGATGGCGTCATCGAACAGCCGACGTATCGCCTTCCTGCCACCCGCCGCCCAGCGCGCGATAGAGATCGACCAGCGCGAGCAGGCGATCGCGTCTCAGCTGCGCGACGCCGGTCTCCGCCGACAGGAGTTGTTCCTGCGCGTCGAGCACTTCGAAGTAGGCGGAGAAGCCGGATTCGTATCGCAGCGTTGCGAGGCGCACCGCTTCTCGATCGGCGGCGACTGCTCGGGCGCGCTGAACCTCGGCTTCGGCGAGTTTTTCGTTCGATACGAGATCGGTCGACACTTCGCCGAGGGCGGCGGTGATGCTGCGCTGGTATGCGATGAGCGCTTCGTCGAATTGTGCGATGGCGAGCCGTCGCTGGTTGCGCAGGCGGCCGGCGTTGAAGATCGGTCCGAGCACTCCGGCCTGCACGCTCCAGTTGTGACCGCTGCCGAGGAGGCTGGCGAGCTCCGTACTTTGTCCGCCGAGCAGGCCGGTGAGGTTCAGCGTGGGATAGAACGCTGCCTGCGCGACGCCGATCTCGGCGTTCGCGGCGATCAGTTCCTGTTCCGCGGCGCGGATGTCGGGACGCCGCAGCAGCAGCGCAGACGGAACGCCGGCCGGGATCGACGGCGGGAGCGGTTGCGCATCGAGGTCGAGTCCGCGCGGAATCGGTCCGGCGTTGCGGCCGAGGAGGAGACTGAGCTGATTTTCTTTCGCGACGATGGCTCGCTCCAGCAGCGGAATCTGTGATGACTCGAGCGCCAGCAACGCTTCCGCGCGCGACGTGTCGAGTCCCGACGCCGTGCCGCCTTCGGCGCGGCGGCGGAAAAGATCGGCGGTGTTCTGGAACGTCGCCGTCGTGCGACGCGTGATCGCCAGCTCTGCATCGAGCTCGCGCAACTCGAAGTATGTCGATGCCACTTCGGAGATCAGCGACAGCAACACGCCGCGCCGTCCTTCTTCGGTCGCGAGGTAATCGGCGCGCGCCGACTCGTTCAAGCGACGGATGCGGCCCCAGAGATCGACTTCCCATCCGACGTTGACGTTCGCGACGAGGATGCCGCCGGTCGTGTCGCTCGGCGATGCGAACTTCGACGTGTGGCCGTATTCGTAGAGCGCGTTGTAGCCGACGGACGGATATCGCGCCGCGCCGGCGATGCCGTAACGCGCGCGCGCCTGTTCGACGCGCGCGGCTGCGATGCGTGCGTCGAAGCCGTTGTGCAGCGCTTCATCGATCAGCGTGCGCAGCGACGGATCGGCGAAGAGATCGAACCATTTCGTGTCGGCGAGCGAGGCTGCGTCCGCCGGAGCGGTCACGCCATAGAACTGCTCGGGGACGGTGACGACCGGCCGCTTGTAGTTCGGTCCGACCGTGCAGGCCGCGAGCGCGAAAAGAATCGGAAGAGCGATCAGCCGTTTCATCAGTGCACTCCCGCCGTGACCGGCAGCTCTTCTTCGGCGCGTGCGAGCTTCGCTTCGAACTTCCGTTCGGAGCGCGCGATCCGTTCGGCGATGACGTAGAGCGCCGGGATCAGGAAGACGCCGATCAGTGTCGCCGCGAGCATGCCGGCGACGACGACGGTGCCGAGAATTTTTCGCGATGCGGCGCCGGCGCCGCTGGCAATCCACAACGGCACGCAGCCGAGAATGAACGCGAACGACGTCATCAGAATCGGCCGCAGGCGGACGCGCGCGCCGTGCAATGCGGACGCGACGAGATCGCCGCTCTTCTCGAACTCCGCCTTCGCGAACTCGACGATCAGGATGGCGTTCTTCGCCGCCAGTCCGATCAGCACGATCAGTCCGATCTGTCCGTAGACGTCGAAGTTGAATTTGCGCAGCAGCAGTCCGATGAACGCGCCGAACACCGCGATCGGCACCGACAGCAACACGCTGAACGGCAGCGACCAGCTTTCGTACAACGCGGCGAGAATGAGGAAGACGAAGAGGATCGAGAGGATGAAGACGCGGCCCGTCGTTCCTTCGGCGCGCTTTTCCTGGAATGAGAGATCGGACCAGTCGTAGCCCATGTCGCGCGGCAGCGTTTGCGCGGCGACCTGTTCGAGCGCGCTCATCGCCTGACCGGAGCTGTAGCCAGGCGCGGCGGCGCCGGTGATCTGCGCGGCGCGGAAAAGATTGAAGCGCTGCGTGTACTCCGGACCCGAGGTCGTGCGCACCGTCGTCAGCGCCGACAGCGGCACCATGTTCCCGTCGTTGTTGCGCACATAGAACTTGCCGATGTCCTCCGGCGTCAGGCGATCGGCCGCATCGGCCTGCATGAAGACGCGCCACTGGCGGCCGAAGCGATTGAACTGATTGACGAACGTGCCGCCGAGGTACGCCTGCAATGCCTGATAGACGTCGCCGATCGGCACGCCCTGTTTCAGCGCTTTGTCGCGATCGACGTCGACGAAAATCTGTGGCACGGCCGCGCGGAACGAGCTGTTGACGTTCTGCAGCTCGGGACGCTTTTTCGCCGCGGTGAGAAACTTCTGCAGGTTCTCATCGAGCGTCGCGACGTTGCCGCCGCTGCGATCCTGCAGCCAGAACGAGAAGCCGCCGGCGGAGCCGAGGCCGGGAATCGGCGGTGGGAGAAACGCGAAGACCGTCGCTTCCGGGATCTCCGCTTTGAAGCGCCCGTTGAGCTTCGCGATCAGCTCCTGTGCTGCCATCCCTTTTCCGCCGCGCGCTTCCCACGGCTCGAGACTGACAAAGAAAAATCCGTTGTAGGTCGCCGTCACGTACGCGAGCAGACTGAAGCCGCCGATCGTGCTGTATGCGCGGACGCCTTTCGACTGGCCGAGGATTTTT
>JAOBAU010000152.1 GCA_025463165.1 Acidobacteriota bacterium | reverse complement strand
ACGTTCTTGACGTTCTGCGCCTTCATCAGGCCGAGGATCTCGGTGCGGAAATCCTCGCGCCGATCGGACCAGCGAATGCCGCCGCGCGCGACTTTGCCGGCGCGCAGATGGATGCCTTCCATCAACGGCGAGTAGACGAAGATCTCGACCAGCGGACGCGGCAGCGGCAGCTCCTTGATCGACTGCGAGTCGAGCTTGAACGACAGATACTCCTTCCGATTCCCGTCGCCGTCGCGCTGGAAGTAGTTCGTCCGCAGCGTGACGTCGATGACGGAAACGTAGAGGCGAAGGATGCGATCCTCGTCCGGATTGCTGACGTCTTCGAGCGCGTCTTCGATCTGCGCGCGAATGTTCATCGTCGCGGTGTAACGGCCGGGCGCGGTGGCCATGCCGGCGCCGCGAACGAGCGCGGGCCCGATCGTCGGATCGAAGTTCGTCGTGAAGAGCTGGATGAGGAGGCGCGTGATCGTGGCGTTGTTCGCGAGCGACTGCTGCATCAGCGTTTCGCTGAGGTTCACGCCGATCTGGCGCAGGTACTTGCAGTACGCGCGCAGCACGACCACTTCGTGCCATTCGAGCTCGGCGCCGAGCACGAGGCGATTGAAGCCGTCGTTCTCCGCCTCGCGATGCCAGACGCGGACGAACGCTTCCTCGAACTTCGCTTTCACGTTCGTCAGGTCGTCCTGCATGCCGTGCGCGGAGAGACTGAAGTCGCGGATGCGCACGGTATTCGACGAGCCGGACGGCTGCACTTCGTACAGCACTTCCGATTGCACCTTCAGCCCCATGTTCTCGAGGAGCGGCATGATGTCGGAGAGCGGCACCGCTTCACCGGTGTGAATGATCTTCAGGTGGAACTCGCGATGTTCCTGGCCGCGATGTCGATAGAGATCGACGACGAGCCGGCCGGTGGCGAGCACGCGATCGATGTGCCTGATGTCGAACTTGGCGGCTTCCGCTGTGAAGCGTTCGGAGTACGCGACCGGGAACGCGCGCTTGAAACGGCGATGGAGTGCGATGCCGTGCTCCTCACCTTCACTCTGGACGAGCGTCTCGTGCAGACGATCACTCCACGTGCGCGCGGCATCGGCGAGGATCGCTTCGAGCCGTTTCACGTCGACGTCGGGAATGCGGCCCGGATTCGTACGGACGATGAAGAGTCCGCGCGCGAGCGGTGAATCGCTGACGTGGTCGTAGACGGCGGTGTCGCGTCCATCGAGCGCTTCTTCGAGAATCACGCGTGCGCGATCTTTGAAGTCGGGCGTGTAGCGATCGCGCGGCACGAAGACGAAGCAGGAGACGAAGCGCTCGAAGATGTCGCGGCGAAGGAAGAGCGCGACGCGCTGGCGCTCCTGGAGTTGCAGGATGCCGCGGCTGATGTCGGACAGATCGGCGTCCGTCATCTGGAAGAATTCGTCGCGCGGGAAGGTCTCGAGGATCTCGACGAGCGCTTTGCCGTTGTGCGAGCGGGGATCGAGTCCGGCGCGCTCGATGGTGCGCGTCGCTTTCAGTCGCAGCATCGGAATCTCGCGCACGCTGCGGCTGTACGCGACCGACGTGAAGAGCCCGAGGAAACGATCTTCGCCGATGAGGTTTCCGGCGTTGTCGTAGCGCTTGATGCCGATACGATCCATCGGCACCGACTTGTGAATCGACGAGCGGTTGTTGGCCTTGGTGATGATCAGCAGGTCTTTGCGGCGCGCGTACTCGCTGAATTCCGGCGTCAGCGGATCGAGGCTTCGCTGCAGCGATTCGGGACGCATCTCGCGGAGGATGCCGAGACCGGACGCAGGTTCGGCGGGGAGAAAGTCGTTGCCGTCGCGCGTGTCGAATCCGTAGCGGCGATAGCCGAGGAAGATGAAGTTGCCGTCGTCGAGCCAGCGAAGAAATTCACGCGCTTCGTCAACCTCCTCTTTCGGCATCGGCAGGTTGACGGTGTCGAGCTCGGCGATATCTTTCGCGAGCTGGTCGCGCATCTTTCGCCAGTCGGCGACGGCGACGCGCACTTCGCTGAGGATCGTTTCGATCGAGTCGCGCAGCGATTCGAGCTCCGACTCCTCGGTCTCCTGATCGATCTCGATGTGCATGTACGACTCGACCAGCGAGTCGGCAGAGGCGCCCATCGTGTCTTCGACTTCGCTGCGCGCGCCGCCGGCGTCGCGGCGAACGTGAACGACGGGATGAATGAGCAGATGGATGGTGCGCTCGCGGCGATTGATCTCGGCGCTGACCGAGTCGACGAGGAACGGCATGTCGTCGTTGACAATCTCGAGCACCGTGTGCTCGAGCCCCCAGCCGTTCGCTTCGACGCTCGGGTTGAAGAGACGGACTTTCGGTTTGCCGGGCTCGCGTTGCGCGCCGAACTCCCAGAGCGAGAGTGCGCTGCCGAGGAGCGTGTCGAACGAGCTGTAAATGATGTCGTCGGGAGCGACGAGCGCGAAGTAGCGGCGGATGAAACGCTCCGCGCTGTCAGCAAGCTCCGGCGCCACTCGCGCGCGCGCTTCGCTCGCCAGCCGGTCGACGAGGTCGACCTTCCGCTGTTCTGCCGTCAATGCCATCGGGATTCTCCTAAAAGGACTGCTGTTGTCGCGGCGCGGATTCTACCGTAGGGAGACTCGCCGGAGGTGCCGCGGAGGCGGGACGCAGCGCGTTAATGCGCCGCGGATTCGAGCCGCTCAACGCGCGAGTGGAGATCGGCGTTGTCAGTCTCCAGCGAACGGATGCGACCGTCGAGCTGCGTGAAGGAGATCGGGATCATCGATTTGATCTCGGCGATCTCGGAGGAGAGGCTGTCGAACCGCTCGGCGTTCTCTCTTTTGGTGACGGCGTCGCCCTCTGCCGCAGCGCGTATCTGACCTCGAAGGTCGTCGGCAAGTACGCCGAAGTGACGTTTGGTCTCTTCAAACTTCTCGTCTAACCTGGCGTCGGCTCTCGCGAAGCCGCTGTGCATCTCGTCGTAGACTTTCGCGAAACCCCGCCGCATCTCGTCGTCGACTTTCGCGAAGCCGCGCCTCATCTCGTCAGCCAGGCCACCGATCAACTCTTTGACGTCTTCGTCCACGAAAGAAATCTTACCTCGGACTTCCTCAAACCAGCGCCAACTCCCGCGGGAGTAGAGATTCCGGAAGGGTCCGCGTCTCAAATCGGCGGTCCCGGCGGCAGTTCCGGCAGGCGGAGCGGTTTCCTCGTCTCGGCCGGCCTTGCGAGGAAGCGCTCGATCTCGTCTCGCATCGCGCGGCGATGGGCGCGTTCCGCGAAGTCATCCACCGGCTCAGCGAAGCGGCGGCTGAGGTTGATGAGCGTTTCGTTTGCCTGTGCGCGGACCTGTGAGTCGGCGTCGGGGTTGTCGGCGAGCTCTTCGAGTCGGGTGACGATGACGGCGCGGGTGGCGCGGACGATCGTTCCGTCGCGCAGGGCGGCTGTGGTGAGGGCGTCGAGGACTTCGCGGAAGTCGGGATTTGCGGTGTCTTCGGCGTGGAAGGCGATCATCCGCGCGGCGCGGTGCGGCTCCAGCAGTGCGCTGACGGCGAGATCGCTGGCGACGGTTGCGGCGGAGAGCGGATCGAAGGCCGGCGCGGTTTTCTTGTCGAACAACTCGGCGATGCCGGTTTCGTTCGTCGAGGAACGTGGCGGGATGAGGTCGATGATGCGCTGCGGGATGGCGAGAAACTTCGGATCGAGCGTCGACATCACCGTCGCGAGCGCGTCGCGCTGCACTTCCGGCGCGACGACGCGCCGCACTTCGTTCGGGACGATGCTCCCCTTCTCCTTGACCGCGTACGTGTAGAAGAGACCGCCGACCGATTTCACGGCTGCTTCGAGCTGATAACGGTGATGCAGGTAAAGCGGGAGCAGTTTCTCTTCGAGCGACGAGAGCTGTTCGCCGACTGCCAGATTGCGCAGTCCGAATTGCTCGAGTGCGATGCGGCGCACTTCGATCTCGTGGCGCAGCATCGCCACCGGATCGCCCGGCACGTCCCACACTGACGCCAGCGGATGCGCGGCGCTGACCGGCCGCGCATCGGAATCCTTCACGAACAGCATCGGTGGATCGGCGCGCTCCGCATCGTCGACGAGCTTCGTCAGCGCCGCCTCTTCATCGACGCCCGGCGCGAACTGCGAATACACGTAGCGGATCGCGAAGAGGTCATACACGCCGAGCGATTTCGTGTACGCATCCGAGAGATCGAGATGTCCGTTGGTGATCTTCACGTACGGCGACGGATAGTCCATCACGGACGCGCGCCCATAACTCGACGCGGCCATGTTGTGATCGAGGCCGAGCGTATGTCCGACTTCATGCGCGGCGAGCTGGCGGATTCGCGCGAGCGCCATGATCGACGGCGAGGTCGCCGGATCGAGTTGCGCGAGCACTTCATCATCGGTGTCGGAGTACTGCGGAATCAGGCCGCGGGCGATCAGCACGTCCTGGCGAATGCGCAGTGAACCGAGGCGAACGTTGCCTTTGATGATCTCGCCGGTGCGCGGATCGGTGACCGCTTCGCCGTACGACCAGCCGCGCGACGAACGATGGACCCAGTTGATCATGTTGTAGCGGATGTCCATCGGATCGGCGCCGGCCGGCAGCACTTCGACGCGATACGCGTTGCGGAAACCGGCCGCCTCGAACGCGGCGCTCCACCACGACGCACCTTCGACCAGCGCACTGCGAATCGGCTCCGGGACGCCGTTGTCGACGTAATAGACGATCGGCTTCACCGGCTCCGAAACGGCGGCGGCCGGATCGCGTTTCTCAAGGCGATGGCGCGCGACCCAGCGCTTCTCGATCGGACCGGTGAATGGCGAGGCGTAGTCGTAGAACTCGACGCCGAAGACGCCGACGCGCGGATCGAGACGGCGCGGTTTGTAGCCGGGCTCCGGCAGCGCAACGAACGAGTGATGCTCGCGAACGGTGACGAGCTCGCCCACCGGCGTGACGCTGCCGACCAGCGCGCCCGGACGATCCTGCGTGACGAACGTCAGCGTCGCTTCGACTTCCGTGTTGCGCGGAAACGACTTCGTGCGCGGCAGGAAGATTGCGCTGCGATCGCGGTCGAGCGCGTACATCCCCTGCTTCAGATCGCGCATCCGCCGCACGACGCCGTGCTGATCGCTGAGAAAGAAATCGGTGGCATCGACGAGCACACCGTCCGCTCCGATCGCTTCCGCTTTGAACGACCAGAGAACGGAACGCGCGAACGAATCTTCGACGTCGCGCCGCTCCGCCGCGTCATCGCTCAGCGCGCGATAACGCGTGTTCTGCTCGACGAGCAGCACCTTCGGTCCGACGCGCTCGAAGCGGACGAGATGCGTGGCGCCGAGCTCGCCGCGATCGAGGCCGATTGGATTCGAGCCGACGCCGGCCGGCAGCGACACCTGATAGATGAAGTCCTCGCCGGTGCGCGCGACGAGCATGAGCAGCCTGCCGTTCGTTTCGTCCCAGAAAAGCGGAAAGAGTCCGTCGAGCCGCTGCAGCTTTTCGATGCGCGCCGCGACGTCGTCGCGAACGATCGGGGCGGGCGGAGGGGCGGGAACGGTCGCACACGCGGCGGCGAAGACGGCGATCGCGGCAAGGCGTTTCATGCGCGCGATTGTACGTGCCGCTCAGACCGGACCGAATGAAAGGAATCGCATCAAAAGGCCGAGATCGCGATTGTCGTCACTGATTCCGGCGAGCTTCTGATTGAGGACGCGGTCGATCGACAGCTCGAGGACGTTCGGCGCATGCGCGGGCGCGGGCGCGACTTCGTAGTCGCGCGCATTCGCCTCGCCGGCCGGAAAGCGATCGATCACCTTT
>JAOBAU010000129.1 GCA_025463165.1 Acidobacteriota bacterium | reverse complement strand
CGCGTCGTGTCGACCTTTTTGTAGATCTTGCGAATGCGGCCGTCGGCGCCGATCCAGAACGTCCGCCGCACGATTCCCCACGAGCGCCGCCCGTACATGTTCTTCTCTTTCCAGACGCCGTACATCTTGGCGACGTCGGATGTCTGATCGGCGAGCAGCGGGAAATTGAGCTGGTACTTGTCGCGGAACTTCTCGTGGCTGCCGAGCGGATCGGCGGAGACGCCGAGCACGACGGCGTGCGCCTTCGTGATGTCCGATTCGTGATCGCGAAAGTTGCACGCCTCGGCCGTGCATCCCGGCGTGTCGTCTTTCGGATAGAAATAGAGGATGACGTCCTTGCCGCGGAACTCTTTCAGCGTCACTTCTTTCCCGCGCGTCGACGGGAGCCGGAAGTCGGGAGCCATGTCGCCGACCTGCGGTTCGTAGTAATCCTGCATCGTATCCTCCAGCTAATTTGTCGGCGCGCTGCCGAACAACACCTTCTCCGCGATGAGCACCGCGTTGAGCGCCGAGCCGCGGCGGAGATTATCGCAAACCGCCCACACCCAGAACCCGCCGCGAATCGCCGGATCGGCGCGCAGCTCCGCGATCAGCACTTCGTCTTTGCCGGCCGCGTCGATCGTGCCGAACTGCTGATCGCCTTCCGGGAAAACGATCGCCGGATTCAACTTCAGCGACGCCGCGATGGCGTCGAGGTCGGCCTCGCCGCGCATGCGCACGAAGAGCGAGAAGGTGTAGCTGTGAAAGATCGTCCCCTGCGTGACGAGCAGCGCGATTTCGGTGCGCGCATCCGTCAGCGCGCGCACCTGCGACACGATCGATTCTTCATCGTGCTCGTCGGCGGGATAGAGATTGAAGGCGAGCTGGCGATCGAAGACGTCGTGCGGCATGCTCGAGACGTTGAGCACGCTGAGCGTCTGCTTCGCCAGCTCCTCGACGCCCACCTGGTCGAAGTGCGAAGCCGGTTGCACGACGGTCGCCGTGCAGAGCTCGACCGGCGCAACGCGCTCGATTTGATGCAGGATCAGCGCGATCGGAATGGCGATCGGATGCGGCGAAACGATGATCGGATACGCATCGTCGACGTCTTCCAGGTTGACGCCGGCGACGGCGACCTTCCCGTCGTCGGTAGTCGTCGGCTGCGAAAGATCGACGGCAATGAACTGCACGTCGGCATCTTCGCGCTGCAGCCACTCGCGGTTCTTCTCGGCCGGGCCGCAGAAGAAGACGAGATCGAGCTCTTCGAGCTCATCGTCAGAGATGGCGGTGACGACCGCCGGCTCGTCGCCGATGTCAGTCAGCGCTCCGGCCTGGCCGGTCGTGTCGAGGAGGACAAGCCGGTCGAGCGGAAAGGACCGTTCCCGCAGAATCGTCTTCACTTCATTGCCGACAAGCGTGAGCGGATTGACGATGCCGAGACGGTAGCCGGATGGGTGCTTGGGATCAGGCATGCGGCGGGAGTTTTACCACGGAGGGCGGGGGATCAGCGCGGCCCTCTTCAGCGAGTGCCTGCTCCTCCCGTTTGTCGAGCTTTGCGCACTCACGCACGAGACGCGAACGCTGGAGCTTCGCGGCCCGGAGGTCCTCTTCGCTCCGCGTGATCGTGTTCTTCGCTCGGGACATGGTGTGACGGTATGTTCTGCCGCGCTTTGTCGTCAACGGTGGGTGCGCATCGGGCGCCGGAACCTTCGTGGCAATACGCGGAGCGTTCTTTGGAAGCTCCGACTTGTCGCACGCACATGCGAGCAGCACCGCGAGCGCCGCAATTCTCACGGCACTTCGATCGGCGTCAGCGGCTGCTCTTCCACGTGCCGCGCGGGAAACGCGATCGACCAGAGTCGCATCAGCGGGCCGGAGATCAGATAGCAGATGGCGAACACGAACAGGAACTCTTTCGGCCAGCGGCTGCCGATGGCGAGGAGCAGCGTCAGCAGGAGCACGTAGAACATCGACCGCTCGCGCTGGATCTTCAACCCCTTCTGACTGCGCCAGCGGATCGGGGAGACCATCGCAAATGCGACCAGCGTGGTGACGATCAGCATCACGTACGCGAAGCTGCGATCGAGCACGGGCGACGAGGCGTAGTAAACGATCGCGGCGATCGTCAGCGCGCCGGCGGGACTCGGCAGTCCGACGAAATATCGATAATCGGTTTTGCCGGTGTTCACATTGAAACGCGCGAGGCGCAGCGACACGGCGACCAGAAAAAGAAAGGCAATGCCGGCGCCGAGGTTGTTGAGGATGTGCAGCGCCCAGGCGTAGACGAGGACGGCGGGAGCGGCGCCGAACGTGACGACGTCCGCGAGCGAGTCGTACTCCTTGCCGAACTCGCTCGTGGCGCCGAGCGCGCGGGCGACGAGGCCGTCGAACGTGTCCATTACCGCCGCGATCAGCAGCGCGACGCACGCCAGTTCGAAATGGCGCGTGGCGAGATCGGGGCGGCCGGTGGCCATGTCGGTCATCGCCAGCATGCTGTTGACGATGCAGCGGAAACCGAAGAAGACGTTGAGTACGGTGAAGGAAGTTGGGATGACGTAGACGCCGCGACGAAGGTTCGTCCGGACGTCACCGCGCTTCATCGCGCGCTCCGATCTCCGCGATCACCGTCAGTCCGACCTTCACCTTGTCGCGCATGTTCACTTTGATCACCACGTCGGGCGGAAAGAAGATGTCGACGCGCGAGCCGAACTTGATCATGCCGACACGCTCGCCGCGCGCGATCTCATCGCCTTCCTTTTTATCGAAGACGATGCGCCGCGCGAGGAGTCCGGCGATCTGTTTGAACGCCAGCTTCACGCCCCGCGAGTCTTCCATGACGATGAGGTTCTGCTCGTTCTCGATCGACGATTTGTGCGACATCGCCACGAGTTTCTTGCCCGGGCTGTAGCGGTAGTGAATGATCCGTCCGGTGATCGGCGAGCGGTTCACGTGCACGTCGAAGACCGACATGAAGATGCTGACCTGCTTCGTCAGTCCCGGCCAGACTTCGCCGTCGGCGACGTCTTTGATCACCACCACCGTGCCGTCGGCGGGCGAAAGGACGTCGACGTGGTGCGCCGAGCCGGTGCGGTGCGGATCGCGGAAGAAGTTGATGAGGAACGCCGCCGCGAGCCCGAGGATGATCGCGATGACGTAGGAGTTGAGGAGGAGGGCGACCGCGGTCAGGATGATGACCGGGATGATGAAGATCCACCCTTCGGGAGCGAAACGCACTTTTGCCATGTTCGCGGGATGTTATGCAATTGGAGGACCGGGGGGAAGGATGAGCTTCGCCAAAAACACGAAAGCCCGGATCGTGTCCGGGCTTTCGTTCCTGTCCTGATCTTTCGCGAATGTCGTCAGGCTGTCGCGTTCTGCATTTCGTAAGAACGGATCCGGTCTGTCATCTGATCTTTCAGATGAAGTTTTCGCTTCTTCAACGTTTTCTCTTCCAGCTCCTCGTCCGTGCTGACTTCCTTCTTCGAAGAGAGCTCGCTCAGGCGCGCTTCGCACTGATGATGCTCTTCGATCCACTCACGGAACTGCGGGTCTTCGCTGCTGAGAATCTGTTGAATGTCAGGTGATTGCGACATCGATCTTCCTCCTTCGAAGTACCATTCGCATCGTGAATTATAGCGCTGCACCGTGGCCGTGCGGCTGAGGCCGCTTTCTCTCATGCCGCGTGGACTTTCCGTCGCTTTCGCCTTCGTGGCGCTCTCTCTGCTGATCACGCCTTTCGGGCGGGAACTGTTCGTCGGCGATGAGACCAAGTACTCGCAGGTCGTCCGCGAAATGCGTGCCACCCACACGTTTTTTCTCCCGACGCTCGGCGGCACTCCGTTCACGCACAAACCGCCGGTGCACTTCTGGCTCCTCGATCTCCTCAGCTTCGTGTTCGGGACGTACAGCCTCTGGACGTTCGTCCTGCCGTCGCTGGCCGCGTTCGCATTTCTTTCGTGGCTGATGTGGAGGATGGGCGGGCCGCTCGCGGCGTTCGTTTGCGGGACGGCGCTGATGGTGTGGGGCTCGGCGCAGACGGCGCGGATGGATGTGTCGTTCACGGCGTTCATCGCGCTCGGGGCGTGGATGCTGTTTCGCTTCTTCGATCGAGATGATTTTCGCGCGTTGTTGTGCGCCGCGCTCGCACTGGCGATCGCGACGCTGATCAAAGGGCCGATGGCGCCGGTGATCGCACTCGTGCTGTTCGCGCTCGAAGCATGGCGGCGTCGCGGCGTGCCGCGCGGGAACTACGTTCCGGCGCTGGCAGCGCTGGTCGTCATTCCGCTGCTGTGGGTCGTGCCGGCGGTGATCATCGGCGGACGGCATTACGCGAACGAGATCCTCGTGAAGCAGACGGTCGGCCGCGCGGTGAGCACGTGGACGCACGAAGCGGGTCCATGGTTCTACCTCGTGCGGCTGCCGGCGACGTTGTTCCCGTGGTTCGCGCTTGGGGCCGTCGCCGCGGTGACGCGACGGCGCGGCGGCGACTGGCCGCGCTTTCTCATCAACTGGATTCTGGCGGTGCTGATCCCGTACTCGCTGATGGCGAGCAAGCTCGATGTCTACATGATGGCGATGATTCCGGCGGTGGCACTGCTGATCGCTGATTTTGCAGCGAACGCGGATGCGGTGATGTCGCGCCGCGGACGAATTGCGAATGCGATCACGCTGGCGGTGATTGCGCTGATCGGAATCGCGGGACTGTTCGTTTCGCCGAAGCAGCTCAAAGGTCCGGAAGCGGTGCTGGTCGGCGAGACATCGGTGAAGGTGTTGTTCGTCGTGCTGGCGATCGCGGCAATCTTTGGATTGATCGTCTCGCTGCGCGGATCGCTGACGTCTTCGACGATCGCGCTCGGACTCACACCGCTGTGCGCGTTCGCATACGTCGGTATCGCCCTGATGCCGATGGTCAACCAGTTGTCTTCCACGCGTCCTTTGATCGATGCGCTCATTCGCCAGCAGGTGCGCGGCGATGACGTCGCGCTCTATCAATGTCCGCATCTCTGGTCGCGTCACGATTTTCCGCGCGACCTTGAACGAGTTCACTACGCGGATGAACGTGAAGTCCGCACGCTGCAGTCGCCGGTCATCGTGACGAGCCGCAAGCGCGCGGCGGATCTGAGCGACACGCTGCGCGGCTATCGCAAAGTCGACGAGTTGCGAATGATCGGAAAGTGGTTCGATGTCTATCGACGCTAAGCGCCGCTCCGCCGCGGCCGCACTCGTCGGTCTGCTGATCGTGTCGGTCTTCTGGCCGGCGCCGGTTGTCTCCGTCAACGCTCTCTGCTGTCACGCCTCGCTCCCCATCGACGATCTCTCATTCCTCGGCCGCGAAGCGCCTTCGTTCGACGTCGTCTTCTGGTGCATCGCCGGTCTCATCGCGATCGCCATCGCGCAAAGCGGGGAGTGGGAAAACTGGCGTGCGTATCGTCCGCCGCCGGTGCGCGACTGGAAGTGGTCGAACTCGCGGCCCGCCGCGCTCCTGCTGGTCGCCGGAGCAATCGTCGTGGCGCTGCTCTGGCGCTTCGTCGACGAACCGGCGACAGCGCTCGCGGAACGGCTGCAGAGCGACGGCACCGAAGCGCTGGTTCGCTACATGAATCGCTTCGGCGGCGGGATGAATCCCGCCATCGTGATCGTCTTTTTCATCCTCGCCGGTTTCGCATATCGCAGCCGGCGCTGGGTCGCATACGGCGTGGCGATGGCGCTCTCCGGCGCGCTGGCCGGAATCCTCGTGCAGGTCGTGAAGCTCGCCGTCGGACGAACGCGTCCGGAACTCTGGCTCGGCGCGTTTCATCACGCGCGCATTTCGGCGAGCTCATTTCCGAGCGGACATACGGTCGGCGCGTTCGCGCTGGCCGGCGTGCTGTTCCTCGCATCACCTTCGCGCACGATGCGCGTCATCGCGTTTCTGCTCGCGATCGCGGTCGGCGTCTCGCGCGTTTTCGCGTTCCGTCACTGGACTTCGGACGTCGCCGCATCGGCTCTGCTCGGAACATTTGCGGCATTTCTCTTCACGAGAGCGCTCGTGACCGGAGTCACAACCGATTCCGACTCGCGCCCGTAGTATTCGCGCGCCTCAGAGGAGAAGCCGATGTCCCGCAGCCGCCTTTCGTTGTTCAGTTACGACCTCATGCGCGAACTTTGCGATCACTGCCGCAAAGAGCGCTTCCACTTCGTTCCCGTCGGCGGCTCGCCGACCACCGGCGCCTGCAAAGACTGCGGCCGCGATGACACAAAGCTCGTCGACATGAGCGACACCGCGGTGATGCGCCTCGTGACGCAGCCGAACGGTGATGTGGTGATCGTACCGGTGATGGGTTAGGCCGCGTAGCGCTATCATTCGCTGATGGCGAAGCTGCTCGAGCGCTCGGCGACTTACGAAGACCTGCTGAAGGTCCCCGAGCATCTCGTTGCGGAGTTGATCGACGGCGAGTTGTACACGTCGCCGCGGCCCGCTTATCGCCACGCTCACCCGAACAAGAAACTGGCCGCGATCCTCGGTAGAGCGTTCGAGGATGGCGTCGACGGTCCCGGTGGCTGGTGGATCTACCCGGAGGTCGAGCTGCATCCGGGCGCCGACGTGTTCGTCCCCGACATCTCAGGATGGCGGCGCGAGCGCGTTCAGACCATTCCCGATGTTGTCGGAATGGAGATCGCGCCCGACTGGGTCTGCGAAGTGCTCTCGCCGAGCACACACCGTATCGACCGCCTTAAGAAACTCCCGAAGTACGCGCGAAACGGCATTCCGCACGTCTGGATCGTCGATCCCGATCATCGAACGCTCGAGGTCTGCCGTCGCGAAGGCGCCGCGTACCGGATTGTGCAGATCTTCGACGCGGACGAACAACCCATCGTCCGCGCCGAGCCTTTCGACGCGATCGAGTTTCCGCTCGAATCCCTCTGGCTTCCTGTTGCTCCGGATCCGCGAAACTGACGCTCACCAGTCGCGAGCAACCTGCCTCGTCCATCGTCACGCCGTACAGCACGTCGGGTCAGACCACGTAGCGCTATCATTCGCTTATGGCGAAGCTGCTCGAGCGGCCTGCGACTTACGATGATCTGCGCAAGGTGCCCGATCACCTCGTCGCGGAGTTGATCGACGGCGAATTGTTCACTTCGCCGCGACCGGCGTCGCGCCATGCACGCGTTCACGGGAAACTGTTCTCGCGGATTGACGCTGCTTTTGATGACGGTGACGGCGACCCTGGCGGCTGGTGGATCGTTCTCGAGCCCGAACTACACCTCGGCGCCGACGTCTTCGTTCCCGACATTGCCGGCTGGCGTCGCGAACGGATGCCCGAATACCCGGAGGTTCCGGCTTTCGAGCTTGCTCCTGACTGGGCTTGTGAGGTGCTGTCGCCCGGCACGACTCGCATCGACAGGTTCGTGAAGTTACCGAAGTACGCGAACCACGGAATCGCACACGTCTGGATCATCGATCCGAACAACCGGACGCTCGAGGTCTATCGCCACGCCGGCGATCGCTACGAGCTCGCCGGCGTCTTTGATGAAAACGAACAGGCCATCGTCCGTGCCGAGCCTTTTGGCGCGATCGAACTGGAGGTCGCCTCCTTCTGGCCTCCTATTGCTCCAGATCCGCGAAACTGACGCTCACCAGTCGCGAGCAACCTGCCTCTTCCATCGTTACGCCGTACAACACGTCGGCTGCTTCCATCGTTCGGCGGCTGTGCGTGATCACGATGAACTGCGTCTCGCGCGACATATCGCGCACCAGGCGCACGAAGCGCTCGTTGTTCACTTCGTCGAGCGGCGCGTCGACCTCATCGAGGATGCAGAACGGCGACGGCTTGTAGCGGAAGATCGCGAAGAGCAGCGCCAGCGCGGTCAGCGCGCGCTCGCCGCCTGACAGCAGCGCCACCGACTGGTTCTTCTTGCCGGGCGGCTGCGCGACGAGCTCGATACCGCTCTCCAGCAGATCGTCCTCATCGAGGAGCTGCATGCGCGCGGCGCCGCCGCCGAAGAGCGACGAGAAGATCTCGCCGAACGATTGATTGATGATCGTGAACGCATCGCGAAACAGCTCGCGTGACGTGAGGTTGATCTTGCGGATCGTGCCGCGCAGCGAATCGATCGCCTGCACGAGATCGTCGCGCTGCGTACGCAGGAACGACTCGCGCTGCTCCAGCTCCGTGTGCTCGTCGATGGCGAGGACGTTCACCGGTCCGATCTTCTCGATCGAATCGGCGAGCTTCGCCACTTCCGTTTCGAGTGCGAGACGCGCGTCGTCGTCCGACGGCGGCTCGATCTCCGCGAGTGCGTCGATGCCGGCGTGCAGATCGAGCGAGATCTGTTCGCGCAGCAGGTCGAACGCCGACTTCGCGCGATCCGAACGCCGCTCCGCCTCGAACAGCGAGTTCTTCGCGGTGTTCCACTGTTCGCGCGAGTGCAGCGCGCGCGTTTCCAGCTCCTGAACCCTGTTTTGCAGATCGGCTACTTCCGCTTCGATCTCCACCCGCTGCTCGCTCAGCTCATGCAGGCGCGCGAGCGACGTGTCGAGTTGACCGCGCGCGTTCTCGACCGCCACGCCGGTCTCGTCCTTCCGCCGCACCAGCTGCTCGATCTCGCTCGACAGTTGCGTCGCACGCGATGCCAGCGAAACGACGATGCGCGAAAGATTTTCGTGCTCGCGCTGAATCGCGTTCACGTTGCCCGACGCCGCTTCGACGTCGACGCGCGCCTTCGACGCAACTTCCGTCACCTGCTCGAACGCGATGCGCGACTCGGCGAGATCCTTTTCATATCCGCCGATCTGCTCCTGCGTCGCCTGCTCGGTTTCCTGCAGACGCGTCAGGTCTTCGTTCGCCGCGTTCTTCCGCGCGATCAGCTGTTCCTTTTCTTCGGCGTAAAGCTGCTGCTCTTCCGAGGCGACCGCGAGGTCTTTTTCGAAACGCTGAAGCTCGGAACCGGCGCGCTCGCGATTGCCGCGACGCTCGCGAAGTTCCTGTTCCGCGGTTCGCGCTTTCTCTTCCGCGAGGATGCGTGCGTCGTCGGCGGCGCGCAGCTCTTCCTCGAGCGACTGCAGTTCCGTTGCGATGCCGCTCGCACGCGTCTCTTCGGAGCCGAGCAGCGATTCGAGATCGGAGAGCTGACGCTTGATGGAGAAGACGCCCGGCGTCGCGTCGGCGGTCTTGCCGCCGATGACCAGCGGTCCGCGAACGACGTCGCCTTCGAGCGTCACGAAGGTCGCGTGCGGACGTGCTTTCGCCGCGTCGATCGCCTGGCGCAGGCTGCCGACGATGTACGCCTCCGGCAGCGCCGCACGGATCGCATCGGCGATCGGACCTTCACCGACGATCGAGTACGCCGCGTCGCCGCGCCGCGTTCCTTCCGCCGTCGCTTGATAGTCGAGCGTGATGAATGCGCCGCGACCCGCGCCGCGCTCGCGCAGACGCGCCACCGCTTCGATGGCCGTCTCCGCGCTGTCGACGACCGAAGCCTTCGACACTTCTTTCAACAGCATGTCGAGCGCTGACTCGAATCCTTCCGCGGCGCGCACCGCTTCCGCGGCGGCCGTCGCATTCGGGATCAGCTCGAGCACGGCGCGGCGAACGTCTTCATCCTGCGCTTCGAGCGATGCGAGGAGCGTCCGCAATGAATCGATCTTGTACGTCGTCTGCGACACGCGATCGCGCGCCGACGCCAGCGATTCGCGCAAGCCGTCGCGCTTCGACGTCAGCTCGTCGCGATGCGCGAGCGTTTCGCGCGCCAGCGCCTGCGCTTCCGTGAGCGCCTGCTCGGCGTCGCGCACCGACTGTTCCCACTCGTACATCGTCTGGCGCGCGCCGTCGCGGCTCTCCGCCGCCTTGCGCGCGGTCTCGCCGAGCTTGGTCAGATAGAACTCGCACTTCTCAACCGCGATCTCGATCTGATGGACCTGATTGCGCGCTTCGCTGATCTTCGCGATCGTCCGCATCAGGACTTCGCGCGAATCGGCGAGCGACTTCTCATGACGGCGCACTTCGTCCGACTTCTCTGCACGGTCGCGCTCGACCTGATCGGCGATGTCGCGCAGCCGGTTGCGCTCGCCGCGCGCCACTTCCAGCGCCTGCGATCGTTCATCGAGTAACTGCTGCTGTTCCATCGCCTCGGCGCCGAGCGTTCCGGTCTGCGCCGTGGCGTTGTCGATGCGCTGCATCAGATCGCCGAGGTTCGTTTCGGACTGCTGGAGGAAGGAGCGGAGACGTTCCACTTCGCCGGAAAGCGTCGCCATCTCTTCGCGAAGCGCGGACGCGCGCGACGCGCGACCGGTGAGCAGCGTCCGGTTTTCAGCGAGCTCCGCTTCTTCGGTTCCGAGTTGTGCGGCCAGCTCCGACTCCGACGTCTGCGCGCCGGCCACGTTCTGCTCCGACTGCTCCTGTTCGAGCTGCGCGAGGACGATCCGTCCTTTGTATAGCGCGCGTTTGGCGGTCGAGAGTTGTTCCGACAGTTCCTTGTGCCGCCGCGCCTTCCCGGCCTGGCGTTTCAGTGAATTGAGATTCCGCGTCACCTCGGCGAGCGTGTCGTCGATGCGCAGCAAATTCTGCTGCGTCTCTTCGAGCTTCAGCTCCGCCGCGCGGCGCTTCGTTTTGTACTTCGTGATGCCCGCCGCTTCTTCGATCAGCTTGCGGCGGTCCTGCGGTTTGTTGGAGAGGATGAGATCGATCTTTCCCTGCTCCATCACCGAGTAGTTGCGGATGCCGAGTCCCGTGTCCATCAGGATGTCGGAGATGTCCTTGAGGCGGACGCGCTTGCCGTTGAGGCGGAACTCCGACTCGCCGGTGCGGAAGACGCGGCGGTTCAGCGTGATCAGGCCATCGTCCGCGTTCGGATGCTGCTCGTCGGTTTTCAGAGTGAGCGTCACTTCGCCCATCGACAGCGGACGGCGGCGCGACGAGCCCTGAAAGATGACGTCGTCCATCGTCTCGCCGCGGATGTGCGACGCGCGGTTCTCACCGAGCACCCAGATGATCGCGTCGCAAATGTTCGACTTGCCGCAGCCGTTAGGCCCGACGACCGCGGTCATCGGTGCGGGGAAGGAGAGACTTGCGGGATCGTAAAAGGATTTGAAACCGTGAATTTCGAGCTTTTCGAGACGGAACATTGACTTGACGGCACCTGACCTTACGAATTGGACGGGGCGGATGGTAGCACTCGGGCGAGCGCGCACCGGCATCCCATTTTCAGTGCGCTAAACCGCTGATTCGACAGCGAAATTCGCGGTTGACAGCGACACGGCGCAGCCGTTCATGTGCAGTGTAAAGTTGCGGGATGCTGACACCGCACGTTTTGTGGGCACTCCGGAACGGCGAGCCGCTCGAGCCTTCACAGCGTCGCACGGCGCGTCATCTCGGACTCTGGGCGACGTTCGCGTACGTCGAAGTGTTCGCGTATGACCTCGTCGCGCCGGAGCTCGTGATCGTCGCGGCGATCGCCGCAATCGGCAGCGCGCTCTACGTGCCGTGGCGCTCGCAAACGAGCTTTATCGCCATGCACGCGGCGCTGATCGTGTCGCTTTCGATGGCGGTGTGGCGCGCGCCCGATGCGACCCCGGTCATCGATCTCTTCCTGCTCGTGCTGCTGGTCGTTACGCGATTGATGACACGGCGCCGCATCGTTCCGGCGTCGCTGCTGTTGCTGCACGCGCTGATGTTCCTCGCCGATCCATGGTCGTTGCCGTCGTCGACGATCACCTCCGCGCATTTCGTCGCACGCGTTCTTGCGATCGTGATGGTGGCCTCGATGTTGTTCATTCGCCGGCCGGCGCCGCGCGTCGTCGAAACCTTCACGCCGCCGCCATCGCACGTGCGTCCGCTGTCTGCTTCCGAATGGGATCGCGCCACGCGATGACGATCGACGATTTTCTACGGCGCGAGATCGCCATCGGCAGTTTCACCAGCGCGGTGTACGCGTTCGGCTCTGCGAACGGCATCGAGCAGCGCGGCGCGCACGGTCATGCGGTCGCCGTTCCGCTGCGGCTGCGCGCGAACGTCGACACCATCTACGACGTCGCGTCGACGACGAAACCGCTCGTCACCACGACGCTGATTCTGCAGGCGGTCGCTGACGGCCGCATCGCTCTCGACGATCGCTTTCATGGCTTCACGTATCGCGAGCTGCTGACGCACACGTCGGGACTGCAGGCGTGGCTGCCGCTTTACACGTATGACGACTATCTCTCGGCGATCCTCGCAGACGGGCGGACGCATGAAGCGGGAACGAAGGTCGTCTACTCCGACCTCAACTTCATCCTGCTCTGGTACGCGCTGCGCGAGTTGTTCGGCGATTACGTCGCGGCCGCGCGCGAGCGCATCTTCACGAAGCTCGGCATCGATGGCGAAGCGATGTTCAATCCGCCGGCGATCCTTCGTCCGCGCATCGCCGCGACGGAATGGGGACAGCGCTGGGAAATGAAGATGTGCGCCGATCGCCACCTTTCCGCGCGCGGGTTGCGCGACACGCTGATCTGGGGCGAGACGCACGACGGCAACTCGTTTCACGCCGGCGGCACCGCAGGAAACGCCGGTCTCTTCGCGACGGCCGCGGCGATGTTCCGCATCATGCAGGCGATCGTTCGCGGCGAGCTGTATCCGCGCGAGCTGCTCATCGAAGCAACGCGCAACTACACCGCGGGACTCGAAGAGAATCGCGGCCTCGGCTGGCAGCTGCAGTCACCGACTTCACCCGCGACGAAGATGCTTTCGCCGCGCGCGTTCGGCCATACCGGTTTTACCGGGACATCGATCTGGTGCGATCCCGAACAGGACGATCGCATCTTCGTGCTGCTGACGAATCGCGTGCATCCGTGCGCAGCGCCGGTCGCCATGCAGGCGATTCGCGGCGAGTATCAGCGCCTCGCATCGCGCTGAAACCACGCACCGGGCGCCCATGCCGCCGCCTTCGCGCGCAGCTCCGCGGCGCGAGGTTCGTCGCCCGCCGCGGACGACAACTCGCCGAACAACCACAGCGTCTCCGCGAGCAGCGGATCGGCGTCGGTGTAGTCATCGTGAAAGCGCGTCTGCAGCAACACGAGGTTGTCGTCGAAGAGCCGCAACGCCGCGTCGCGCTCGCCGCGTTTCAGCAGCACGTACGCAAGCGCCAGCGCCTGAAACTCCTGAATCTGTGGATGTGTGGCGATCGTCTGTTCCATCAGCCGCTTCGCTTCATCGAGGTCGCCGCCGCCATGCGTGAGCGAAAGCGCGATCCCTTCGGCGGCAGCGGGATCGTCCGACAAGCGATACGCCGCCGCTGCTTCATCGAAACGTCCCAGCAGCTTCAGCGCTTCGCCGCGATGGATGTAATCGCGCTGCTTCTCCGCTTCCACCGCGGCGTCGGCATATCGATGTTGTCGAATCAACTGTTCGACGCTCGTCACCGGTTTCTGCGAAAGCATCCACGCGGCGAGCCAGCCGATAATGATGATGGCGGCGACCAGTACGACGAGATTCAGCATCAGTGCGGTGCGGGCGCCGGCGGAGCTTTCGGTGGCGCGGCGGCGGCCTGCTTCGCGACGAGCGCTGCCTGTTCGGCGGCGACGACTTCCGGCGGCTTCACCGCGCCAGGCTCGACGACGAACGTCCGCAGCGTCTGCGGTTTTCCTTCGTACTGAAACGAAAGCTGCGGCATCGGCAACTGCTGCGTCTGTTCCTGCGCGCTGAGATCGGTCACTTCTGCGAGCGGCACCGCGGAGTTCGACGCTTCGCGCGCGTTGCGCGCATTCACCCATTGCAGGATCGCGCCGAGGAGGAGGACGGCGACGATGGCGGCAATGGCGATCACCGCGCCCTGTCGCTGGCGCGCGAACTCGAGCACCGACTGCGATGCCGTCACTTCGCGCGCTTTGAAGACCTGCTGCAGGAGCGCCTGCGTGTCAACTTTTTCTCCGGTGCGTGGATCGGCGCCGCAATACGGACAGAGTTTCGCCCCCGCATCGATCTGATGCCGGCAGGCGACGCAGGTGCTGTTACTCATTTCCATGGAAGGATATGTCAACGGAGAACGGCGCTTCGACTGGAACGCCGTTTTCAGTGGCGGGACGGAAGCGCCAGGTCTGTACGGCC
>JAOBAU010000119.1 GCA_025463165.1 Acidobacteriota bacterium | reverse complement strand
CCGGAACGCCGGGTTTTCGAAATCGAATCCGCAGCGGCTTTATATGCCGGTCATCATCGACCCGCAATATCACTACGAACAGGTCAACGTCGAAGCGCACCAGAATTCGCAATATTCACTGCTGTGGTGGATGAAGCGGCTGATCGCGCTGCGCAAGCGCTACAAGGCATTCGGCCGCGGGACGATGGAGTTTCTCCATCCCGAAAATCGAAAGGTGCTGGCCTTCATCCGCCGTTATGAGGATGAAGTCATCCTCGTCGTCGCGAACCTCTCGCGTCTCGTGCAATGCTTCGAGCTCGACCTCTCGAATTACCGCGGGATGCAGCCGGTCGAGCTCTCCGGCGGCACGAAGTTCCCTGAAATTGGCGATCGCCCCTACTTCCTCAACCTCGGGCCGTTCGCGTTTTACTGGTTCACGCTGACGCCCGCGGTACGCGACCTCACCGCGCCGGATGACGTGCCGCTCGTCCCCGCGAAAACGATGGGCGAACTGCTCGCCGACGAGCAGCGCGAACCGCTCAATGTCGCGCTGCAGCAGTACCTCCGTTCGCGGCGCTGGTTCGGCGCAAAAGCGCGGACGATCGGCAACGTCAGCGTGCGCGATGCGATGCAGGTCGGCCGTGACGCCGGCTTTCTCGCGCTCATCGAGATCGAATACACCGACGCCGAGCCGGAGCTCTACATGCTCCCGCTGGCGATCACGAGCGCGCGTCGCGCCGACGAGCACGACATCAGCCGCACCGCCACGCTCATCGCCCGGCTGCGTGACGGTTGTCTGCTCTATGAACCGATCAGTGAGCCGAAATTCGCCAGTGCATTGCTCGACGTCATCGCCCGGCGCAGAACGCTCAAAGGCGAGCGCGGCAACGTCATCGGCTCGCCGGCGCGCGCGTTCAAACAGCTCCGCGGCAGCGGCGAGCTGACGCCGCAGGTATTGAAAGCGGAACAGAGCAACACCGCGATCGTCTACGGCGAACGTTTCTTCATGAAGCTCTTCCGCCGGCTGGAGCCGGGCGTCAACAGCGATCTCGAGATCAGCCGTTTCCTCAGCGAAGAGACCGATTTCAACGCCAGCCCCCGCGTTGCCGGCGCGCTCGAATATCAGCCGTCAATGGCGCAGGAGCCGCTGACGCTCGCCATCCTGCAAAGCTACACGCCGAATTCCGGCGACGCGTGGACGTACACGCTAGACGCGCTCGGCCGTTTCTTCGATCGGCTGCTCAGTGAGCCGGCCGCGGTCGAGAAGCTCGCCAGAGCGACGCCGAACGAATCGCCGGTCGCACTCGCATTCAGCGATCTCAGGACGCCCGAGCTCGTGCAGGAATTGGTCGGTGCGTATCTCGCTGACGCCGAGCTCCTCGGCCGCCGCACCGCGCAGATGCATCTCGCGCTCGCGTCGCGCGACGACGTCGCCGCGTTCGCCCCGGAGGCGATCACGCCGCACTATCAGCGTTCGGTCTATCAGCACATTCGCACGCAGGCCGTGCAAACGCTGCAGCTCCTTCGCCGCCGCGCGAAAGATCATCCCGACGCCGCGACGCTGCTCGAGCGCGAAGCCGAATTGCAGGTACGCATCCGCGCCATCCTCGGCCCGCGCATCGGCGGCGCGAGAATCCGGACGCACGGCGACTATCACCTCGGCCAGGTGCTGCACACCGGCGACGATTTCGTGATCATCGATTTCGAAGGCGAGCCGTCGCGGCCATTGAGCGAGCGGCGCATCAAACGAAGCGCATTGCGCGACGTCGCCGGAATGTTGCGCTCGTTCCATTACGCGCCGTTTGCCGCGATGTCGGGTCAGGGACAGGGCGTCGTCATTCGCCCGGAAGATTTGCCGGCCGTTGAGAGTGCCGGACGCGCGTGGTATCGCTGGGTCGGCGCGGCATTTCTGCGCGCGTATCTCGATGAGAGCCGCGGCGGAACGAATCTACCGAAGACCGCGGACGAAGTGCAGATTCTGCTCGACGCGCATCTGCTCGAGAAAGCGCTGTACGAAGTCGCGTACGAATTAAACAATCGTCCCGACTGGGTGCGCATCCCGTTGCGCGGCGTGCTGGAACTGCTAGGCTGACGCGATGCAAAAACGCATCGCCGTTCTTTTGATCGCGCTGGCCGCGACGTCGTGCCGCCATCACAAAGAGGAAACGGCCGCGACCGGCACGTCGGACACGGCCGCGGCCGCCGCGCAGTCGGGCTCGCCGCTCGTCGGCAGAACGCAGAAAGTCGATGAGTCGTCGACGGCGGTCAAACATCTCGGTCCGGACGTCGGCGCCGACATGCCGTCGCCCGGCGCGATCGTCAACGTCCCCGCGCTAATCGGCCGTTCACGCGAGCGCATCAACGAAACGCTCGGCGAGCCGGAAGACAAAGCGCAGGGGCTCTATCGCGTCAGCGGTCAGCCGGTGAAGATCTCCTTCGATCACGCCGATCGCGCGACGTGGTTCGAAATGCAGGTCCCGTGGCCGGTGATGAATGCGGTCGACGCGCTGCGTCTGCTGAGCATCGAGGCGGTCAACATCGTGCCGGAACAGGAATCGGAAGAGCGCGTCGACTACATCATCGACTTCAGCGGCGTCGAGCTCGATGGCAAGAACGTCTCGAAGCTGAACGCGGTGGCGACAAAACCGCAGACAGCCGCCGAATGGACGGACGTCGGCGCAGGAATCCGGCGTCCCGGATTTCCGTGAGGTGAGTGAATGACGCAGGCGAAACAGGGCGACACGGTCCACGTGCATTACAAGGGCAGTCTCGAAGACGGGACGCTCTTTGATTCATCGGAAGGGAACGATCCGATCTCCTTCACGATCGGCGCCGGTGAAGTGATCACCGGATTCGAAAAAGCGATCGTCGGCATGTCGGAAGGCGATTCGAAAACGGAGCGCATCGTGCCGGGACGCGGATACGGCGATCGCCGCGAAGAGCTCGTCTTCAGCGTCGGCCGCGATCAGATGCCGGAAGGGGAGATGGAAGTCGGCGACATGCTGAGCGTCGGCTTTCCCGATGGACGGACAGCATCGGTGCGGATTGCGGAGCTGGATGACGAGAGCGTGACGCTCGACGCGAACCATCCGCTGGCCGGAAAGACGCTGGTGTTCGAGCTGGAGCTGGTGTCGATCGATCGCTGATCGCGGCCCGCCGTTTGCTTTTGCATCGCGTGTGAAATCTCGTCAGCTCCGCGAGCTCGCGCGCCTGTTCGACATCCAACCGAGTTACATCAACGCTGCCGGCGAAGAGGTGCGTGCATCGAACGATTCACTGCGCGCCGCGATCCGCGCGCGCATCGGCGAGTTCGACGTCCCCGATGCACTGCGCGCACGTCGCGAAGAGCTTGACTCGCGCGTCATCGAGCCGGTGATCGTCGCGTGGGGCGATGAGAAGCCGCGTGTCGAGGAAGGTTCGCGCTACGAGCTCACGCTCGAAGATGGCGAGCGTCGCAGCGGAATGATCGCGAACGGCATCATCGACGAAGAGCTGCCGTACGGCTATCACACGCTGCGCATCGACGACGCGCACGAAAGCCTGCTGATCGCCGCGCCGCGAAAAGCGTTTGCGCCGACCGCAAAGTCGTGGGGCATTTTCGCGCCGCTCTACTCCGTCCACACGCCGCGCACATGGGGCGTTGGCGACCTCGGCGATCTCGAAGCGTATCGCCTCTGGGTCAACGAGCTCGGCGGCGGAATCGTCGCCACGCTGCCGATGCTGGCGTCGTTTCACGACTCCGATCCGAGTCCGTATTCGCCGGTCAGCCGGCTCTTCTGGAACGAGCTCTACATCGACGTGGAACGTCTGCCTGAGTACGCCGGTGAACCGCTCGAACCGCTGCCGCTCGCCGGCGATGTGAATTACGCCCGCGTCATGGCCGCGAAGCGACGACTCCTCGAGCAACTCGCCGTCGATGTCGACGCGAACGACGAGCTGGATGCGTACGCGAACTTTCGCGAAGCACGCGGCGACGGCAGCGCGCGCTATCACCGTTACGTCCAGACGCGCATGTCACAGCAGATGCGGACGATCGCCGATGATGCGCGAGCGCGCGGACTCGGGCTCTATCTCGATTTCCCGCTCGGCGTCAGCGCCGCCGGCTACGACGCGCATCGATATCGCGAGCTCTTCGCGAACGGCGCGTCGGTCGGCGCGCCGCCCGATCTCTTCTTCACGAAGGGACAGAACTGGGGCTTTCCGCCGCTCGGTCCGGAAGCCGGCCGCAAATCGGGTTACGCGTACTTTCGCGCGTGCATTCGCCATCACACCGAGCACGCCGGCGTGCTGCGCATCGACCACCACATGGCGCTTCATCGACTGTTCTGGATTCCCGCCGGCGGCGAAGCGAAGGACGGCGTCTACGTTCGCTATCCGGCCGACGAGCTGTACGCAATCCTTACGATCGAATCGAATCGCAGCCGCTGCGTCATCGTCGGCGAAGATCTCGGCACGGTGCCGCCGTACGTGCCGGTGAAGATGAAGGAGCACGGCATCCGGCGGATGTACGTCGTGCAATACGAGTTGAAGCCGGATGGAGACGAGCCGGCAGGCGCGCCGCCGGCGGAATCGATCGCCAGCATCAACACGCACGACATGCCGACCTTCGCCGGTTTCTGGCGCGGCGACGACATCGGCGATCGCGTCGCATTGCAGCTGCTCGACGAGCGCGGTGCGCAGCGCGAACGGCAGACGCGACTGCGCATGCGCGAGGCGCTGATGCGATTTCTGAAGGCGCGCGCCTTGCTAGATCCGGCTTCCGACGATACGGTTGCCGTCCTCGAAGCATTGCTCGGCTACCTCGGCGCAAGTGAAGCCGAGATCGTGCTCGTCAATCTCGAAGATCTCTGGCTCGAGCCCGAGCCGCAAAACGTCCCCGGAATCGGCGAGCGAAGCTGGCGCCGGCGTATGCGCCTCGGGCTCGAAGCAGCTCGGCACGACGTCGTCACGCGGCGAATTCTCCGCACCGTCGATCGAACAAGAAGGCAGGAAGATGGCAACCAGAAGTAAGAAGGATCCGAACCCGATCACGACCGCGCCGGCGCCGCAAGCGCCGGAAGCGCCGCCGCCCGAACCGGCGAAAGCGCGGAAAACGGTGGCCGCGAAGAAGCCGGTCACGCGTGCAAAGAAACCGAAGGCCGTCGCAGATGTCCCCGCGAAACCGGCGCGCAAGCCGGCCACCAAACGTGCAGCAGCAAAGCCGGTCATTGCCGGCGAGGAAGTGACGACAGTGCCGACCGCCGAGAACCTGCTGGATGTTGCCGGAGACCCGCCGACGAACGGCAGTCTGCTCACGGAACACGACCTCTATCTCTTCAACGAAGGCAGCCACTACAAATTGTGGGAGAAGCTCGGCGCGCACATCGTCGAGCGTGACGGCGTGCGCGGCACGATGTTCGGCGTCTGGGCGCCGAACGCCGCTGCCGTCAGCGTCATCGGCGACTTCAACGACTGGAACAACGACGCGCATCCGCTCACCGCGCGCGGCGAGTCGGGAATCTGGGAAGGCTTCATTCCGAACGTCGGCAAAGGCGCCCACTACAAGTTCCACATCACGTCGCTCTACAACAACTACTCGGTCGACAAGACCGATCCGTTCGGCATCCATCAGGAGCCGGCGCCGCAAACCGCGTCGATCATCTGGGACCTCGATTACGAGTGGAAGGATCAGGAATGGATGGCGTCGCGCGCCGCGCGCAACGGCTTCACCGCGCCGCTTTCCATCTACGAAGTACACCTCGGTTCATGGCGTCGCTACAGCGACGATGACGGCGTCACCTGGCGTTCGATGACGTATCGCGAGATCGCCCGCCCGCTCGCCGACTACGTGAAGAAGATGAACTTCACGCACATCGAGCTGCTCCCGATCATGGAGCATCCGTTCTACGGCTCGTGGGGCTATCAGTGCACCGGTTTCTTTGCACCGACGAGCCGCTACGGCACGCCGCAGGATTTCATGTACCTCGTCGACGTCATGCACGAGAACGGCATCGGCGTCATTCTCGACTGGGTGCCGTCGCACTTTCCGACCGACGAACATGCGCTGTCGTACTTCGACGGCACGCATCTATTCGAGCACGCCGATCCGCGCAAGGGATTCCACCCGGATTGGAATTCGCTGATCTTCAACTACGGGCGAAACGAAGTCCGTTCGTTCCTCTCATCGAGCGCGCTTTACTGGCTCGGCGTCTATCACGCGGATGGCTTGCGCGTCGACGCCGTCGCGTCGATGCTCTATCTCGATTACTCGCGCAAGCATGGCGAATGGATTCCGAACGAGCACGGCGGACGCGAGAACCTCGAAGCGATTCAGTTCCTGCGGCGGCTCAACGAAGACGTCTACAAAGTACATCCGGATGTGCAGGTGATTGCCGAGGAGTCGACGGCGTGGCCGATGGTCTCGAGGCCGACGTATATCGGTGGACTCGGGTTCGGCATGAAGTGGGACATGGGGTGGATGCACGACACGCTCGCGTTCTTCGCGAACGATCCGATCCATCGCAAGTTTCATCACAACCAGCTGACGTTCCGGATGATGTACGCGTTCACGGAAAACTTCGTGCTGCCGCTGTCGCACGACGAAGTCGTACACGGCAAAGGCTCGCTCATCGGCAAGATGCCGGGCGACGAATGGCAGAAGTTCGCGAACCTGCGGCTGCTCTTCGCGCACATGTACTCGCAGCCGGCGAAGAAGCTGCTCTTCATGGGCGGCGAGTTCGGGCAGAGCCGCGAGTGGAACCACGACGCATCGCTCGACTGGAGCCTCACCGATACGATTCCGCACGGCACGCTGCAGCGCTGGGTCGAAGACCTCAACAAGTTTTATCGCGACGAGCCGGCGATGCACGAGCTCGACTTCGATCCGGCCGGCTTCGAGTGGATCGACTGCTGCGACACGGAGAACAGCGTGCTCTCGCTGACGCGCCGCTCGCGCACGAACCCCGAGCGCAGCGTCGTCGCCGTGCTGAACTTCACGCCGATTCCGCGGCACAACTATCAGGTCGGCGTTCCCGATGGTGGTTACTGGCGCGAAGTGCTGAACAGCGACGCCACGCTGTACGGCGGCAGCGGCCAGGGAAACATGGGCGGCGTCGACGCCGCGCCGATTCCGCTGCATGGCCGGCGCTGGTCGGCGACGCTGACGCTTCCGCCGCTCAGCGCGGTGTTTCTGATCCGCGATCCGGAAGCGGAGCGCGAGCCGGTCGAAGAGGTGGAGGAGGAAGAGAGCGTCGTGTCACTGGAGGGCGACGATTGACCGCCGATCATTGGAAGCCGCTCGGTGCGAGGGTCGTCGCGGCTGACCGCACCGAGTTCCGGGTCTGGGCGCCCGACCGTCAACATGTTGACCTTCACCTGCTCGCGCCGCGCGACGAGCGGATCGCGATGTCGAAGACGGACGACGGTTACTTCGAAGCGACCGTTTCGTGCGGCGAAGGAGCGCGCTACAAGTTCGTGCTCGATGGTGAGGACGAGCGCCCCGATCCCGCGTCGCGACTGCAGCCACTCGGCGTCCACGAGCTGTCGGAAGTCGTCGGAAGCGATTTCGACTGGACCGATCACGGCTGGACCGGCGTCGCGCTCGAGGACTACGTCGTTTACGAGCTGCACGTCTGTACGTTCACGCCGGAAGGAACGTTCGACGCCGTCATTGCGCACCTCGATGAGCTGAAGGAGCTCGGCATCACGGTCATCGAGCTGCTGCCGATCGGACAGTTTCCCGGGACGCGCAACTGGGGTTACGACGGCGTCTATGTCGGCGCGGCGCAGAATTCGTACGGCGGTCCGCGCGCGCTGAAGCGACTCGTCGATGCCTGCCACGCGCGCGGCCTCGCGCTCGTCCTCGACGTCGTCTACAACCACCTCGGTCCCGAGGGGAATTACCTGTCGCAGTTTGGCCCGTACTTCACTGATCGGTACAAAACTCCGTGGGGACTGGCGCTTAATTTCGATGGAGCGCAGAGCGATTTCGTCCGCTGGTTCTTCATCCACAACGCGCTGCAGTGGATCGATGAGTTTCACATCGACGGACTGCGCGTCGACGCGGTGCATGCGATCGTCGATCACTCCGCGGAGCCATTCCTGCAGGATCTCTGCGACGCCGTTCACGAGCGCGCGCAACAACTCGGACGGATCGTCTGCATGATCGCCGAAAGTGACCTCAACGATCCGCGCGTCATCACTCCGAAAGACGAATTCGGTCTCGGCTTCGATTCGCAGTGGAGCGACGACTTTCATCACTCGCTGCACGTCATCCTGACCGGCGAGCGCGACGGCTACTACTCCGGCTTCACCGGCGTCAACGATCTTGCGCGCGTCCTGACGACCGGCTACCTCTACGTCGGCCAGCATTCTTCGTATCG
The DNA here is from genome assembly GCA_025463165.1 of Acidobacteriota bacterium. Taxonomy (GTDB): domain Bacteria; phylum Acidobacteriota; class Thermoanaerobaculia; order Gp7-AA8; family Gp7-AA8; genus JAOBAU01. The sequence continues at coordinate 1,910 of JAOBAU010000119.1, read as the reverse complement.
TGGACGGAAGTACGGGCTCAAACCGAGAACGAGCGACGGCGCGAAGTTCGTCGTCTGCGCGCAGAATCACGATCAGATCGGCAATCGAATGCTCGGCGAGCGGCTCGCGGAACTGGTCACGTACGACCAGCTGCGGCAGATCGCGGTCGCCGTCGTGCTCTCGCCGTTCATCCCGATGCTTTTCATGGGCGAGGAGTATGGCGAGAAAGCGCCGTTCCTTTACTTCACGTCGCACACCGACGACGAGTTGATCGAAGCCGTCCGCAAAGGGCGGAAGGAAGAGTTCGACGACTTCACGTGGGAAGGGGAGCCACCCGATCCGCACGACGAGGAGACGTTCAATCGCTCGAAACTGCGGTGGGAAAGCCTCGCGGTCGAAGAGCACGCGGCGCTGCGTCGCTTCTACGGCGAGTTGCTGCGGCTGCGGCGCGAAGTTTCCGCGCTTCGCTCGCTCGATTTGCGCGGCGTCGAAACGAAGGTGGATGACGAAAGCGGTACGCTGCTGGTGCGTCGCGTCTCCGGCAATGATGAGGTGCTCATCGCATTCAATTTCAGCGAGAACGTGCAGACGATTGCGTTGCCATTCAATGGTCCGTGGCAGTCATTGCTCGACAGCGGCGCAACGATCGACGGCACCTCATCATTGACGATTTCCCCATTTAATTTTGCACTGCTCCGAAAAACCGGTTAGGATGCGCGAAACACATCGATGAACGGACGGCGCAGCCTCACGGCTGCGCCGTTTCTGTTTTGGGGGAACCGATGAAATTCGCCGCGTTCGTAATGTCCCTCGCGCTCTTCGCCGCCGGCGCGCACGCGGATGCGCCGTGCCAGCCCATGACGCAATCCAACATCTACATGAAATGGTCGAGCGAGAGCGGCGCCTGCTCATCTCTCGGTGGTCCGTGCTTTACGAGCGATCCGCTGACGTTCGACATCGCCGCGTTCGGATACAACCTCCTCTGTTCGCCCTTCGTCGTGCAATGGGACTTCGGCGACGGCACGACGGCGGCGTCGAAGGCCGTTACGCACCGATACACGGCCAGCGGTACCTACAACGTTTCCATGCGAATCACTACGCCGATGCAATCAATCACGCTTACGTCGATCGTCCGTGTGACTTCGCCGGCAAGGCATCGCGTCGCGCGTAAAGCGCCATCGCCGCCTCCGCTGGACGAGCAGACGATCAAATACCTGTCACTGGAGCTCGGCCAGATCGACGCGCATCCCTCCGACACCTATCAGATGCATCTCGTCACGATGGAGTGCTGCGTTTTTTTTAAGCCGGTCTACGCCGACGTTCGCTATTACGCCGACGCGGGAGATTTCGCGTCGGTCGATCCGATCAGCGGCCTGCTGACGATCAATTCGCACACGCCGGGAGGCGCGAAATTCCGCGTCTACGGCAACATCGAGAACGGACGGCGGATCGTTTCCGCCGACGTCTATGTCGACACCGTCGATTCGAATCCGCTGCGCGGCACGTGGACGCAGACGGCTGAGATTCCGTGCGACGGTTCCGCCGACGTCGCCGCCGTCAATCCGATCGGTACGCTGCACTTCGCCGGCGGCAATTCCTTCGACGCGACGTGGGTGCCGTTCGAAGTCTATAAGGATTACTGGGGCGTCTATTCGATCGATACGTCGACTCGCCAGGTCATGATCGGCGCAACCGCCGGCAACTACGTTCCGAAGAGCATCGACGGCGACGGAACGTATGAGCTCATTCCGGAGCCCGGCGGCATGGCCACGCTCCGGCTGAACAACGTCTGGCTCGGCCGCGGCCGCAACGACAGCCGCCCGCCGGCGTGCGGCATGGTCTTTCACGGGCGTAACTGGTAGGGCTCGTGCAGTTGTCCGGAAGCGATGTATCGCGTTCCGGCGGCCACGTACCGCATCCAGTTCAACGC
>JAOBAU010000068.1 GCA_025463165.1 Acidobacteriota bacterium | reverse complement strand
GAGCTCGGCGACACGCTCCGCGCGCACCGCACCGAAAAAACGCGCGTCATCTACGTCAACACACCATCCAATCCGACCGGCGACGTGTTGTCGCGCAGCCAGCTCGAATCGATCGCGCGCTTCGCCGTCGAGCATGACCTCATCGTCATCTCCGACGAAGCGTATGAAGATCTCGTCTACGACGGCGAGCACGTTTCGCTCGCATCGTTGCCCGGTATGCGCGAACGAACCATCAGCGTCTACACGCTGTCGAAAAGTTTCGCGATGACCGGCTGGCGCGTCGGCTATCTCGTCGCCGGCAATCTCTGGATGGATGCGCTGAAAAAGCTCGTGCTCAACTCGATCAACGGCGTCTCGACTCCGTCGCAGTTCGCCGCGGCCGCCGCCGTCGCGAACGGACGTGGCTTCATCGACTCGATCGTTCCCGAATATCGCGAGCGCCGCGACCGGCTCGTGCGCGGACTGACCGATGCAGGCTTCCGCTGCGTGCCGCCGAAAGGTGCGTTCTATCTCTTCGCCGATGCGCGCGAGCGGCTCGGCGCAAACTCGTGGGAAGCGATGGAAACGCTGCTCGCTCGCACGTCGATCGCCGCGGTGCCAGGCGTCGTCTTCGGCCCGGAAGGTGAAGGGTTTCTCCGGATGTCGTTCTCGACGTCGATGGACGTGATCGATCAGGCTGTCGAGGCATTGAAAACGCTATGAGCGAGCAGCCGCCAGTCGAATCACCCGAAGTCGAAGAGTCGGAGCTGATCCGCGTCCGCCGCGAGAAGCTCGACCGCATCGTCGCTCTCGGCTACGACGCCTATCCGACCAAAGCGAACGTCGATACGACGATCGCCGAAGTCGTCGCAACCTACGGCGACAAAACCACCGCCGAGCTCGAAGCCGAAAAGCCGCGCGTCCGCATCGCCGGCCGGATCATGACGATCCGCGAGTTCGGCAAAACCGCGTTCCTCGTGCTCTCCGAAAAGACCGCTCGCATTCAGGCGTATTGCCGCAAAGACGCGCTGCCGGAACGCGAATGGGAGCTCTATCGCAACCTCGATTCCGGCGACTGGATCTCGGTCGAAGGAACGCTTTTCCGGACGAAGACGAACGAGCTGTCGGTCAAAGCCGAAAAACTCGATTTCCTCGTGAAGGCGCTCCGTCCGCTGCCGTCGAAGTGGCACGGATTGACCGACGTCGAGCAGCGCTATCGCCAGCGCTACGTCGATCTCATCGTCAACGACGACGTGAAGACGACGTTCGAAACGCGCGCGCGCATCATCAAGTACATCCGCAACTGGTTCGACTCGCACGGCTTCATCGAAGTCGAGACGCCGATGATGCAGCCGATCGCCGGCGGCGCCGCGGCGCGGCCGTTCATCACGAAACACAACGCGCTCGACATGAACCTGTTCCTGCGCATCGCGCCCGAGCTGTATCTGAAGCGGCTGATCGTCGGCGGCATGTCGCGCGTCTACGAGATCAACCGCAACTTCCGGAACGAGGGGATCTCGACGCAGCACAACCCCGAGTTCACGATGCTCGAGTTTTACCAGGCGTACGCCGATTACGAAGTGCTGATCGAAGAGACGCAGGAGTTGCTGAGCGGACTCGTTCGCGAAGTGCGCGGCGGCGAGACGCTGACGTTCCGCGGCAACGAGATTTCGTTCGCCACGCCGTTCGCGCGCTACTCGATGAAGGAAGCGATCGCGCACTTCGGCGGGATTGCCGACGTCGAGAATCGCGCGACGCTCATCGATGAAGTCGTCGCGCGCGGCGAGGGCATCAGCCACGAATACGCGGAGTCGCTCATCGACGGCAAGCTCCTCGCGCTGCTCTTCGAGATCGTCGCCGAAAAGCAGCTCATCAATCCGACGTTCATCACAGACTTTCCAACGGAGATCTCGCCGCTGTCGAAACAGCGCAAGGATGATCCGCGCTTCGTTGAACGCTTCGAGCTCTACATCGGCGGCATGGAAGTCGCGAACGCGTTCTCGGAGCTCAACGACGCCGACGAACAGGCGCGCCGCTTCGCGCAGCAGATCGCCGAGCGCGAGCGCGGCGACGACGAAGCGCATCAGGCGGACGATGATTACGTGAACGCGCTCGAGTACGGCATGCCGCCGACCGCCGGCGAAGGAATCGGCATCGATCGCGTGGCGATGATCCTGACGGATTCAGCGTCGATCCGCGACGTGATTCTGTTTCCTTTGATGCGGCCACGCGCCTGAGCGCTCAATGATCGAATCGCGCATCGCTCGCCGTTATCTCTGGAGCGCGCGACGCCGCGCGCATACCGTCGTCATGTCGACCATCAGCATCCTCGGGCTCGCCATCGGCGTCGCGGCGCTGCTCGTCTCCATCGCGCTTCTTTCCGGCCTGCAGGGCCAGATCAAACAGCGCCTCATCGCCTCGAGTCCGCAGCTCCTCATCGAGCCGGCGAAATCAAACACAATCGACGACGCGGCGCGCGTCATCGCCGATGGCAAGCGCGCCGGCATGACCGAGATTCATCCGATCGTGAGCGGCATCGGCTGGGGCGCGAACGAAGAGGAAAAGCGCGGACGTCCGGTGCGCATTCACTCGTACGAACCGAAAGCGAATGAGCCCGCGCCTGCCGACGCCACGATCGTCGTCACCCGCGACTTCGCCGCCGCCGTCGGACTCGACGAAAGCGATGCGCTGACCGTCGTCGCACCGCGCACGCGTCTCACGCCATTCGGGCCGGTGCCGGTTTGGCGACGTTATCGGATCGCCCGCATCGTCCCGGCATCGACACAGGAAAACGCCGGCGACGCGATGCTGCCGCTCGACGAAGCAGAAAGCCTTTTCGGCACCGGCGGCAAACCGACGTCGATCGAGATGTACGGTCCCACCGAGCTCGCCGAACCGGCGCAGGCGCAACTCGCGCAACATTTCCCGGCACTGCTCGTCAAAACGTGGAAGGAGATCAACCGCCCGCTCTTCCTCGCGCTGCGCCTCGAGAAAATCGTGATGTTCGCCACCATCTCGCTGATCATCTTCGTCGCCGCGCTGAATCTCATCTCGTCGATGTCGATGCTGATCGTCGAAAAGCGGCCGCACGTCGGCATCCTCCGCACGCTCGGCGCGACAGAGCGCACGATCCTCTCGACGTTTCTCCAGGTCGGTCTTTTCATCGGCCTGACCGGCACGCTCCTCGGCAACATCCTCGGCATCGGCGTATCGTGGGCATCGAATCGTTTTCATCTCGTGCCGCTGCCCGGCGATATGTCACCACTCACCTTCCTCCCCTTCTCGCTCGATCTCAGCGACGTGCTCGTCGTGAACCTCATCGCCATCACGCTGTCGGTATTGACGACCTGGTATCCGGCGCGACTGGCGTCGCGGCTCGATCCGATCGCCGCCATTCGCGAGGAGTGACGATGCGCAGATTTCTCATCGCGGCGGTCTGCGCTCTGGCGCTCACGGCGTGCAATCCGGAACGTCCGGTGCGCGATCACCTCACGCTCGATTTCGCCGACGATCGCGATCCGAATCAGGTCCGCGTCATCGCCGCGACGACCTTCACGATCAGCGCCGATCCGCCGCGCGAGTTGAGCGAGCGGCTCGATGCGCAGCGCGAAGCGATCATCGCCGGACGCGATGAATGGGGCATCCGTTTCGCGCAGGCGTCGCCGGCAAACGAGCGGGTGATTTTCGATCGAACGCGCGGCGCGTTGCAGCACGTCGAGCATTCCGCGCTCATCAGCCGTGACGACCTCCACAAGTTCTTCGCCGATCTTCCCGTAACCGTGCAGCTGACGCGCGGCGACGGCTGGAGCGAGCTCTCCATCTATCCGGCCTCGAGCTCGCGGGCGACGCGCGAACAGCGCGAGCACTACGAACGAACGCTGCACTTCTGGGCGGAAGGCGCCGCGCATTACCTCGCGTCGATGCGCGAGATCTACTCGTATCTCGATGCGAACCCGCGCCGCGCGCAGATCATGTTCGCCGCGCTGATCACGAACGATCCTGATCTGATTCTGACCGAGGATGAACGGGCGCTCGTCAATACGGCGGGTGAGGCGATGAGCGAGTTGCAGAGCCGCCTCGATGCGATCGGTGAGAACGTCTATTCGCTCACCGAGGAGGCCGATCTGGTGCAGCAACCACTGTCGACCGATGTGACGGTGCGCGTGCCGGGCACGATCCTCGTCAGCGAAGGATTCGAGCGCCACGAACGGAACGTCACGATCACGCGTCCGACGTTGCTCGAAGCGGTCGCCACGCTCGAAGGAAAGTGGCTCGAGCCCGATCCGCTGCTGTTGCAGCTTCGCCATCGCGAAGGCGACAAGCCGATCGACATCGCGGTACTCGCAGCCGAGCCGCGCAAAGCGGCGCCGGTCGTCACCGCGCTGGAGATCGAGCAGGCCGTGACGAAACTACTCCAGCCTGCGAGCAGCTATCGCGTCCGCTGGGCCGAGTAACGCGCTACAGCGTCTTCGTCATCACGACGGCCGCTTCACCATCGGGGTAGTAACGCGGACGAACGTACGTCGGCTCGAATTTCAGGAATCGATAGAAGTCCTGCGCGCCGTCGTTCGACTTGCGCACTTCGAGCGCGATCGTCTTCACGCCGTGGCTGCGCGCGAAATCGATGCAGCGATCCATCAGCTTGTGCGCGATTCCCTGGCGCCGCTCGCGCTCATCGACGGCGATCTTGTTGACGTGCATCTCGTCGAAGAACCACATCGCGAAGAGGTAGCCGATGATCCGTCCGTCGCGTCGTGCGACGAGGTTGAAGCGCCCGCTGGCAATCAGCTCCTGATCGAAGAACGCTCGCCGCCACGGCGCGGGGAACGAGTCACATTCGAGGCGATGGATCGCGTCAACGTCGCCCGGCGCAGCGAACGACAGAACGACGTCACCCATTCGCCTTCTGCTGCAACTTCACCTCGGCTTCCGCAAGCCGCACATAAATCGGCGTCACGTCCGCGTACGCCGCGAGCATCCCGCGTTCCGCAATGATGTGTGCACGTCGCGCGCACGCGATGGCAACGTTGCCGTGCTGCAGAAAGTCGGCGATCGAAATCGCCAGCGCCGTTTCATGCACGAGCGTGTCGAGTTCCTCTGCGCGCGCCAGCCGCGGCGCGATCGCTTCACTCTCGCCCTCGAACAGCGTCACGTAATGCTCGCCGCGTCCCGCATCGTCGTACACGAGGATCCGATCGAGCGGATGATCGAGCGAAGCCTCGCCAAGCGCGATCGCCTCATGCGTCGACATCGCGCAAACCGGACGGCCAAGAGCGAGCGCCAGCCCCTGCGTCGTCGCCAACCCAATCCGAACGCCGGTAAAAGAACCCGGCCCACGCGTGACCGCAAACAGCTCGATGTCCCGCCGATCAACGCCGCATTCGGTCAGCAGCCAGTCGACCGAAGGAAGCAACTTCTCGTTTCGCGATCCCTTCCCTTCCAACGCCACAGCCCCAAGCAACACCGCGTCGCGCACCAGCGCAACGGACATGATTGGGAGGGAGGTGTCGATGGAGAGAATCAACATGGAAAGTGCTGAGTGCTGAGTGCTGAGTGCTGAGTAGAGGCGGCCGAGCGAAGCGACTCAGCACTCAGCACTCTGCACTAACTCGAAGGCATCCTAAGATCAATCAACTCAATCCCCACCTGCTTCGCAACATCCCTCGACCGCTCTTCGCGATAGAACTCGCCGTAGTAGATGCGGCGGATGCCGGCGTTGGCGATGAGTTTGAAACAGTTCCAGCAAGGGGAGGCGGTTGTGTAGAGCTCGCTCCCTTCGATTGAGACGCCGTTTTTCGCGGCCTGCAAAATTGCGTTGGCTTCGGCGTGTACGGTGGTGATGCAGTGGCCGTCTTCAACGATGCAGCCGACGTCATCGCAGTGCGGAAGTCCGCGCAGCGAGCCGTTGTAGCCGGTCGAGAGCACCGTGCGGTCGCGCACGATCACCGCACCGACGTGTTTGCGCGCGCAGGTCGAGCGCGTAGCCGCCTGCTGCGCGATTCCCATGAAGTACTCGTTCCAGTCCGCACGCATGGCGCGCATTGTAACCGAGCATGAAAACTGCACCTGGCGGTCCCGATGACACGCCCGCGAATCCTGATCGTCGAGGACAACTCGGACGTGCGCAGACTCTACGCGATCGGCCTGAATCAGCGCGGATACGAAGTCAAACTGGCGGCGAATGGCGCCGAAGCGGTCGAACGAATCGAAGCCGAGAAGCCCGATTTCATTCTCCTCGACTGGCTCATGCCGCTCATGAATGGCGGCGAAGTGCTCGAGCGTCTCGGCCGCAACGGCACCTCATCGATCGACATCATCGTCATCAGCGGCCAGCCCGCGCCGCCCGAGGATGACCGCGATCCGCGCATCCGCTGCTGGCTCACCAAGCCGGTCGGAATCGATGAACTGGTGAGCGTTCTCCAGCGCTCCGCCAACGAACCGCGTTAGTGCAGCGGCCGGTTAGGCTAGAATCTGAGACTTCATGGCGAAATTGTTTTTCGTCGGGCTCGACGGGACGGAGAAGAGCTACCGCCTGCAGACCCACCGTCCCTTCACGGTTGGACGCGACCCCGGCAACGACATCATCCTTCGCGACCCGAAGGTTTCGCGGCATCACGCGGAGATCGTTTTCGAGCGCGGATTCTTCGTGCTGCACGATCTCGCCAGCGCCAACGGCACGTACGTCAACAGCAAACGAGTACGCGTCGCGCCGCTCACGCACGGCGCGAAACTTCGTCTCGGCAACAGCTACGGACGATTCTCCGAAGAGCTGCCGACCGAAGCTGATGGATCGGCCGAGCCGCTCGAACAGCCGCTGCCATCGCCGTATCCCGGCGAGCTGGCCGGCATGCCGACGTCGGCCGTGCGCGTGCAACTACAAACGCTTCCGCACGAGAAGATGTCGGAAGACGATCTAAAAAAAAAAGCTTAGTACCGCTCTCGGATAGCACCGTCGGTCTGCTCGATGAAGGTCCGACCGAACCGTTCGACGGCAACGGCGTCCCGAAGTCGACGCTCGAATACGAGCTGCCCGAAGCCGAGGAAGCTGCGGATGAGGATGCGGTGTTTGCTCCGGCTGCTGCTCCGGCACCCGCACGAACATCATCAACATCTCCCGCGCCCGTTTTCGAACGCGCACGCTATCGCTTCATGAGCGGCATCCCAGCCGGCGAAACGGCGCGCATTCGCGACGATTCCGGCGAGATCCTCCTCGGTTACCGCAGCTTCGCGAGCGTCGTCGGCGTGATCGCCGCGCTCGTCTCCGGCGTCGTGCTGATCGCCGGACTCGCCGCCGTCGGCTTCCTCGTCGCCGAAGGTCGTGTCGCACCGGCCATCCTCGCGCTGATGCTCAGCGCCGGCTTCGCCGTCGTCATCGCCATGCTCGTACCGTCGATCAACGTCACGATCTTCGAAGGCACGACGCCGGTGATCACCATCGCGCAGGAGTCGAACCTCGCCTTCCCGAGCGTCACACACGCCGTCATCGGACGCGAAGGACGTCCGATCGCGCGGCTCCGCAAAAACGTGCTGGCGCGCTTCGGCCGCAACCGCTGGACCATTCTCTCCGGCGACGCCGATCGCGTCCTCGGCTACGCCGCGGAAGAATCGCTGTCACGCGCGCTGATCCGAAAGCTCGGCGGAAAGTTCTCACCCGATTTCGAATCGAACGTCCGCATTCACTATCTCGACAAAGATGCAGGCTGGATCGTCCGCCGTCCCGATTCCGACGGCGTCGTCGATCTGCTCGATCTCACCGAAGACGGAGCGCGCCTGCTCGATCGACGTGTGGCCATCGCGATCGCGACACTGGTCCTCGGCGCCGAGCCGTAGCCGTCAGCCGAGCTCCGCCAACTCGTCCTCGGCTTCCGCCAGCCCATCGCGCGCGCCCTTCCCGGCACCACGCGCGATCGCCGCGCGAAAATACTCCGCCGCCGCCCGCGCATCGTCGGCGACGCCGAACGCGAAGTGGCCGAGCGACTCATATGCGTCCGCGGAGTTCGGATCGAGCTCCAGCGCCGCCAGGTAACTCGCCTCGACGTCATCGAGGTCGACGTCGTCCTCATCGCTGAGCTGAATGGCGTCGCCGAGGAGGATCCACAGTTCGGCGGAAGGAGCGCGCTCCAGCTCTTCCTCGATCTGCGCAAGGATCTCCCCCGATGCCCCCTCGGCGCGCGTGATCTCGTTCTTGATGCGGCGAATGAAATCGGACGACATGCAGGGATGATACGCGGAAGGAACTATTGCGGGTCTTTGATGTCGGTGGATGAAGCGGTGGAAAGTCGCATACGCGGACTATATGCGACAATCCACCCGTAAAGCAAGAATGAACTACCGATCACTGACAATCAAATTTTAGCCGCCCGTGCGGAAGCACTTGCAGTATGAGGTTGTCCCGGTGCAGTAACAGCAGGCGTAGTAGCCTGTGCTGCAACTCGTCTCACAACTGCTGGTTCCCGAGCAACTCTGGCTGCAGCTGGTAGAGCCCAAACCGCCGGACTGGCAACCGCCCGCGGCACCGCCGCCATTTCCCCATGGATCAGGATCCTGGAGCGTATACGGCGACGGCGAGTGCGCGACACCCTTGCTCGTCATCGGTGGAAGGTCGAGGCTGCCCTTGTAATGGGACACTCCGTAGCCCGCGTATCGGTGAACCGCAGTTCCTGCCGGCGCCCAGTTCTCGTCATCCTGCGTACCATCCACGAGGAAGACGACCGCTGTGTGATCAGGTGCCGAATAGACGGTGATTCGTCCGGGTTCCGAGGTGACGCGCGCATTGCGGAGAAGGATCGAGACCGGCTCCAAATAAGGCACTTCCGAGGCGATCACCCACGCGTGATCTACGAGACCGTCATGACCATCTCCACGCCCGTAGGAGTCGAGTAGGATTGCCATTTGCTGCTCGCCACTGCTTCTGATAAGAACGTCGCCGTGAAACGAGTCGTTCGAGAGTTGGCCACCGAACATGGCCACGGGTAGCAACAAAAGAATCAAGCACACAGATGCTCGCATCCAAACCTTCCTTTTATCCCGGAAGACAGGCTATCCTTAGGGCACGCCATTCGTCAAGGCGGAACTAATTAGTTACTTTACTTCACTCCCCCCGCTCAACTCCACCCCCGTGTAGTAATGCTTCAGAATCTGTTCCGCGGTCCACCCGCGGAACGCCATGCCGTAGGCGCCGACCTGGCAGAAGCCGATGCCGTGTCCCCATCCTTTTCCATAGAACGTGTAGCGGTCCATGCCGTCCGCGTCCTTCGTCACTTCGTACACGAACAGGTTGTCGGGGATGTTGAGCGACCAGCGGACGGGCAGACCTTTGAGCACGAACGTTCGTCCGCCTTCGGCGGTCACTTCCATCTCCGCGACGCGCTGCGAGGCGTCGACGACGAGCGGCCGGATGCCGAGGAGTTGTTTGATCGGATTCCGTTTGTTGATCGATGCGACGAGCTCGTCGGCGCGATAGGAACGGGTCCAGTCGGCGAAGCTCGAGGTGCGATCGAATGAGGCGCCGTCGAAGTTGCCGAGGATCGTGATGGCGACCGGACGTTTGCGCGCGTCGAGTCGCAGGAACGCGCGATCGCCGAGCATCACCGGCGCCGATTTGTACTCCTGCACGCGATCGCCGATGCGGCGGAAGACCGGGATGCCATCGGGCAGCGTGTACGTCGTCGACTTCCCTTCCGCTTTCAACGCGATGCTCCGTCCGTTGAGCGACAGCACCTTGCCGGTCACTTCGCGCAGCGCGTCGTGTTTGCGGAGCCAGGAGCCGAGCACGCCGTACAACTCCTCGCGCGGCATCGCTGCATTCATGTCGATGCGGTCGATGTTCTCCGTCGGGAGAAATCCGAACTTGATAAGGAACGCCGCGGCGAGGTTCGCGGCCGATTCGGGATTCGCGCTTTGCGGGAAGTAGTAGCGGCGATCCTCCGGCAGCGTCAGCACCTTCGCGTTCTGATCGAACTTCGTCACGTTCGCGAGATACGTCAGCACGTCGCCGCGGCGCGATGACGCCGGCTGCGCGACCCCTTCCGGAATCGTGTAACCGATCGTCTGCGTCGCTTTCGTCACCGCGGCAACGACATCACGCGCGCTCCAGCTCGAAGCGTTGTCCGCCAATCCGGCGACGGCCGCGAAGTAACGCCCGTTCAGTTGCGACTCAGTCAGCAGTCCGCTGTCGGCGCGACCGGCCAGCGTCGTCATCTCGAGCTCCACGCAACGCGCGCGTTTCAGATACGGCTCGTTGCGGCCGGGAAACATCACGCCAACGTCCGATGTCTCGCCGCCGCACGTCGACGTGTACAACGCATCGATCGGCTTTCCGTCATACGTCAGAATCTGGCCCGCGGTTTCCTTCACCGCCTGCGACGTCATCGCCTCTTCGCCAGAAAATCCGTTGTACGCCTGACACGCCGGTCCTGGACAAATGTCATATCCCTCGGTGCGAAAGCCGTTCATGTTTTTCACGGCGTACGTCCGCGCCGCGATCGCCTGCGCCTTCAGCGCTTCGAGCTCGTCGTAAACCTTCGAGCCCATCTCCGCCGGCACGACGCCGCGCAGGTAATCCTCCATGTTCAGTTCATTGATGACGTTGTAGAGCCCGCGCGGATTGATGTAGATGCGCGCCGCGGTGCGGTACTGCTTCTCGCCGATCGCAACCGTGTCGGCGGTCATCGGCATGACGAGAATGGAATCGCCATCGATCATGTAGCGCTCGCCTTCGTCATCGACGACGACGTGCTTCCGCTCGAACTGCGCGTCGCTCGGGCGACGCACGACCAGCATGCCCTGTCCGTAGCCGCCGGACTGCAACTGATCGCGCAGCGGATTCGCCGACGCCGCATCGGCGAAGTCGCCGACGAGCACGCGGTACGCGCCGCCGGCCGGATCGAAAATCGCGTCGACTCTTTGGCCTGTATCTTTGCGAATCTTCTCCGCGAACGTCTGCGCGCTGGTGACGTCGGAGATCGTGCTGGCCTGCACCGCGTAGCGTTTCGTCGTATCGCTGAGCGGCGGCGTGGCGGTGAAGCCACGGCGCAACGCCATCGAACGTGTCGGCGTGATGAGGTAGTAGCCGCCGTCGATGCGCGGAAAGGTGACAGTGGTTTGATCGCTGAGCAGTCCGACGCGGATGCGCGGCTCAGCGATTGTTTTGGCGACATTCGCAACATCGGCGAGCGCGTTCGGAGCGGGCGGCGGAAGGGTCGCGCTCGGCTTCGGCGCGGGCGACGGATTGGTTTTCGGCGCCGGCGAACCGGCGCACGACGCGAGCAGACAGAGAGCGAATACGGCTGTGTACGACTTCATGCGTGCAGCCTATGCAAAAACGCTGGCCAGACGCGCAATCCCCTCGCGAATTCGCTCGTCCGGCTCTTTCGCGAACGTCAGCCGCATGGTGTTGCGGCCGCTGCCGTCGACGAAGAACGGTCCGCCGGGAATGTACGCGACGCCTCGCGCGACAGCGTCCGCAACGAGCGCGCCGGTGTCGACGTCGTCGTGCAGCGTGACGAACGTGAAGAGCCCGCCATCGGCCGGCGTCCAGGTCGCGCGCGTTGCGAAATGACGCTCGAGCTCCGCAATCAGCACGCCGCGTTTGCCGCGATAGAAATCGCGCACCTTCGCGATTTGCGGCGGCAGCTCGCCGGCGTGGCAGAGCTCGTCGACGATCGATTGATCGAGCATCGCCGAGCAGAGATCGGCGGCCTGCTTTGCGATTTCGAGCTTCGCGAGAAGCGCCGGCGGCGCCACGATCCAGCCGCATCGCAACCCCGGCGCGAGCACTTTCGAGAACGAGCCGAGATACAACACGCGGCCTTCGCGATCGCGCGACTTCATCGCGGTGGTGTCGGCATCGTCGACGTAAACCAGCTCGCCGTACGGATCGTCTTCGATGACGAGGAAGTCATGTTCGGCGGCGATCTGCAGCACTTGATCGCGGCGCTGCTGCGTCATCAAGCGTCCCGATGGATTCTGAAAATTCGGGATGGTGTAGAGCAGCTTGATGCGTCGTCCCGCGGCACGAACGCGCGTCGCCACTTCGCGCAGCGACTCGGGAACGATGCCGTCGTCATCCTGCGCGACCCCTTCGAGCTCGGCGCTGCGCGCGAAGAACGACGCCGAGCCGCCGATGTAGGTCGGCAGCTCGACCAGCACGACGTCGCCGGGATCGAGCAGCGTGTGCGCGATCAGATCGAGCGCCTGCTGCGAGCCGGTCGTCGTCAGCACATCATCGGCGGTGCAGTCGACGCCGCGCGTGCGGCAGAGCGTGGCGATGAATTCGCAAAGTCGCGGCAGGCCGCGCGTCGGTCCGTATTGGAGCGCAACGGCGCGCCGTTCGCGAATGACGCGCGCTGCGATTTCCGCGATCCGTTCGGCGGGAAACGTCTCCGGGCTCGGCACGCCGCCGGCGAACGAGATGATGTTCGGATCGTTGATCAGCTTCGCGAACTCGCGGATCGCGGACGGACGGAAATTCGTGGCGTCGTGCGAGAAAAACGCTTCGTACATCAGCGGCGATTATCGCTGGTGAGCGCGACGATGCAGGCGATGAACCACGTGCCGGAGATCGCGGAGACGGAAGTCTGCGCGAACGATTCGAGGATGCGGAGCGGCGAGAACGCCATCGACAGGCCGCTCTGGTGGCCGAAGCTGCCAACGATGGTGATCATCGACAGCAGTGCGGCGGCGCCGAAGGTGATGATCGCGATCAGCGCGCCGACGCCGAGGTGACGAGGAAAGTCGTCCATCAGCTCGCGCCAGCCGGCGCGTACGGAGGCGATCGCGCCGAGGCCGCGGCCGACGCAAATCACGATCGCTTTCTGATTCCAGAGCGCCACGATGACGGCCATGGCGATCACCGCGAGGCAGAGGATCGGCACGGCGATGCAGCCGATCATCATCGATTCGGCGCCACCGATGGCGACGATCATCGCGACGACGAGCACCGGCAGCAGCGCGCCGAGGAGCGCGTAGAGACCGACGATGTTGTAGATGAGGAAGATCGGCCACCACGATTCTTTGCCGCCGTCGAACCAGCGCTGCGCGTCGAACGCGGCGAACGAGCCGCGCGATGCTTCCGCCGCTTCGCCGTCGAAGAAGATGCGCGCCGTTCCCGCTTCGACGAACGAGCGAACCGCGAGGATCAGCCCGAGCACGAGCGTCGCGAGCACGATGAGCCATGAGAGCAGCAGCCAGTGCTCGGTGACGAGCTCGATGATGGATTCGAGGATGCGATCGGGATGCTGGAGATCGAACCCGGAGCCGTGCAGCGCGGTGACGACCACCGGCACGATCGCCGCGAGCAGAATGGCGATGACGATCGTGAACACGATCGCTGATTCGGCGACGCGGATCAGCAGGAGCTGCCAGTTCGCAAGCGTGTTGCTGAACCCGCGGCGGATGACGTCTGAGACAGGTCGCTTCAAATCGTGTTCTGCTTCATCTTCGAGGTGATGCGGTGATCGGGCGCGCCTTTGATCGCAACGAGCTCCGTCATTTCATGAAGGCGGCTGCGCAGACGATCGCCGATGCGATCGGCGAGGCGCTGGCCATCGATCGCGGCATCGTCGAAGTAATTGGTGGTGAAGATCGTCGCGCGCTCGTCGTTGTAACGCGTGTTGACGATGTAATAGAGCATGTCCTGCACGAACGTGGTCGGCTTCTGCGAGCCGAGCTCGTCGAGCACGAGGAGATCGGCTTCGATGAGCGGCCGCAGCAGCTCCGACTTGCTCACGGCCGATCCTTCATCGAACGACGCCTGAATTTCCTGGATGAGATCCTGGAAGTTGCTGAAGAGGAGCCGTCCGCGTTTGTCGCTGGCGATCAGCTCCATCAGCGCCGCGACGGCGAGATGCGTCTTCCCGACGCCGCACGCGCCGACGAGCAGCAGCCCGCGGCCGCTGTCCGTCATCGGCCAC
>JAOBAU010000065.1 GCA_025463165.1 Acidobacteriota bacterium | reverse complement strand
CAGCTCGGCGACGATTTCCGCGCGGACCTCGGCTTCCTGCCGCAGGTCGGCTACCGCGAATACGACGGTAACTTCGGCCTCCGTTTCTACCCGACGCATGGTTTGCGTTTCATCCGGCCGAACGTCTTCGTCGACAAGCAGGAAGACCTCGATGGCCGGACGATCTTTCAACGCGCGTCGGTCGGCGTGAACCTCGTCGGCCCGCGCAATCTTCAGGCGCAGTTCGATGCGCGGCCGAAAGAGAAAGTGTTCGTCGGCGAATCGCTGCTCGAGCAGACTTACGGGACGTTCTTCGTGCAGTTCGATCCGTCGCGCCGTTTCACGCGCATCTCACTGCAGGGACGCGCCGGCGATTCGATCGATTTCGCGAACGAGCGCGTTGGTCGCGGCGCCTCGATCATCGCCGCAACGACGCTCCGTCCGATCGATCGGCTGACGTTCGATCTGCAGGCGAATCGCGAATGGCTGAACGCCGATGGCGGCCGCGTCTTCACCGCGCAGGTCGAACGGCTGAAGACGACGTACAGCTTTTCCGCGAAGTCGCTCGTGCGCGCCATCGCGCAATATGTTTCGACCGAGCGCGTGCCGGAGCAGTACAGCTTCCCGGTCGATCGTCACAGCGGCTCGTTCCTCGGCTCCGTGCTTTACAGCTACAAACTGAACTGGCAGACCGTGCTGTTCGTCGGCTACGGCGACGATCGCGTGCTCACCGCGCAGAACGACCTCGTCCGCCAGGATCGTTCGTTCTTTTTCAAAGTGAGCTACGCGCTGCAGCGTTAGGCGCGCACATTGAAGTGGATGTCCCGCGTGCGCACCTTCGTCGCGGCTGTCGTCTTTCTGATCGCATCAGCAGCAGGCGCTGCCGATCTTCGCATCACCATCGTTGGCGATCGCGATGACACGCGCGTCGCCGGCGTGCGCGAAGCGGTGACGTTCTGGAATCGCGAGTTGCGCGGGCTCCGCGTCGACCGGCGCTTCGGACCGATCGTCTTCTCCGACGCTGCCGTGCCTGAAAAGCAATCGGAGCTGATCGCCTTGCGCCGCACGCGCACGGATGTCGTCATCGTGCTGATGAACGGCGAGTTTGCGTCATTCACGCTTCCCGCGCGTGGCGAAGCCGCGGCACTGATTGCGTTGCGGCGCGGCGATGTGCCGCCGCTCTCGCAGCCGAACGTCGCACGCAACGTCATCGCTCACGAGCTGGGTCACGTGCTCGGACTCGAGCACAACGCGAACGCGACGAAGCTGATGTGCGGCAGGCCCGCGGCCTGCCGCCCCGATTCATTCATCTCGTCGCGGCCGCACTTCTTCGCGCTGACGAGCGCGGAGAAGGCGCAGCTGCGCAAGCGTTAATGCTCGTTCTTCTCAATCTTGTCCAGCCGCTGCTGCAGCGCGTCGATCGTCTTCTGCTGGTCCTGCACGACCTTCGTCAGCACGGCCACGATGTCCATCGAGCTGAGTCCGCGCCGCTCTTTGGTGGCGACGAGATCCGGCACGTCCTCGGCGATGAAACCGACGTGATGCTCGCTCGGATCGAGCTTGTACGCGTACGTCACCGGCTCGAGCTGCGACAGCGTTTCTTTCGCCGCCGTCGTTTCGAGATCGCAGATGTCCTGCTTCAGCGCGCGGCTCGACGCGTTCGTCCAGACGCCGCCGACCGAAAGGTAAGCGCCGTTGCGATGATCGATCGGCTGCGTCGGCGCTTTGCCGATGCCGATGTTGCCGCCGCCCGAATTCAGACGGAGATCGGCGGGCGTGACGACGCCGCCGTTGACGGAGATCGCGGAGAGATCGCCGGCATTCGGCATGAAGCGCAGCACCGGCGTCGGCCCGGCGAGCGTCGCGCTGTCGGTGACCCACATCTGCCGATTGCCGGTGCGATTGACGCCGAGGAGGAGGGCAACGCCCTCGGATGAGGTGTTGCCGGGCTGGAAAAACTCCTGGCCGGACAGCGTGATGCGCGACGCGTTCTGCGTCGAGTCGAAGACGTTCAGACGGGCGTTCGGCGATGCGGTGCCGACGCCGACGTTACCCGATGCCGCGATGTCGATCGAGCTCGTCGGAGCGCCGGGACGAATGCGGAACGAGAGACGGCTGCCGCCCGTCAGATCGCGCACGAAGAAGTTCGCTTCGTTCCCGCCGACGTCCCACGTCTGCGCCGTGAAGCCGCCGGCGTTGCTCTGATCGAAGCGGATGGCCGGCGTGTCCGTCGTCGCGATGTGAAGATCGAGCATCGGTGTCGCGGTACCGAAGCCGACATTGCCGGTCGCGTCGACGTAGAGCGAGTTGGTCGGCGTATTCGCGCGAACCGTGAACGGCACTTTGCTGTTGGTGAGATCTTCGATGCTGAATTTGGACGCGCCGCCGCTGTCGCTGTCGTTCGCCGTCAGCTGCCAGTCATTCGCCGCGAAGCCGGCCGACGTGCTCGTGTCATCGAAACCGAGACGAAGATTGTTCTCCTTCAGCTTCAGAGTCGTGAAGCCGAACTCCTCGTTGAGCACGCAGTCGAGGCCGATGCAGCCGCTTCCCTGCACGATGAGATCGTCAGCGATGACGTTGTCGAACGCGCGCACCGGCGCCGAACGCGGCGCGCGTCTGTTCTGTGTGGAGGCGGGCGCTTCGCTCGCCTGGACGGCCGAAGCGGCCGTCCCCACACCAACCGGCTCGACGTTTCCGGGCGGAACGATGTTGCCATTGAGAATGGTGAAGACGCCGCTCTGCACGAGCGCCGCCGTCAGTCCGTTCTCTTTCTGAATGCGCGAGACTTCGGCGTCATCGTTCGCCGCGCGCGCCGCGGCGAGCTGACTTTTCACCAGCGCCGAGACCTTCGGAATCGCACGCAACTCGTAGGTGAACGTGCCGTTCAGCAACGCGCTGCGCGGAACGTCCTGCACGCGGAATGACGGAGTGCTTCCGGTCGCGTAGTCGTGTTCGTAAATGGCGCCATCGGGACCGATGATCGTCAGGCGCATGCCGTCATTGGCGATCACCGGCGCGAAATCGACCGACTGAACGGACGGCCGGAACTGCGCGATCGGCTCGGCCGCGAAGAGACTGGATGTGAGTGCGAGCGTGAAAAGAAGACAGAACTTCTCTGAAGTTTTCATAGGCGAATCCTCTTGTGTGTGTGTCGGCGGGAACCGGACAAGCAACACAATAAAAGAGGAAACTCCCGCGCGCAATGCGCGACCGTACTCAGGCGATCGGTTTGCCTTCGATGTCGAGCTCGTGGATCGGCAGTCCGAGCGTGCCGAGCGGCTCGCGAATCTGCGACGCGTTACCGACGATGACGATGATCACCCGCTCCGGATCGATGTACTTTTTCGCGACGCGCTCCACCGCTTCTTTGCCGACGGCGGCGATGCTCTCGCGGTAGCGATCGAAGTACTCGACCGGCAATCCGTACAGCTCCATGTCGAGCAGCCGTCCCGCGACGTCGCTCGAGCTTTGCACCGTCGCCGGAAATACGCCCATCAGATAGTTCTTCACGTCGTCGAGCTCGCGCTCTTCGACGTCGCCGGTGCGGATGCGCCGCAGTTCCGCGAGCACTTCCATCACCGACTCGCGCGTCACTTCATTGCGCACCGGCGCGCTGACGACGAACGGCCCCGGCTGGCGGCGAAACACAAAGGTCGAGCGCGCGCCGTACGTGTATCCGTGCACCTCGCGCAGGTTCATGTTGATGCGCGAATTGAAGACGCCGCCGAGGAGCGCGTTCATGACGGAGAGTGGGAAATAGTCCTCGGTGGCGCGCGGGACGCCGATGTGGCCGATGCGAATCTCCGACTGCACGGCGGTCGGACGATCGATGAGATAGATGCGCGACGGTTCCTGCGTCAGCGGCGCGACGACCGGCCGCTCGCGTTCATCGGACGGCTGCCAGTCGCCGAATGCTGCTTCGATCAGTGCCAGCGCGCGCGACGTGTCGATGTCGCCGCCGACCACGATCGAGATGTTGTTCGGTCGATAGTGATCGCGGTAGTACGCGACGACGTCTTCGCCGGCGATGCGCGCGACCGATTCCGGATTGCCGCCGATCGTGTTGCCGTACGCGCCTTCGCCGTAGATCAGATGCGAGAAGCGTTTCGCCGCGATGGCTGCCGCTTCATCGCGCTGCTGGATCAGCTCCATCAGCCGTTCGGTGCGCGCGCGCTCGAGACCATCCGCGGGAAAGAGCGGACGGCGCGCGACGTCGGCGCAGATCGCGATCGCCGCTTCAACATTGCGGCTCAGCACATCGAGCGAAATGTACGACGCGTCCCAGTCGGCGCCGGTGCCGAGCGCCGCACCGATCAGGCCGATTTCTTCAGCCAGCTGAATCGCATCGCGTTCGCCGGCTCCTTCATCGAGCAGATCGGACGTCAGTGATGCCAGTCCGGCCAGCTCTTTCGTGTCGTGATCAGCGCCGGCGTGCACGAGGACGCGCAGCGAGACGAGCGGCGCGTTGTGGTTCTCGGCGATGAGCACGCGTAAACCGTTCGCGAGCGTGCGGCGTTCGATGTGCGGGAAGTGATACGGACGCGGCGGCCCTGGCTGCGGGGCGATGTTGCGATCGAGGACGGTCATGCAGCCTCCGGGACGAACAGACTCGTGACCCTGTTTTCCGGCACGAGGAACTTGCGGACGACGTTGGCGAGATCGTCGGCGGTCGCGGCGCGGTATGCGTCGAGCCAGCGATCGATCAGCGATGGATCGTTGAAGTACGTCGACATCATGCCGAGCAGATCGGCGCGCGTGTCGTAGTTCTCCAGCTGATGCGCGTACTCCATCTCCGCGCGATTCATCGCGCGGGTCAGCTCATCGGCGGTGATGCTGCCCGACGCGATGCGTGCGAGCTCTTCATCGATC
Organism: Acidobacteriota bacterium; assembly: GCA_025463165.1. Taxonomy (GTDB): domain Bacteria; phylum Acidobacteriota; class Thermoanaerobaculia; order Gp7-AA8; family Gp7-AA8; genus JAOBAU01. The sequence goes on along the minus strand of JAOBAU010000065.1, from coordinate 3,025 downwards.
GTCGCTTCGACGTCGGCGATGTCGACGCCTTCCTGCGCCGTCGCCTGCAGCATCAGCATTCCGGTCGCTTCGGTCGGCAGCACGTACGCGGCGACGTCGGTGGCGATCTGCTTGTCGAACACGAGCGCTTTCTCGAGACGGCTCGCCTTGTCGCCGCCGAGCACGGTGGTCAGGAGATCGGCGTGAATCCACTCCGGCGTTCCCATCTTCGGGAGGTGATAGAGCCGATAGACGCGTGGCAGCTGAATGGTCGACGCGAACGTTTCGCGCCGCTCGCCGCCGAGCGGTTTGCGCTGGAGCGTGAACGGCGGGAACGAGCCGCCCGCCGCGATGTCGCCGAAGTATTGCGCGACGAGTTGCTTCGCTTCGTCGGGATTGAAGTCGCCGACGATCGTGAGCGTGGCGTTGTCGGGGCGATACCAGGTGCGGAAGAAGTCGCGGATGTCGTCGAGCGACGCGTTGCCGAGATCTTCCATCGAGCCGATGGTCGGCCAGTGATACGAGTAGTCGGGATCGTAGGCGAGGTGCAGCAGCCGTTCGAACGCGGTGCCGTACGGCACGTTGTCGTAGCGCTGACGGCGCTCTTCCTTGACGACCTCGCGCTGGATGTCGAGTTTTTCCTGCGTCAGCGCCGGGAGGAAGAAGCCCATCCGATCGGATTCGAGCCAGAGTGCGAGCGCGAGATAGTTCGACGGCATCGTCTCGTAGTAGTTCGTCCGATCGAAGAACGTCGTGCCGTTCAGCACACCGCCGACCGACTGCACGTGGCGGAAATGTTCGTTGTTTCCGACGTGCTCCGAGCCGGAGAAAAGCATGTGCTCGAAGAGATGGGCGAAACCGGTCCGGCCGAGCGGCTCGTTTTTGGAACCGACGTGATACCAGATGTTGATCGCGACGAGCGGCGCGGAGTGGTCCTCGTTGAGGACGACCCGCAGGCCGTTGTCGAGACGATAGTCGAGGAGGTTGAGCATGGCGCGGCGGGTTGTATCGTTTATTCTTCCCCGACGCAATGCCGCCCCTTCCGTTCCGCCACATCGCCATCGAAGGACCGATCGGGGTCGGGAAGACCTCGCTCGTCAATCTGCTGGCGAAACGTTTTCGCGGAACGAAGATCCTCGAGGACGTCGACAATCCGTTCCTCGACGACTTCTACAAAGACAAGCGCGGCGCGGCGTTCCGCTGCCAGCTTTTCTTTTTGCTGTCGCGCTACGACCAGCAGCGCTCGATCACGCAGCGCGATCTCTTCACCGAGCTCGTCCTCGCCGACTACTCGTTTCCGAAGGACCGGATCTTCGCGTATCTGACGCTCGACGATTCCGAGCTGATGATCTACAACCGGATGTACGACCTGCTTTACGAAACGGTGCCGAAGCCGGACCTCGTCATCTATCTGCAGGGAAGTATTGATACACTCACGAAGCGCATTAAGAAGCGCGGACGCGCTTACGAGAAATCGATCTCGTCATCGTATTTGCAGGAGATCAGCGAGGCGTACTCGCACTACTTTTACCGGTACGACGAGACGCCATTGCTGGTGGTGAACACGAACGAGATTGATTTCGTCAACACGCCCGAGCATTTCGATCAGCTCATCGAGCAGATCGCAAATGCAAAGAAGGGAACGCAGTACTACGTACCGCTTGGATCCTGAGTAGACGGACCGAGACGGGAAGCAGTCGATTAGTGGATTAGTAGATTAGTGGATTAGGAAATCACTTCTAATCTACGAATCCACTAATCCACTAATCCACTCTCTCCTCGGCCCACTGGAGGAGAGATGGACAGCAAACGAATCACCGTCCCCGCCGTCCGCGCCATGAAGGGCGTGAAGCGCATCGGGATGATCACCGCATACGACTACCCGAGCGCGAAGGTGGCCGACGCCGCCGCCAGCGACATCATCCTGGTCGGCGACTCCCTCGGCATGGTCGTTCTCGGCTACCCCGACACCCTCAGCGTCACCGTCGACGACATGCTCCACCACACGCGCGCGGCCGTCCGCGGCGCCTCGCACGCGCTCGTCGTCGGCGACATGCCCTATCTCTCGTACCACGTGTCGGTCGAAGACTCCGTCCGCAACGCCGGACGATTCGTCCAGGCCGGCGCGCATGCGGTCAAAGTCGAAGGCGGCAAGCCGTCGCGCATTCGTGTGATCGAAGCGATCCTCGATGCGGAGATTCCGGTGATGGGCCACGTCGGACTCACGCCGCAATCCGTCAACGCCCTCGGCGGATTCAAGCTGCAGGGAAAGAATCTCGTCGACGCGCACCGGCTCGTCGACGAAGCGGAGGCGCTCGACCAGGCCGGCTGCTTCGCGATCGTGCTGGAGTGCGTGCCGTCCGAACTCGCGGCGATGATCACCGAACGCGTGTCCGTCCCGACCATCGGCATCGGCGCCGGTCCCGCCTGCGACGGACAGGTCCTCGTGTTCCACGACCTCCTCGGCCTCTACGACGGCCACACGTCGAAATTCGTCCGGCGTTACGCGAACATCGGCGACGAGATGCGTGCGGCGATCGAGCACTACCGTGCTGATGTTCGCGACGGCTCGTTCCCCGATGATGCGAAGGAATCGTTCCACGCCGCCAGCGCGGATGAGTTGCGCGCGCTGTATGGAGAAGGCGTGGTCATCGAGATGCCGAAGGCGCAATGATTTCGTTCAGCGTTTTTAGTGCAACACCCGCGCGATTGCACCAGCACAGACAAGAGTGTCTGTGCCACACCGGCCGACGCGGGCCAGGGTTTCTGTGTTTACGACTCAACTCTCCGTGCACCAATAATCGCGGCCACGGCAGGATGGTGTGGCACAGACAAGAGTGTCTGTGCCACATTGGCCGGCGCGGTCCAGGGTTTCCGTGTTTACGACTCAACTCTCGGTGCACGAATAGTCGCGGCCACGGCAGGACGGTGTGGCACAGACACTCTTGTCTGTGCCACATTGGCCGGCGCGGTCCTGGGTTTCCGTGTTTACGACTCAACTCTCGGTGCACGAATAGTCGCGGCCACGGCAGGATGGTGTGGCACA
>JAOBAU010000035.1 GCA_025463165.1 Acidobacteriota bacterium | reverse complement strand
GAGCTCGGGCGCGAACGCGATCGATGATGCAGCGGCCGTCGGCGCGATCGTGCCGTCATCGCGAATCTCTCCCGCCGCGGCGCCGCGGCCGTAGTACGAGTGAAACGTGCGCGGCTTTCCATCGATGGCGATCGTCGCGTCCATCGGTCCGTCGCAGGCGGTAAGTCCCCAGATGCGCTCGCCGTAGTCGCGCCAACCTTCAGGATTGTCGACCGCGTAGGCGTGCTGCGACAACGTGGCGCGGCGCGAGTTCTCGAACCAGTCGATGCCGTGCTCGCGCATCGTCGCGTCCTGAATACCGCGGAAGTCGATCCATACCTGCGAGTACTGATGGCCGAAGAGCGGCGGGAACTGGATGAACTCCTGTCCGTAGAATTTCGCCCAGCGATCAGTCCTGTGATACGCGGTCCACGCCGCGGGATCGACCGGATGCGTCGGCGAGCCGAGAGCCAGCAGCACGACGATCATCGCTTCGTTGTAGCCGTTCCAGTCGTAGGTGTGAAAGCCCTGCTCGGGCGTCCAGCCCATGCTGATCGCGTGCGGCCTCACCTGTTCCCACGGCCAGTCGACGCGCGCGTACAACTGTTCGGCGGCGTCGCGGATGGCCGCTTCCGTCGGCTCGTCGCGATCGAAGTACGACTGCGAGAAGAGCGCGCCGGCGAGCAGCAGCGTCGTGTCGACCGTCGAGAGCTCGACGGTCTCGAAGCGCTGGCCGGTTTTCATGTCGAGGAAGTGGTAGAAGAATCCTTTGTAGCCGGAGACGCCTGTTGCCTCCGGCCCCTGTTTCATCGCCAGCATCGAGCGCAGCGTCGAGAGCGTTCGCTCCGCAGCGGCGGCGCGCGTGACGTAGCCGCGCTCGGCGCCGATTCCGTACGCGGTGAGACCGAATCCGACGGCGGCGATGCTCGAGAACGAGGGCGTCGGCGCGCGATCCGGAATCAGAAACGTGTGCGGATCGGCGAGATCCCAGAAGTAGTGAAAACTGCGCTGCTCGAGATCGTCGAGCAGCGCCTCATCCGTCACCTTGCCCGCGGTTCTCGTGGGCGAATTCGGAGGCGTCGATGCACACGCGAGCAACGTGGCGAAAACAAGAGCGAGAGCGAGGTGCTTTTTCATGATGGCTGGCGGGACGGGCGCGTCGCACCCGTCCCGCACATACATCAGAAGTTGACGCGGAGTCCGAGCTGTTCGCGGCGGCCGAGCGTGATCACGCAGCCGGGATCGCCGAGGTTCGGGTTTCCTTCCGGTCCGACAAAGTTGTTGAGGCAGCCGTAGTTCTTGAAGTTGCCGGCGTTGAACATCTCACCGATCACGCCGATCGACGCGCCGCCGATGATGCCGAAGGTCTTCTCGAGGCGGAAGTCGATGGAACGATCGGCGAATCCGCCTTTCTTCTCCGGGTAGATCGACTGGCTGAAGGGATGCGTGCGAAGACGCGCCGCAAGATCGAAGCCCTGCGAGAAATCGAGGACGTTGAACGCCGCGCCGGTGCCGAGGGAAATGATCGTGCTGAAGCGCACGTCAAACGGGATGCGCACCGTGCCGGTGGCGACGACGCGATCTTTTTCCGAGCCGGGCACGGCGTGGAAGCCATACGCGGCCGCGCTCGGGAGATCGAGGCTGAAGAGATCGTTGCCGGTCTGTTCGGCTTTCGCATGCGTCCACGCGAGATGCGCGCCCCAGCGCGACTGCGAGTTGTACGGACGGTCGAGCGAGAGGAAGAGCGCGTCGTAGCGATACTTCTTCCCTTCCGGATCGGAGAGGATGACGTTGCCGAATCCCGGGACGAGCGCCGAACAGCAGATACCGGTCGCGGAAACGTATGTAATGCCGCGATAGCCGCGGACGCGGTTGTAGCTGACCGATCCATTCCAGCTGCCGAGCATCTGGCGAATGCCGATGTTGTACTGGTTCGAGTACGGCGGTTTGGTGTTGTTGTTGACGAGGTAGATCTCAGGGCTCGTTCCGCCCTGCGCGATCAGCGCATCGAGTCCGGCCGCGGAGAGGTATTTCGGATCGAATTTCACCGTTCCGGCGCGGCCGTCCGGCGAGAACTGGATGCGGTAGACCGGGTACTGCAAGCGATAGCGCTCGTCGAGTGTGCCGTTGAGGAAGAGCCGGTCATAGAACCGGCCGGCGGCGGCGAAGAGCACCGTGTGGCTGTCGCCTTTGACGTCGTAGGTGAAGCCGAGGCGCGGCTGAATGGCTCCCTTGAACTGCGAGCGATTGCTGCCGGTCGAGAAATAATCGGAGCTCACTTTGCCGGTGAGGCCTGCGACGATTTTCGCGGGCGTCACATAGTCGGTATCGAATCCGTTCGACTCATAGTCATAACGAATGCCGAGGTTGGCCGTGAATTTCTGATTGACCGCCCACGTGTCCTGTGCGTACACGCCGTATTCGCGGTTATTGACGGAGAGGTTCGGATTACCGAATCCGTATTCGACCTCGAACGGAAGATCGTACGTGTAGCCGTTGGCCGGATCGTTACGATAGTGAAAAAGCGGATTTCCGGCCTGGCGCTTGGTGACGTCGTATTTCATCGAGTCGAGATTTCCGCCGACCTGGACGCTGTGATCGCCCTGCCAGTGGAACGTCCCGAAGTTGTAGTCATCGCGGAATTCGATGCGGCGCTGGTCGAATTTCTGGTAGGTCGGGCTGCCGCCGATGCGGATCGCTCCCTGGAAATCCTGCCCGATCAGATCGGGATTGAGTGCGGTCGGGTTCCATGAGTATTTCTGCCAGCTGAGCGACGCCTGATTCAATGCGCTGCTGTTGTTCCACTGGTGGCGCAGCGTCGAGCCGTAGACGGAATTACGAATGGCGTTGGCCGATTCGAATGAGACGTTGTTGCCGAAGTCGCGGACTTCCTGCTCCTTACGATAAGTGCCGCTGAAATCGACGATCTGATTCTGCATCGGCTGCCAGCTCAATTTGCCGAAGCCGAGCGTCGAGCGGAACGGGCTGGGAAACACGCCGGTGTATTGGCCGAAACGGCTCGCAAACGCCGAATTATCGAGATGCACGGGGCTGGTGGCGTGCTCCTGATCCTGTTCATAAGAAGCGAAGTAATGCAGCTTGTCGCGGATGATCGGTCCGCCGAAGCTGAAACCACCCTGATAGCGGTGATAGGCGTCGTTCGCGGCGAGCGTCGAATATCCGAAACCTTTCGGTGACGGCGCTACCCACTGTCTCGGCTGATAGAGCACGAATGCGCTGCCGTCGAACGAATTGCCGCCCGATTTCGTAATGGCGGTAATGATCGCGCTCGACGCTTTTTCGTATTGCGCGCTGTAGTTCTGCGTAATGACGCGGAATTCCTGCACGGCATTTTGCGGAAAGAGATTGCCGCGGCTGGAGTCCTGGCCGACTGCCCCGCCCTGCAACACGTCATTCTTGAAACTGACGCCGTCGATGAAGACGTTCGTCTGCTCGGAGTTCTGCGCGTCGCCGGAAATAGTCTTTTTCAGCGGATCTTTGGAGAGCCGGATTCCCGGCGCGAGCGCCGCGAAATTCAGGAAGTTCCGCTCCTGCTGCGGAATGTCTTCCATCTGCTGCGGCGTCACGTTCGTCGCCGCTTCCGACGTCCGCGTCTCCACCATCTGATTGCCGACGACCGTAATCGATTCGGCGAGGACCTGTTGTCCGGCCATCGAGAAATTCATCTCGAGGTTCTGACCGACCAGAACGCGAACCGATTCCGATCGCGGCTGCAGACCGGGCGACGCCACGACGATGTTGAGCTCTCCCGGAGTCAGGCCGTTCAACGTATACGACCCGTCCGGGCCGGTATGCACGGTTCGGACGAATCCGGAGGCGGCGCCGACCGCGCTGATCTCGGCATTGGCAATGCCGGCGCCGCTTTCGTTCGTCACCTTGCCGCGAATCGTCGCGGTCGAGGTCTGCGCGGACACGGAAACTGCGAGCGCGCAGACGAGTATTGCGAACATCACCCACCGATAGCTTTGTCTCATCACTTCTCTCCTTTTGTCCGGCCACGCAGTTTCGTCGCTGGCTGTTTGCTGGTCTTTAATCGGCGTAATGGAGCGCCGCTCGAAGCGCGCACCACGAGGGCGACTTCCGCACGCTCCCGGCGCGGCTCCCCCGTCCTCGTGTCCGCAATGGCGTCGAGCAGCAGCGCGAACGCGCGCCGTCCGAGTCCCGAGATGTCGATCGAGATCGTCGTCAGCGGCGGCGAAACGTAGCGCGCGATCGGAATGTCGTCGAAGCCGGCCACCGCCATCTCGCCCGGAACGGCCACACCCGACTCGGCAAGCGCGGCCAGCGCGCCGACCGCCATCGAATCGTTCGCGGCAAAGATCGCCGTCGGCCGCTGCTTTGATTCGAGCAGACGCAGCGTCGCTTCATGTCCCGACTGCTCGGTGAAATCTCCGGGACACTCGATCGCGGCGGTCGTGCTTCCGTGCAGACGGCGGATGGCGAGGCGATAACCGCGCAGCCGTTCGCGCGCGTCGATGTTGTGCGCCGGTCCCCTGATGAACGCGATGCGCGAATGCCCGAGCGCGATCAGATGCTCCATCATCAGCCGCGCGCCGGCGGCATTGTCGATCGCCACCGCGTCGTGATCGCCATCGTTGGAATTGAGCAGGACGAGCGGCTGATCGGGAGCGAGCTGGTCTCGCAGTCGCTCAGGCGATACGTCGGGCGCCATGACGATCAGTCCGTCGACCCGGCCGCGCATCGCCTCGAGCACTTCCAGCGTTTCGTTGGCGTTGCTGTGCGAGCCGGAGACGAGGATGTGATAGCCGGAGTGACGCGCCGCGACGTCGATGCCGCGAATGACTTCCGAGAAGAATTCGCCGTGCACGTCGGGCAGCACGATGCCGACGGCGTGACTGCGGCGGATGCTGAGAGCACGGGCGGCGACGTTCGGAACGTAGCGGAGAGCGCTGGCGACGGCGAGCACCGCGCGCGAGGTCTCCTCCCGCACCAGCGACTTGCCGTTGAGTACGCGCGAGACGGTCGCGACGGA
>JAOBAU010000005.1 GCA_025463165.1 Acidobacteriota bacterium | reverse complement strand
GCGCGCACAACGACCTCGGGCGCATCGCTGCCGATCTCCTGTTCGATGCCGCGCTCGCACGTCAGTCGTACGATCGCGCACTCGCGCTGGCGCCGCGCGTCGCCGATCGCGCCATCATCGCCCGCATCTTCAACAACTTCGGCAACCTCTCGCGCGGCGAGAACGACTTTGCGGCCGCCGTGTCGTTCTACGCGCGCGCTGCAGCGGAGTCGAAGAAAGCACACGATCGCTACGGCGCGCTGACGGCCGAGCACAACATCGGACTCGTTTACTCGCAGCAGAACGCGCCGCTGCTGGCGCTGACGCATCTTCGCCGCGCGCTTGCGCTGGAGCGCGCGCTTGGCAGCAACGCGGCTGCGGCGCGAACACTGCTGTCGATCTCTGAAGCGCGCCGCGCACTCGGAGACTCGGCCGGCGCGGCGGTCGAGCTGCGACGCGCGCAAACGATCGCTGCCGCGGCCGGCGATCAGCTGACGGTCGCCACCGCGCTGCTGCGCGAAGGTGAGTTGAAGCTGAACGCGCGACAGGTGACGGCGGCGAGCGAGACGATCGATCGTGCCATCGCGACACTGCAGCGAATCAGCGCGGGTGCCGCGCTGCCGAACGCGCTGACGTTTCGCGCGCGCGTTCGCGTCGCGCAGAAGCGACTCGAGGAAGCGATCGCCGACGCGAACGAAGCGGGCGTGCAGGCGGAATCGGCCGGTCAGCTCGACGTCGTAGCGCAGGCGCGAACGATCGCGGGCGAAGCGTATCGCGCGAATGGCGATCTGATTCGCGCACGCAGCGCGTTCGTCTCGGCGGTCGAAGCGACGGAGCGCGAGCGGGCGCAGATCGCAGGCGGTGCGGAATCGCGGCAGCAATACTTCGAACGTGCGGTGACGCCGTACCTCGCGCTCGTCGATCTCGACTCACGCGCGGGACATCCGGAGTCGGCGCTCGACTTCGCGGAGCGGGCGAAAGCGCGCGTGCTCTTCGACGTGTTGCGCGGCGGCCAGCGCGATCTCTTCTCCGCGATGTCGCCGGCGGAACGGAAGCGCGACGCGGAACTGCGGCGCGAGATCGCGGCGCTCGTTCGCGGCGGCAACGACGCAGGCAAACTGCGCGCCAAACGGGACGAGTACGCGGCGTTTCGCGCCGATCTCTTCGCCGCGCATCCGCAACTACGCGTGGCCGCCGGTCAGCCGCCGCGATTCACGATCGCCGACGCGAAGAGCGTGCTGCCGTCAACGACCGACGCGATCGTTGAGCTCGCGGTGACCGACACCCGCGTGCTGCTGTTCGTCATCACGCGTGATTCGATTCGCGTCTTTGACGCCGCGTCATCGCGCGCTCGCGTGCTGACGCTGGCGAACAAACTCGCCACCGAAGTGGCGACGCGCAATCTCGCGTTTCGCGATACCGCGCGCGCGTTGTACGACGCGATCCTGAAACCGGCGGCAACGATCCTCGCGTCGAAGAAACGGATCTGCATCATTCCCGATCAGGAGTTGTGGCGCGTGCCGTTCGCCGCGCTCGTCACGGAGAACGATCACTATCTCGCCGAGCGCGTCTCGTTGTTCCACGCGCCGTCGCTCGGCGTGCTCGTCGATGCGATGCACGCGCCGCCGCCGCGCAACTCGCCGCGGCTGCTCGCTGTCGCCAACACGCAGGTGCGCGAAGCGTTCGCGGAAGTACACGAGCTGCAGGCGCTCTACGGGGAGTCGAAGTCGCTGCTGCTCGTCGGCGACGCGGCGACCGAGCAGCGCGTTGCGAACGCTGCACCGAGCGCGAATGTCATCCACATCGCGACGCACGGCGTGTTCGATGACGCGCGACCGCTCGAATCGCATCTCGTCTTCACGCCGAGCGGCGACGACGACGGCATTCTCGACGCACGCGAAATGATGCAGCTCCGCATCGGCGCCGATCTCGTCGTCTTGTCGGCGTGTGAGACCGCGGCCGGACGCCCGGCGGCAGGCGAGGGAATGATCGGGATGTCATGGGCGCTCTTCGTCGCCGGTTGCCCGACGATGCTGGCGAGTGAGTGGAAGGTGGAGTCGTCGAGCACGTCGGCGATGATGATCGCGTTTCATCGCGGCATCGCAACCACGCATCTCGCACCGTGCGATGCACTACGCGATGCGCAGCTCGCGCTGATGCGCACCGCGCGACGCGAGCATCCGTTTTACTGGGCCAGCTTCGTGGTGCTCGGGCGCGGGTGGTGATTAGTGCGTTGCCGGCGGCGTGCTGACGGCGTTCGGCGCGATCGCCACACCAAGGGCGGTTGTCATGCCGGTACGCGATGTGCCGGGGAAGATGTCGGTGCCGGTGCGCGTGCTCGGCGCGCGCTGCGCTTCGAGATGATCGGCAACCTGGAACGACGCGACGAAGCTGCGGAACTCCGGCATCAGCTCGTGGTCGTACGACGCGTACTGCAGCGTGTAGATGCGATTGGTCGCGCCGATGTAACCCTCGACAAAACACTTCTTACCGCTCGCGTCGACGCGCACATATGAATACGTAAACGACGGAAAGATCGGCGAGCCGGCGCGCTGCTGACTGAACTCTTCGATGCGGAAGCCGTTGCTCATCGCGTCGCGGCGCACGTCGCGCTGCAATTCCACGATCCAATCTTCGCTCAGGCGATAGCGTCCGACCTGCGAGACCGCGATCGAAAAACGATCGCCGTGAGGACCGGTCACCGCGAAGACGCCGTCCGACCCATCATCAGGAATCGGCGTCCACTTCCAGTCGTCGCCCGGTGTCGCGATCGAGAAGTTGAGCTTCTCATTCATGTAGCGCTCGCTCGCGAAGAGCGGCGTCGCCAGAAGGGTCAGCGCGAGAATCACTGTCGTCGTACGCATCAGAATCAGATCCCTGCCGGGATCTCCTCCTCCGCTTCGCCACTGTGCGCGAGCTTCTCGAGAATCATCGCCTGGTGTTTCGACGTCACGATCTGGTCGCTTTCCGAGCCGCCGAGCTCCAGCGCTTCGAGTGCGCTCGTCAGCGTGATCGACGTCTGCGTCACTGAATCCATGAACGAGCTTTCGGACGACGGCACGATCGCCATCTCGAGCTGCTCCGCGTCCGGCACCGCGCGACGCGCGCGCGCTTCCGCTTCGCGAAACTCTTTGTTGAAGATCAGCAGCGTCGGAGCGATCTTCTCGTACAACTCGGCCGTCGCGCGGACGTCTTCGAGACAGTAATCGGCGATCTCGCGATGGCGTCCGGCGCGATACCAGGTCTCGACCGACCGGCCGTCGATCCCTTCGCTCTTCGACGTCTCCACGCCGAACAACTTGCAGGCGAGATCGAGATTGAATTTGAACTGACGCTGGTTGGTGGTGCCGAAGAAGCTGAGCGCTTCGCGCACGTCGCAATTCGGATGGAAGCCGTAGCGATAGCCAACGAGGTCGCGCTTCGGGATGACGCCGTTCACGGCGGAACGAATCATCAGAAACGGACCGTCGAACTGGCGGCCGTTGAACGTGATGAAGCGCGAGTCGCTGTCGAAGAACTCCCAGAACTTTTCGAGAATCTGTTTCTCGGTGCCGGAGATGTACGTGCGCGGTCCCGATTTCTCGGTGATCAGTTCCGTCTGTCCCGGCACTTCATACAGCGCGCACGAGCGGCCGTCTTCGATGTTGATGACGCCGATCGTCACGACGCGGCCGCGGAACGGCGACAGTCCGCCGGCGCGACGCGACTCTTCCGCCTCGCCATCGCTGAGCCCTTTGATCAGGTATTCGCGCACGTACGCATCGAGTTCTTCCCAGGGAAGGCCGACGGTCTCGATGTCGATGACGAGCTTTTTCATGGGGGTCAGCTATTGTAACAAATAACACGGGCGGCCGATTCTGGCCGCCCGAGGAAACTGTAGTGGCTGCGAGCTCAGGCGGCGGTCTTCAGTTTCTCGAAGAGCTCTTTCACCGAATCGGCGGACTTCTTCAGCGCAACCGTCTCTTCATCAGTCAGTTTGATCTCGATGATCTGCTCCATGCCGTTCTTGCCGAGCTTCACCGGAACGCCGACATAGAGGTCGTTGAAACCGTACTCGCCGGTGAGATACGCGGCGCACGGCAGGATCTTGCGCTTGTCTTTCAGGATCGCTTCGACCATCTCGACCGACGACGCGCCCGGCGCGTACCAGGCTGATGTCTTCAACAGGTTGACGATCTCCGCGCCGCCGTTGCGGGTGCGATCGACGATCGCTTCGATGCGTTCCTTCGAGATGAGCTCGGTGATCGGAATGCCGGCAACGGTCGAGTAGCGCGGCAGCGGAACCATGGTGTCGCCGTGACCGCCGAGGACGAACGCGTGCGTGTTCTCGACGGAGACGTTCAACTCCATGGCGATGAATGCGCGCATGCGGGCGGAGTCGAGGACGCCGGCCATGCCGAGGACACGCTCGCGCGGGAAACCCGAAACGCGGCGGGCCACTTCGCACATCGCGTCGAGCGGATTGGAGACGACGATGATGATGCAGTTCGGCGAGCGCTTGACGACTTCGCGTGTGACGCCGGCAACGATCTCTTCGTTCTTCCAGAGCAGATCGTCACGGCTCATGCCGGGCTTGCGCGGCAGACCGGCGGTGATGACGACGACGTCCGAATCTTCGGTGCCGTCATAACCGTTCACGCCGGTGAGGATCGAATCGTATTTTTCGACCGGCGCGGTTTCCATCAGGTCGAGCGATTTTCCCTGCGGCACACCTTCGACGATGTCGACGAGGACGACGTCGGCGAGCTCTTTGAGCGCGATTCCCTGGGCGACTGTTGCTCCGACGTTGCCACCGCCGACGACCGTGACTTTGGTTTTCATTGGACTAACCTCTCGCTGGTTCGTAAATTGCGCGCGGATTCTATCGCAATGCTTTCCGACTTCACGGCGACGGCAAACGCAATCGCCGCCACTACGAAAAAATCCGAAAAGGAACGGCTGCTGGCCGCGTATCTTGTCGCGCTCGATGACGCTTCGCTCGAGCGTGCCGTGACCTTCTTTTCCGGCGCGCCCTTCGCGCGGCGCGAGCAGCGCGTGACCGGCGTCGGACATTCGACGATTGCCGATGCGGTCGTCGAAGCGACCGGCATCACCGCCGAAGCTCTCTGGGCGGCGTGGCCCAAGTACGCGGACCTCGGCGATACGATCGCGGAAGCATTTCCGTCCGACGCCGCGCGCGATATTTCTCTATCAGAGGCCGGCGAGCTCTTCGAGCGACTCGCCGCAACGGCCGGCGCGATCGAAAAGAAGAACGTGCTCGTCGAGCTCTTTCGCAAAGTCGACGCGCAGGGCGCGCGCTTCATCGTGAAAATCCTGCAGAGCGAGTTTCGGATCGGACTGCAGGAAGGGCTCGTCGAATCGGCCATCGCGAAAGCGTTCGGACGAACACTCGCCGACGTGCGGCGCGCGAATATGTTCACCGGCGACATCGGAGCGACCGCGCTCCTCGCGAAAAGCGACGCGTTGTCGTCGGCGAAGATGACACTCTTCGCGCCGTTCGCGTTCATGCTCGCGCAGCCGGAAGAAGATCCCGCCGAGATCGTCGCAGCGCTTGACGAGGGGGCGATCGCTGACGACAAATACGACGGCATCCGCGCGCAGATTCATACCGACGGCGAAACGGTGCGCATCTATTCGCGGACGCTCGATGACGTCACGCATCGCTTTCCGGAGATCGAGAGCGCCGCGCGCGCGCTCGGCCGGACCGCGATCATCGACGGCGAGATCGTCGCGTTCAGCGATCGCATCCTGCCGTTCGCAATCATCCAGACGCGACTCGGGCGACGAAAGGTCAGCGAGAAACTGCTGACCGATGCACCGGTCGTTTTCTTTGCGTTCGATCTGCTGCTGCTCGATGACGCGCCGTTGTTCGAAACGCCGCTGGATGAGCGACTGACGAAACTGCGCGAAGTGGTGAGCGGAAAGACGATTCGCATTTCCGATCAGTCGCGCATCCGTGATGCTCAACATGTTGACGAACTGTTCGACGCCGCTCGCGCCCGCGCGAACGAAGGACTCGTCATCAAAGATCCGAAATCGGTTTACACGCCCGGTCGTCGGGGGAAATCGTGGCTGAAGTACAAGAAGGCGCTGGCGACACTCGACTGCGTCGTCACGTACGCGCAATGGGGAAACGGCAAGCGGCGCTCGGTGCTGTCCGATCTGACGTTCGCCGTTCGCCGCGATGGCGAGCTGGTGAACATCGGAAAGGCATACAGCGGCTTGACGGACGTCGAGATCGCAAAGATGACGGAACACTTTCTGGCGACGAAGATCGAGCATCACGGGCCGGTGTTCCGCGTCGCGCCGACGATCGTGCTCGAGATCGCTTTCGATCGCATTCAGGAATCGTCGCGTCACAAATCGGGCTACGCGCTCCGCTTCCCGCGCATCGCGCGCATCCGCGACGACAAAAGCGTCGATGAAATCTCAACCATCGACGAAGTTCGCCGTATCTATGAAGGCCAGCTCGCGCGTGAGGGGCAGAAGAAGGAGGAGTGAAATGCCGCTGCTTCGCTCTCGCAGAAACAGAATGATCGCCGGCGTCTGCGGCGGACTCGCCGAATGGCTCGGCTGGGATCCGACGATCGTGCGCGTGTTGTACGTGCTCGTCTCGATTCTGTCGATCGCATTTCCGGGCACGCTCGCTTACGTCATTCTGTGGGTGATCATGCCGTCGGCGCCGGAGTGATTTTGCTATCCTCCGCGCACCGATGCAGTCGACGCAGAACACCTTCATCGCCGCGCCGCCGAAACAGCTCGTCCTTCCGGACGGCTTCCGCTTCCTGCACGGTCAGACGATCGCGCCGTTCTCGATCACATACGAAACGTTCGGAACGCTGAACGCCGATCGCTCGAACGCGATCCTCGTCTGTCACGCGCTCTCGGCCAGCGCGCACGCGGCGGGAAAGTACACGGACGCTGACGATGAGCGTCCGGGCTGGTGGGACGGACTGATCGGCTACGGCAAAGGAATCGATCTCGATCGCTTCTTCGTCGTCTGCGCGAACATCGTCGGCTCCTGTTTCGGTACGACGGCGCCGAGCTCGATCGACCCGGCCACCGGCACTCCGTATGGCTCGCGGTATCCGTGGCCGACGATCGAAGACATGGTCCATGCGCAGAAAGCCCTCCTCGATCACCTCGGCATCACGCGGCTGCGCGCGGTCGCCGGCGGCTCGCTCGGCGGCATGCAGGTGTTGATGTGGTGCGCTCTCTATCCCGAAATGATGGACGCGATCATCACGATGGCGACCGGCGCCGCGGTGCCGGTGCAGGGAATCGCGTGGCACATCATCGGACGCAAGATCATCGAGAGCGATACGCACTTCGGCGGCGGCGATTACTACGACAATCCGGAGCCGCTGCGCGGATTGCAGGTCGCGCGCATGGTCGGCCACATGACGTATCTCTCCGCGCAGGCGCTGCAAACGAAGTTCGCGCGACGCCGTCGCGGCAACACGCGGCAGTTCGAGATCGATTCGTACTTCGAATATCAGGGAAAGAAATTCGCCGCGCTGTACGACGCAAATTCATACATTCGCGTGCAGGCCGCGATGGACGAGATGGATCTCGCCGAACAGTACGAGACGCTGGAGCAGGCGTTCGCAAAGTGGCGCGGCGAATCGCTGCTCGTGTCGTTCGATACCGACTGGCTGTTTCCGGTTTCCGAAGTGGAGAGCGTCGAGAAGGCGATGCGCGCGAACGGGACGCCGGTCACGCACGAGAGGATCTCGTCGCCGAACGGACACGACACGTTCCTGATCGATTACGACCTGATCACGCCGTCCGTTCGCGCGTTCCTGCGGTGACGCACCGCTGCGTTGGTTCGCAAGCGGCGGCGACGCGCCGCTGCGTCGGTTCGCAAGCGTCAGCGAACGGCTTCGCGGCTGAACATTGCACCGTCCCAGCTACGCGGCGCCTGGTCGCGAGCTACTTCTCAAACTCCGCGAGTCTTTTCTCCAGTTTCAACTGCACGCGCGCTTTCGCGTTCTTCTCCGCGAACGCATCGCAGGACGCCGTGCACGCGCGCTTTGCGTAGTCGTGATTCACGAAAAGGCTTTCGCCGGCGAGGAACGAGTACTCGATGCTGTTGCGCACGAGTTTCTTCAGCTCCGCGTATGTCAGTCCGAACTCTTCGACGGCGCGCTGAAACTCATTCGTCAGGTCGATGCGTGAGACGCCGGGATCGTCGCTTGCGAGTGCGACCGGCACGTGGTTGCGGAGATACATCGGCAGCGGGTGGTCTTTGCCGCGGACGCCGAGGATCACGTCGTTGCTCGTGAGACAGATTTCGACGGCGACACCGCGTTTGGCCATCGTGCGGAGGAGTTCCGGCGCGTTCGTTTCGCGGGCGATGTCGACGCCGTGGCCGATTCGTTCCGCCTTCGCGATCATCACCGAATCGCGGATGTGAAACCGCAAACCTTCCGGCGGCACGAGTCCCGGCGCGAGCTCGCCCGCGTGTGTCGAGATGCGGATGTTCGGATAGAGCGGCCGCAAATACGCGAACATCTGCATCAGGTCGTTGAAGGTCGTCATCGAGACGTAGCCGTCTTCCGGCATGACCGGATTGATGCCGACGACGCGTGGATCGATCGACGCCAGCTCGAAGCCGACGACGAGCTCGGCGAAGAGCGCTTCGCGCGGAATGCCGCGATGTACTTCATCGACGATGCGAACGTCGACGCGACAGCCGGCCATCGCATCCGGCGTTCCGCATTTCAGCTGCGTCTTCACCGCTGCTTCGGCGTCGTCGAGCGTTTTGCGTGCGTCGGCGATCACGGCTTTCATCGACGTGCCGGCGAGGAGTTGATCGCGCATCGATTTGAAGTCGGCGCCTTTCGTCAGCTCGAAGCCGAGTCGCGATGCGCCGCCGCGATCGGGCGCGTAGATCGTTTCGAGATAGTCGACGTTCTCGCTGCCGAAGCGCTGCACCGCTTCGACCATCATGTCGGCGGCGTGCGCTCTCGAGGCCGCGCCGAATTTGCTGAAGGTGGCGAAGAAATGGTCGTGGCCCGATTCCATCGTGCCTTTGAACTGGCGCATCGACAGCGCATCGAGCATCTGTTGATAGAGAGGCGACGTGAGCGCGGTTGCAGCGGGGACGAGCGTCCCTTCGCATTTCGCAACGATCGCCAGCTTGTCGTCGTCAATGCAGAAGCCGTCATTTGCCGCCCACTGCATGAAGCTCTCGGCGTAGACGTCACCGGAGAGGTGATTGTGCAGATCGCCGCCTTTCGGCATCGCCTCGAGAAACTGTCGCAGGCGCAGCGGATCTTTGCGTACTGCTTCAAGCCGCTCGGACGCGGTTTGTGCAAGCGCAAGCTGCGCGACAGAGACGACGAGCGCGATGAGAAGAAGAACGCGGCGAAATTGCATCCGCCGAGTGTACGCGAGCGGCTACGCGGTTTTATCGGCGGCGGCTTCTTCGACGAACGGCGCTTTGTAATCGCACTCCGGGTTGTTGCAGTACTCGATGTGACCGTCGCGCTTCGTTTCCTTTTCGAGGAGATATGGCGCGGCGCACTTCGGGCACGGGCGTGCGATGGGGCGATTGTTCAGCGAGAAGTCGCACTTCGGATAGCGCGAGCAGGAGTAGAAGACGCCGCGGCGCGAACGGCGCTCGACGAGATCGCCCTCTTTGCAGTTCGGGCATTTCACGCCGGTCGGCTTCGCCGGCGCACCGGATTTTCCGCCGCCGATCTTGCGAATCGTTTTGCAGTCCGGATAGCCGGCGCATGAATAGAACGGGCCGTAACGTCCGCTCTTCAGCACCATCTCTTTGCCGCAGTTTTCACACGGCGGCTGCGGATCGGTGGGGATGTTCGCTTTCAGGAGGCGCGGATCTTTGGTGTTCTTGCAATCGGGATAACCGGTGCAGGCGTAGAACTGGCCGAAGCGCGAGCGCTTGAGCTGCATCGGCTTCTGGCACTTGTCGCAGATGACGGTCTCGCCGTCGGTCTGCTCGGCCTCGGCGCCGGCGCGCAGCGTCTCTTTGGTGTTCTTGCAATCGGGATAATTGGTGCAGGCGAGGAACTCACCGAAGCGGCCGAACTTGATCGCCATCGGCGAACCGCACTTCTCGCACTTCTCGTCGGTCTCGACGCCGGTGCGCTTCACTTCGGTCATCTCTTTACCGGCGCGAAGGAGGTCGGCGTTGAACTTGCCGGAGAACTCCTTCATCAGATCCTTCCACTCGCGCTTGCCCTCTTCGACTTCGTCGAGTTCTTCTTCGAGTCGCGCGGTGTAGGTCTCGTCGATGATGTCTTTGAACGATTCTTTCAGCAGCTTCGTGACGAGTGAACCGAGCTGGGTCGGATAGAACTTTCCGTCCTGCTTGTAGGTGTAGTCGCGCGTCTGGATGGTCGTGAGAATCGAGCCGTACGTCGACGGGCGGCCGATGCCGTTCTCTTCGAGCGCCTTCACGAGCGTCGCTTCCGTGTAGCGCGGCGGCGGCTGGGTAAAGTTCTGTTTCGTGTCGAGCGAGACGAACGTCAGCGTGTCGCCTTCGTTCATCGCCGGCAGCGCTTTCTCGTTCTCCGGTTTCTCTTCGTCGTCTTCACTGATGACGGCATCCTGGAAGATGGCGAGGAAGCCGGCGAATTTCTGCACTTCGCCCGAAGCGCGCAGCGTGTACGCGCCGTTTTTGATGTCGACGTCGGTGACGTCGAAGAGCGCCGGTTTCATCTGCGAGCCGACGAAGCGCTCGAAGATCAGTTTGTAGATGTTGAACTCTTCGCGAGTAAGGAACGCTTCGACTTTGTCGGGATCGAATTCGGTCGACGTCGGGCGGATCGCTTCGTGTGCGTCCTGAGCCTGCGCCGCTTTCTTCACTTTGTAGACGTTCGGCGTCTCGGGAAGAATGTTCTCGCCGTAACGGCCGGCGATGTAGTTGCGCACTTCGCCCATCGCGTCATCCGAGATGCGGACGGAATCGGTGCGCATGTAGGTGATGAGACCGACGTGGCCGAACGGGCCGAGCTCTTTACCTTCGTAGAGCTTCTGCGCGATCGACATCGTTTTCTTGACCGGGTACTTGAAGCGGTTGTACGCGGCGCGCTGCAGCGTCGAGGTGATGAACGGCGGCGGCGCCGACTGCTTCTTTTCCTTGCGGGCGATCGTCTCGATGACGTAGCTGCCGCCCTTCAGCGCCGTCTCGATGACGCGCGCCTGCTCTTCGTTGGTGACGTCGGCTTTCTTTCCTTCGACCTTCGAGAGCTTCGCGATGAACGGCGGCGGATTCTGATGCGAGAGCTTCGCGCCGAACGTCCAGTACTCGTCGGGGATGAACGCTTTGATCTCGTCTTCGCGGTCGACGATCATCTTCATCGCCACCGACTGCACGCGGCCGGCGGAGAGTCCGCGGCGCACTTTGTCCCAGAGGAGCGGCGAGATCTTGTAGCCGACGAAGCGATCGAGCACGCGACGCGCCTGCTGCGCGTTCACTTTGTTCATATCGATCTCGCCGGGATTTTCCATCGCCTTGCGGACCGCGTTCTGCGTGATCTCGTGGAAGAGGATGCGGCGGACTTTCTTTCCTTCGCCGCCGCCGAGCAGCTGCAGCACGTGCCAGCCGATTGCTTCTCCTTCGCGATCAGGGTCAGAGGCGATGAAGATCGTGTCGGCGCCTTTCGCGGCAGCCCTCAGCTCGGCAACAACCTTCTCTTTTCCTTCGAGCACTTCGTACGTCGGCTCGAACGTTTCTTCGTCAACGCCCAGCTCGCTCTTCGGCAGATCGCGGACGTGTCCGACCGACGCCTTGACGACGTAGTCCTTGCCGATGAACTTGTTGATGGTCTTCGCTTTCGCGGGAGATTCGACGATGACGAGATTTTTGGCCATTGCGGAACGCCCCAAACTGTTTGTCGCGCTGCCCAAATTCCTCGCGCCCGCGTGACGCGCGTGCGAAGAGAGCGGCTTTTTCAGGAGCGATGGACCATACCACCGCGGTTTTGGAAGGCGAAATTAACTACCTGGGGTGGAGTGTGGCGGCGGGCGCCTCCACACTCAGGCGTCGTCGTCTTCGTCTTCGTCGGCGCCGGCGGCTTTGTACTTTTTCGTCTTGTTGTAGAGAGTCTTGTACGAGATGCCGAGGATCTCGGCGGTCTTGCGACGATCGCCGTCGGTCATCGTCAGCGTTTCCTCGATGACGATCCGCTCGACCTCTTCCATCGGCTGACCGAGTGGAATCAGTACCTGCGAGTGCTGGCGGCGCTTGCGCGCGCCGAGGAACTTCTCGGGGAGACAGTCGACGGTCAACGCGCTCGTGCGCGCCATGATGAACGCGCGGTTCATCACGTTGCGCAGCTCGCGCACGTTGCCCGGCCATTCGTATTGCTGCAGCGCTTCGATGAACTCCTGCTCGATCTGCTCCACCTTCTTCTCTTCCGTCTCATTCAGCTTCTGGAGGAAGAAGTGCGCGAACAGCGGGATGTCTTCGAGACGCTCGCGCAGCGGCGGCACGTCGATCGGGAACACGTTGAGCCGATAGTAGAGATCTTCCCGCAGCTTGCCGTCGGCGATCGCTTTCGCCGGGTCGCGGTTCGACGCGGCGATGATGCGCGCATCGATCGAGATCTCTTCGTTGCCGCCGACGCGGCGGAACTTCGACTCTTCGAGCACGCGCAGCAGTTTCACCTGCAGCTCGATCGGCATTTCAGTGATCTCGTCGAGGAACACCGTGCCGCCTTTGGCGAGCTCGAAGTACCCTTCGCGCCGCTTGATGGCGTTGGTGAACGCGCCCTTTTCGTGGCCGAAAATCTCGGACTCGATGAGCGTCGGCGAGATCGCGCCGCAGTTGAAGGCCACGAACGGTTTGTTGCGGCGGCGCGAGAGCGAATGGATCGTGTTGGCGACGACTTCCTTGCCGGAGCCCGACTCGCCGACGATGAAGACGTTCGCGTCGGTGTTCGCGACCATCTCGATCTCTTCGAAGAGCTTCTGCATCCGCGGCGATTTGCCGACGAGATGGCCGAGCGCACCCATCTTCTGCAGCTGACGACGAAGCTCGAGGATCTCCTGCTTCATCATCTGCTTGTCTTCGACCGTCTTGAGGATCACCTGCAACCGCGGCAGATCGACCGGCTTCGTAACGTAATCTTCCGCGCCGACCTTGAGCGCTTTGACCGCGGAATCGACCGTCGCATGACCGGTCAGAATGACGACCGAGACATCGGGATAACTTTCTTTGATGCGATGCAGCAGGTCGAGGCCGGAGCCGTCGGGGAGCTTCAGGTCGACGATGGCGACATCGGGCACGAGCTTCGACACGGAAGCCCATCCGGCCTTCATCGTGTCGGCAACTTCCGCTTCGTAACCCCACTCTTCGATGACGTCGGCCATGCCGGCGCTCGTCGCGCGGTCATCATCAACGATCAGAACTTTTCTCATAGGCACCCGATGGAAACGACAGCTGGAGCACGACCTTATCACGATCCTGTGAGGCGTTCAGCTCACCACCGTACGTTTCGGCGATGAGCCGCGCGGCGGCAAGTGAAAGGTCGGGATTCCCCTCCGCGTCGGTGTAGTAGAACTTGAAAATCTTCGCGAGCTCGAACTCTTCCGGCGCCGGTTTTCCGGCGACGGAAAGAACGAATTGGCCGTTGGTCGCGACCGTCGCAAGCCGCTCTTCCGGTCGCAGCAGCCGCGTTGCTCCATCGAAGAACAGGTTGAGTGCGTGACGAATTCGGGATTCGTGTCCG
This sequence comes from Acidobacteriota bacterium, assembly GCA_025463165.1. Taxonomy (GTDB): domain Bacteria; phylum Acidobacteriota; class Thermoanaerobaculia; order Gp7-AA8; family Gp7-AA8; genus JAOBAU01. The sequence goes on along the minus strand of JAOBAU010000005.1, from coordinate 1,576 downwards.
TGAACTCCGACGGAGTCAGGAATCTCGATGGTCACGTCCGCCGAGCTCGCCGCTTCGGAGCAGAGCGCGCAGATGTCGATCGCGACCGGCTCGCCTTCACCTTTCGGCGGCGTGGAGAGAATGAAGAAGGCGTCGAAGATCTGCGCCATGCGCCGGAGTTCCGATTCGATCGAGCGCGCATACGCCATCACCTTCTCGTCTTCGCCGCCGGCGACCTTGCGGATGCGCATCCGCAACAGCTCGAGGTTGAGCACCGCCACGTTGAGCGGCGTCTTCAGATCGTGCGCGGTGTCGCTGCTCCGGCGAAAGCCGGTGCTCGCGAAGCTTTCCAGCCAGGAGTCCATGATTGCGATTATCGGCGAGGCCGCGCCGATGCAAACATGAGGCCGGTTGCCCGGCCTCACTCGTCAGTGATCGCGATGGACGGTGATCATCGCCACCGCTTCCTCGAGCCGCGCTTCGACGAGCGCGAATTCCGGATCGTGCGATGAGAGGTCGGCGAGCTCTTTCTCGGCCGCGATGCGCTCGGCTTCCGCGCGCGCCGGATCGATCTCGGTCGGCAGCTTGGCCGTTTCGGCGAGCACGATGACGCGATCCGGCAGCACTTCCGCGAAACCCCACGAGAGCACGAGACGATGGAACGTCGTTCCCTGGCGATAACGCATCTGCCCGATCTTCAGCGTCGCCAGCAGCGGCGTGTGACCGGGCAGAATGCCGAGCTCACCGTCGGTGCCGGGCAGAACGACTTCATCGACTTCGACGTCGATGATCTTCCGCTCGCGCGTTACGACCGTGAGGTTGATCTTCGTCGGGAGCTCGGCCATCGTCGGTCCTTACGCCGCGGTCGTCTTGTACTGCTCGGCCTTCTCGAGCACCTGCTCGATCGTGCCCTGCAGCAGGAACGCCTGCTCCGGGATGTCGTCATGCTTGCCTTCGACGATCTCGCGGAAGCCGCGGATCGTGTCGGCAATCTTGACGTACTGGCCTTTGATGCCGGTGAACTGCTCGGCCACGTGGAACGGCTGCGAAAGAAACCGCTGAATCTTGCGGGCGCGGGCAACGATGACTTTGTCTTCTTCCGACAGTTCGTCGATGCCGAGAATGGCGATGATGTCCTGAAGATCTTTGTACTTCTGCAGGACGGCCTGCACGCCGCGAGCGGTGTTGTAGTGCTCGTCGCCGAGGATGCGCGGATCAAGAATCTTCGAGGTCGAGGCGAGCGGATCGACGGCGGGATAAATGCCAAGCTCCGCGATCTGACGCGAAAGAACGGTCGTTGCGTCGAGGTGAGCGAACGCGGTTGCCGGCGCCGGATCGGTGAGATCGTCGGCCGGAACGTAGATCGCCTGCACCGAGGTGATCGAGCCCTTCTTCGTCGAGGTGATGCGCTCCTGCAGCTCGCCCATTTCGGTGGCGAGGTTCGGCTGGTAACCGACGGCGCTCGGCATACGGCCGAGGAGTGCGGAAACTTCGGAACCGGCCTGCGTGAAGCGGAAGATGTTGTCGATGAAGAGCAGCACGTCCTGCCCTTCCTGATCGCGGAAGTATTCGGCGACCGTCAGTCCGGTCAGGCCGA
>JAOBAU010000001.1 GCA_025463165.1 Acidobacteriota bacterium | reverse complement strand
CTCAATCCGGGCGTGTTGTCGAACGTCGTGCCGGGAACGTACTGTCTGAACAACAGCGTCAGCCGCGTCGGACAGCCGTCGTTCTACTTTGATTACGGTCCGGGACCGATCTGCTCCGTTTCCGAAGGAACGTTCAGCGTGAGCGGCCTGACGATCGAGTATCCGGTCAATTCCCTCAGCCCGCGACTGATCTCCTTCACCGGCAACTTCAACTTCCGCTGCGGCAGCGACGTGCAGATGAACAGCGGCACGATCACATTCGCTGCGACCAGCACCGGCGCACCGACGACTCCCGCGGACGGCGATCCGGCCGGCCCCGGAACCGCGAACTGTTCCGGCGGCAGTGGCACCGGTGGCGGCACCGGCGGCGGCTTCCCGACGCCGGGCGGCGGCAACACCGGCGCCGGCAACGGCACCGGCACGCTCGCCGGCTTCCCGCATCCGGGTGGCGGCGTTTTCCCGCAGCCGGGCACGACGACTTCCACTCCGGCACCGACTCCCGAGCCGGTCGTTCCATTCGTCAGCGTGATGACCGATCGTCCGGAAGAAGAGAGCGGCACGCCGCTCCTGACGACCGCCGAGCCGCTCACCGTTCCACTGCTCGTTGCGTCGGCGAACGTCAGCGCGCCGGTCAGGCTCTCCGCAACGAGCGATCCCGAAGGATTGCAGTTCTCTTTCCCGACGACGCCGATCGCCGCGAACAGCCTCACCGAGTCGAGCGTCACGATCAGCGGAAATCCGAGCGCGGCTCCGCGCGACTATCGCGTCGAAGTCACCGCGAACGCCGGCGGCGTGATCTCCACGACTTCGTTCCTCGTGACCCTCGACTGCTATCCGGCGCTCATCTTCGGCGCGCCAGGCAACCAGCCGTCGTCGCAGAGCGTGCAGAGCGGTAAGTCGGCAACGCTGGAAGTAAAGCCGGCCGGCAGCGGACCGTTCACCTATCAGTGGTATCGCGGATCGTCGGGCCAGACCGGCTTCCCGATCGCCGGTGCCACCACCCGGACGATCCTGACGCCGGTTGCGACGAGCGGATCGGAGTCGTACTGGGTGCAGGTCACGAACTCCTGCGGCAGCGTCGACAGTGCGACCGCAACGGTGACGACGACTCCGTAGTTACATAAACAGCGAGCAAACAAAAAGCCTGCGACGAAAGTCGCAGGCTTTTTTTCATTCATGACGTGAATCCGTACGGTACGCAATCATCCGCCGCGAAGCCGTCCGCCGACGCTGCGCGAAGCAGCGCAGCCGGCCGTGCCGGCCGCAGCCGGTCGTGCCGGCTATTTTGCGCGTGCTTTCGATTGCGCGGCTGCGCGGCGATCCGCGGGCTTGGCCGGCTTCCGCTTCTCTTCCGCCTTCGCGGCGATCTTCGAGGGCTTCGACGATGACGAGCTTCCGCTGCTGCTGCCGCGGCCTTTCGGATTGGCCAGACTGGCGCGCAGCGCTTCCATCAGATCGATGACCTGCGCCTTCGGCTGCTCGTCGGCGTCCGCGGAAGTGATCTCTTCCCCTTCGATCTTCCGCTGAATCAGCGCGCGCACCCGCTCTGACACCTCATCGCGATACTCCTCCGGATGGAACTCCTCGGTTGCTCCCATCTCGGCCAGCTGCACCGCCATCTTCAACTCGTTGTCTTTCACGACCGCGTCGCCGATCTCGAGATCGGACAGGGAGCGCACTTCGTTCGGATAGTAGAGCTGCTGCATGACGAGCCCGTTCGAGATCGGACGGATCACCACGAGAAACTGCTTGCCGCGCGCCGCGTACTTGCCGAGCGCCCAGCGTCCGGTCTGCTGCAGCGCTTTGCTGAGCAGCGTGTACGCGCGATCTCCGCCTTTGTCGGGCGCGAGGTAATACGCCTTCGCGAAATAGATCGGATCGATCTGCGAGCTCGGAAGGAACTCCGTGATCTCGATCGCCTGCGACGCCTTTTCCTCCAGCGTCTTCAACTCCTCCTCGGAGAAGAGCACGTACTGGCCGCGCGAGAACTCGTAGCCCTTCACGATCTCGGTGCGATCGACCGTGCGCTCATCTTTGGAACAGAACAACTGCTGCTGGACGCGGTTGCCGCAATCCTTGTGCAGCATGTTGAAGCTGATCTTCTCCGACGACTCCGTCGCGGAAAAAAGCTTCACCGGAATGGAGACGAGCCCGAATGCGATCTGGCCCGACGCGAATGCTCTCGGCATTGGAGACTCCTAAGTCACTACGCTCGAAGTGAACAATATTTTGGGCAGTTCCGCAAGCTACAATCCGCCGTCGCCTGATGAATGACCGTTACGAAACGATCTACAAAACGGTACGACGCATCCCGCGCGGACGCGTAGCGACCTACGGTCAGATCGCAACGCTGGCCGGACTCGACGGCCACGCGAGACAGGTCGGCTACGCGCTCCACAAGCTGCCGCACGACAACGTGCCGTGGCACCGCGTCGTGAATGCGCGAGGCGAGGTGAGCCCGCGCAGCAGCGGCGATTCGCACGAGCTCCAGCGCGAGCTGCTGCTCGCGGAAGGGGTGACGTTCGACAAACGCTCGCGCATCGATCTGCAGGAGTTCGGCTGGAAGGTGAAGGGTCGTGTCCGGCCGATGCGCTGAGCTGGGGCAGCGAGGTTACGTCGTCGTTCCCGACGTACTGACGTTCGATGAATGTGACGCGATCGCCGCCGCGTTGCCGGCGCCGGCGGCACGCCGCGGCGGCGTGCGAAATCTCATCGGGCATTCCGCCGTGCGCGCGCTGCTCCGGTCACCCGCGCTGATCGCCCTGTCAGCGGAGCGCATCGCGACGAACGCGACGCTTTTCGACAAAAGCGCGAACGCGAACTGGAAAGTGCCGTGGCATCAGGATCGCGTGATTCGAGGAGAGGACTCCGCACGGATTGAACCGGCCACTGAAGTCCTCGAATCGATGTTCGCCATCCGTCTGCATCTCGACGACTGCGCCGAAGAGAACGGACCTCTGCGTGTGGTTGCCGGAAGCCATCTCGGCGGCAAGCTGACGGCCGCGCAGATCGCGACCATCGCGGCAGCCGGTCCCGTGATCACGCTGCCTGTAAAAAAAGGGGCCGCAATCATCATGCGGCCCCTTCTCGTACATGCGTCGTCGGTCGCGAAAATGCCGAGCCATCGACGCGTGCTGCATCTCGAGTTCAACTGACCGGTTGCAGATTCACTCGTACTTCGTTTGCGCCCTGGACCGTCCGCAGCACGGTGCGGGCGAGATCGGCCTGCAGTTCATTGGCAGCCGTTCCTTCGACGCGCAGGATGCCGCGCTCGCAGCTGACGCGGAGCGTGCAGCCGTCGAGACCGCGCGCTCGGGCGAGCTGGCGCTCGGCGTCGCGGCGAATGCCTTCATCGTCGATGGCAGCTCGCTCGGAGATCAGATTTGCTACGCGCGCGTAGCCGAGGGTCTTCACGACCGACACGGCGCGCTCGGATGTTCCGCGATCGGCGTTGCCGCGCAGAACGACGATACCGCCGGTGCTGCGCACTGAAAGGCGCGCCACGTCGACCTTCGCCACGCGAAGCGCATCGACGATCGCCGCGTCGGTGAGTTGCGGCGCGAGCATGTCCGCTTTCGCCCGGTGCAAAGGAGTCGTCTCGCCGTAGTGATGAATTGCCGTCGCTGCGGTTGCAGCCACAACCGCCACCGCGGCCAGGCCAATCGTCCACTGTCTTGAGTTTTTCATTGTTGTCCCCTCAGTGAGAGGACTCATCCTCAAGCGGCGTGCCAGGACGTCATTTCATCCACTCGAACACCTGGTAATGCTCGCCGTTCATGCCGAGGCGGCGATAGACCTCCTGCGCCGCGACGTTGCGCCGATCGACGTAAAGCCGGATCCCGCGAATGGCCGGATCGCTCTCCGCCAGCGCGCGAACGTATGCGTACAAACCGGCGTAAATCCGTCGACGCCGATAGTCAGGCGTCACGTACACGCTCTGAATCCACCAGACGTTTCCGTTGCGCCAGTCGCTCCATTCGTACGTCAGCATCAGCGACGCGGTCACGACGCCGCCGCTTTCGGCGATGAAGTAGCGTCCGAGCGTCGATGGCGCATCGAACACCGCCGCAACGCCGCGCGTCACGGTGTCGGGATCGAGCTCGATCTCTTCAGTCTCACGCGCCATCGCCTGCTGAAAGGCGACGATCGTCGCGGCGTCGGTGCGTTCGGCAGCGCGGTAACGGATCTCATCGTCGGAAGTTGGAGACATGGGGGCGGATGCTACTCTTCCGCGCCGTGCCCGAAAAGAGTGCGATGCATCGCGCCCTGCTGCTGATGACGACGTCGGCGTTCTTCTTCGGGCTGATGGCGTTCTCCGCCAAGCTCGCGTCGGCGCGGCTCAGCGGTCCGCAGGTGGCGATGATCCGCTTCGCCGTCGGCATCCTCCCCTGCCTCGTCGTCCCGCGTTATCGACGCGACGCCATGACCTTTCATCGCGTCGATCTGCTGCTCTATCGCGGACTCTTCGGCGGCATCGCCGTGCTGCTCTACTTCATCGCCATCGAGCACACCTCGGTCGGCGTCGCGACGCTGCTCAATTACACCGCGCCGATCTTCGCCGGCACGCTCTCGGTCATCTTCATCGGTGAAGAGATCAGTCCGAAAGTGCTTCTGCCACTGCCGGTCGCACTCACCGGAATCTTCCTCGTCGTCCACGCGCACGCGGCGCCCGGCGATCTCCTCGGCTTCGGCAAATGGGAGCTGATCGGACTCGCGTCCGGCGTCTGTTCCGGCGCCGCCGTGACCGCGATGCGCGCGGCGCGACGCGGCGAAAACTCCTGGTCGGTCTACGGCAGCTTTTGTTCGCTCGGACTGCTGACCACGATGCCGCTCGGACTCCTGACGTGGAAGACGCCACACGCCGCCGAATGGGGCTGGCTCGCCGCAACGTCGCTCTGCGCGATCGTCGCCCAACTGTTGTTGACGTTCAGCCTTCGCTGGGTCGACGCAATGACGGTCGGCGTGATCTCGCAGCTGGCCGTCGTCATATCGATGGCCCTCGGCGCCACGTTCCTCGCCGACCGCATCACGCCGATGGCCGCAATCGGCAGCATATTGACGATCGGCGGCGTCGTGGGAGTGACGTACGTGACGTCATTGTCGAAACGCAAAGCGGACGCGGTTGAGATCGCGCCGGAGAGTTAGCGTTTGCAATACACGTCGTAGCTCACCGCATCGAGTACTTCGACGTTCGCATCTTTGCGCACGATGTACTCCGAGGCGCCGTAGGCGAATTTCTCGCGGGCGCCCCAGTCGTAGGTGTAGCCGAGGTGCGTCCAGGGGTAGCCGTCCGGCCAGCGATGGAGACCGAGTCCGCTTTGCGCGATCCATGCGCGATGCTCGGGAGTCGCGTCTGACGGGAAGTCGTTGCCGCAGGTGTCGGACGACGTGTTCTCGCACGGGAACTTCGTGTCGATGCGCGGATCAGGCGCGGGACGGAAGAGATCGGAAAGACGCACGCGGATCGTGCTGAAGTATGCGGTCTCGCCGGGAGTGACCGGCGTCAATCCGAGCAGCTGATGCAGGCGCGCGAGCACGTCGCCATCGAATGCGCGACAGCGATCGCGTACTTCCGGCACGCCGGTCACCCACATCTCGCGGTCGGTCTTCAGCGTTCCTTTCGCGAGCGCGGAACCGCGCAGCGAAACGACGAGCACCGTGCCATCGGTCGAGATCAGCGGCCGCAATTCGTGGACGTGATCGCGCTGATAAACAGCCGTATCAAACACGACCGATCGATAAGCGGCAGCGGGATCCAGTGCCGCCTGCTGCGCAGTCGTGCAGGCGGAAAGAAGCAGCGCCGCGGTGAGGAAAATGACGGAACCGATACGCGTCATGAGGAGGCGAGTATATGAGCGGCGCGCTCGAGCGCGAGCTCCAGCGTTTTCGCGAGGTGCTCTCGCCCGCCGAGCGCGTCGAGCTTCCGCGCCCTCACCATTGCTCTCAGCGGCTGTTGCCGCACCTCGGTGAGAATGAACGCTGTCCCCTGCGCGCGCGACTTCTTCGCCATCTGCTCCAGCGCGTGAATCCCGGTGGCGTCGATGACCGGCACGTTGCGCATTCGCAGAATGAACACCTTCGGCGGCTTCGCGATCTCTCTCATCACGTCCTTCAGTTTGTCTGCGGCGCCGAAAAAGAACGGACCGTTCACTTCGTAAATCTCGACTCCCGGCGGAATCTCATGACCGCCGACGATGCGCCGCTTCTTCCGCACCCGCGTGATCTCGTCGGGATCTTCATCGTCATCGTCCAGTTCCGTCGCCACCCCTTCGATGTTCGTGACGTCGGCCATCCGCCTCATGAAGAGGAGCGACGAGATGACGATGCCGACCTGCACGGCGATGGTGAGGTCGACGAAGATCGTCAGTACGAACGTCAGGAGCAGCACCACGAGATCGCTGCGCGGCGCGCGCAGCAGGCCGGCGAACGAGCGCCACTCGCTCATGTGATACGCGACGACGACGAGGATCGCGGCAAGCGCGGCCAGCGGCACCATCGCCGCCCAGCGTCCGAGAAAGATGAGGATGAGCAGCAGCGTGACGGCGTGCGTCATACCGGCCAGCGGCGTCCGTCCGCCGCTGCGGATGTTCGTCGCGGTGCGCGCGATCGCGCCGGTAGCGGGAATGCCGCCGAACAGCGGCGAGACGATGTTCGCGACGCCCTGCGCGACGAGCTCCGCGTTCGATTTGTGCCGCGTGCCGATCATGCCGTCGGCAACGACCGCGGAGAGCAGCGATTCGATCGCGGCGAGCAGCGCGATGGTGAGCGCGGGCGAGATGAAATCGCGCAGATGCGACCACGGGATGTTCGGAAGATGCGGCGCGGGAAGCATCGACGGCACCGCGCCGAAACGGGAGCCGATCGTTTCGACCGGCAGATGAAAGATCGCCACTGCGGCGGTGGCGGCGATCATCGCCACGAACGGAGCGGGAACCATTCGCGAAATGCGCGGCCACACCAGGAGGATGAGCAGCGAGCCGAACGCGACGAGCGCCGTCGGCACGCTGAGCGTCTGCAGGTTGTCGCCGTACGCGACCCACTTCTCCATGAAGTCGGGCGGTACGGTTCCCATCTTCAGGCCGAGGAAGTCCTTCACCTGCGACGAGAAGATGATCACGGCGATGCCGGAGGTGAAGCCGGTGATGACCGGATACGGAATGAACTTGAGCAGCGCGCCCATTCGCGCGAGGCCGAGCACGATGAGAATCGCGCCGGCGAGGACGGTACAGATGACGAGTCCGTCGTAGCCGAACTTCGTGACGATGCCGTAGACGATGACGACGAACGCGCCGGTCGGACCGCCGATCTGCACGCGACTGCCGCCGAGGGCGGAGATGATGAAGCCGGCTACGATGGCGGTGTAGAGACCGCGCTCGGGCGGGACACCTGAGGCGATGGCGAATGCCAGCGCGAGCGGGAGCGCGACGATGCCGACGACGACGCCGGCGATCAGATCGCGCATCACCTGCTCGCGCGTGAATCCCTCTCGAAAACAGACGATCGATTTCGGGACAAACACCTGAATCGATTATGTCATCTCACTTCACGCTGAACGTCACCTTCAATTCGAAGTACGTGTCGACCGCCTGGCCGTGCATCGTGCCGGGCGCGAACGTCCATTGCTGCACGGCATCGATCGCCGCCTGATTGAAAAGCGTCGACGTGCTGCTGGTGACCTGCGGCTCGCGAATGCGTCCGTTGCGATCGATGACGCAGTGCACGGTGACGGTGCCGCCCATGTGCATCTTCAGCGGCAGCGCCGGATATTGCGGCGCGACGCGCGAGATCACGGTGGCCGCTTTCACGTCGGCGCCCGGCTGGAAGATGACGTTCGGAACGGCGACCGTCGCCGGTCCTTCGCCGACGCCGGGTCCGCCCGGTCCCGGTCCGTTGCCGATTCCAGGACCGGGGCCGGCATCGCCGACGCCGGGCGTTCCCGGTCCGGGAGTGCCGATGTCGGCAGTCGACGTCGACGCGACGTTCGGAATCGCATCCGGAATCGCGCGCGGTGCGACCTGCTCCGGCGGCGCGGTGACCTGCTGTTGCTGCGCGGGTTGCGGCTTCTCCGCGGGAGGCTGCGGACGCTGCACGGCTCCGCCTCCGCCGCCGGCCGGCATCATCACCGGCATGATCGGATTGAACGTCTCGCTCTGATTCGGCGCGTTGGTCGGGAAACTGATCGACGAGATCCCGGCCGTCACGGCGGCGACGACGACGAGCGTGTGCATGGCGACGGAGATGGTGAAGAGTCCGGCCCTCCGCTGCGGGCGCTGCGTGTGAACGGCGATGACGGATGTTTCGAACATGGTCTCCTCCTGCCATGTTCGAGCGGCGCGCGGTGCTTGCGGAAACCGCCGCGCGCGTCGAAACTGCAACGGGAAGGTGAACATGCGGACACTGCTGCTGGTCGCGCTCTTCGTAAGCTCGTGCAACACTTCGACGCCGATGACGTCGCCGCTTCCTCACATCGCCGTCACGAGTGAAGGTGGAATCGCCGGCCGCGGCGTCGGCGGACTGACGATCGATGATCCGCGCGTCGCCGCGAACGACACGCGCCGCACGTGCAACGGCGTGATGACTGATGCGGAGCGGAATGAGCTCGCGTCGCTGCTGTCGATCGCGAACAGCGACGCGCCGCCGCCCGGCCATCCCGATCAGATTCGCTACACGCTCACGATCGGCGACAAGACCGCGTCGTGGTACGGCGAGGAACCGCCGGCAGAGCTCGCGAAGGTGTTCAAGGTGTTGTGGGGGATTCGCGCGCGCATTCTGGCGAGCTGCTGAAAAACGACCAGGGTATACGGCGTCTCCGTAAATTCTGAGGCGGCGAAGCGCCCGCCTCCATAACTAACAGAGCGTTAGCTAAGCTGCGACCCCCTCACAAACCCAACGCGACGCAGCCCGATCACGGACGCGCTCAGTAGACGAGAGTAAGCGCCCCCTCTATATTCGACTCGACCTTCTGGTCCGCTCGATCTCCGCAACCGGCTTGCTCGTACTCGGCATAGCTGGCTGGCTTCTGCAGACGCGCACACAAGATGCCCGCGAGACACAGGAGCGAAACGATTGGGAGTCGAGACGCTACCTGCCCGTGATCCGCACGTTGACCGACCTTGAGATCGTGGCAGGTGCCGCGCATCGCATGGTAACCGAGCGAAACGGCGTCGGCGTGCGCGAATCCGCTTACCTGATTGCAGCATCATCTCTCGACTCAGCGAGCGCGTTGCTATTTGTTACGGACCTCGAGCCGGCGACCACAGTTGAACTGCCGAATCTCGCGAGCCTGGGCGGTGAACGTCAAATGTTGAAACTACCGCTTCGAGGTACAGCATTCATGGCAGCCGACATTCTCAAGCTCGTGAGCCTCGCAGACACCCACGCCGTCGACGAGCCTCACGCACCGACCGCGGATATTGGATTTGGGTTCAACGGCGACAGTCCGGTTGGGCGGGTACGGTTTTGGAATCCGCGCGAATCCGTGATCGAAATGCCCGCCCGACGAGAAAGTGTCGACG
>JAOBAU010000449.1 GCA_025463165.1 Acidobacteriota bacterium | reverse complement strand
CAGCTCGTGCAGGCCGTGCTCGCGCCGCGCGTAGTTCACCGCTTCCGCGAGCGCCGCATACGAATCGACGAGCGTGCCGTCGAGGTCGAAGAGCACCGCGCGGTAACGGAGAGACGAAGTCATCGGCGACGGATTCTATCGAGATTCGCGAGCACTTCTTCGACGTCGCGCGGCGGATCGAAGCGTGCCCAGCCATCGAATTCCTTGAAGCCTTCAACGAGCACGATGTCGACGTTGCCGCAAAGCGCCGGCAACTCATCGGGCGACAGATACGAAACGCGATGCGATGACGTTCCCGTGAAGACGATCGCTTCGCGGTCGCCGGCGAGAATGGCCGGCATCGCGCCGGCGTCCAGGAACTTTGCGGTGTCGCCGCGGTTTTCATCAACAAGCGGGTGATGCGTATGTTTGACCGCGCCGACGCGCTCGCCGCGAGCGACCAGACGGCGAATCAGCTCCGCGATGAGCGTTGTTTTGCCGGAACGTGACCAGCCGGCGAACGCTGCGACGTGCATGCTGGATGACCTTACGATGAAAGCGGTGTTACCGACACGATGACAAGGCTCGCACTCGCATTAGTTCTCGTTGCTTCCAACGCGCTCGCGCAGGTTCCGGAGTCGGTCGCGAAAGCGAGCGGCGAGAATCGCGCGAACCTCACCGTCGCGGTCGAGTCGCTCGGCGATACCGACGCCGGCGTCGTCGCGCGGGCCACGTTCCGCTTCTCGATTCCGTCGGACGTGCCGCCGGAAACGCCGCTGCTCGTGCAGGGCACGTGGTCGCAGAACGGCGAAGTCGTGAAGCGCTTCCGCCAGCAGCTCGTCGTGCCGGTGCCGAACGTCGTCACGTCGACCGCGGTCGTGAAACCCGGCGACGTCGAGGTCGACGTTCGTCTGATGATCCCGCTCAAAGAAGACGCGCCGGTCATTCTCGGCCGCGTAACGAAAACCGTTCCGATCGTGAAGACGAACAAGCTCTTCGTCGCGACCGACACCGGCGGCGCGGAAGAGATCATCGCCGAGGGGGTGGTGCCGGAGGCGAGTGGCGCGGTGAAGATTCGCGCGCCGCGCCGCGACGTTGCACCGAATCTCTTCGTCGTCGACGTCGACGTGAAGCCGCCCGTGAAGCGTGTCGAGTTCTGGGTCGAAGGCAAGAAAATCATGGCGCGCAACGCGCCGCCTTACCGCGCCGAGCTCGACCTCGGCAAGCTTCCGAAACGCGTCGAAGTTCGCGCCGTCGGCTACGACGCGCAGAATCGCTACGTCGATGCCGACGCGTTCATCGTCAACGAACGTGAGACGCCGCTCGAAGCGAAGCTGACGCGCACGGTGACGCCCGATGGCATCTCGCATTTCAAGCTGAGCATTCAAAATCCGAAGAACGCCGAGCTGAAAACGATTGCGCTCTTCGCCGGTCCGAAGAAGATCTACGAATGGAGCGAGCCGCCGTACGCGGTGAACATTCCGAACGCGAAGCTGAACGGCATCGAGTTCGTTCGCGCGTCGGTCGTCGATGCCACCGGCTACGAAGCGAGCGATCTGCTGTTCATGAGCGGCGATCGCTACATGGAAGAGATCGAGGTCAATCTCGTCGAGTTGCCGGTGACGGTTTCCGACGCGACCGGCAATCCGATCGCGGGACTGACGCAGCCGAACTTCAGCGTGTTCGAGGACGGCAAGCCGCAGACGATTCGCAGTTTCAATTACGCGTCGAACCTGCCGCTGTCGGTCGGACTGCTCGTCGATCATTCCGGCAGCATGGAGAAGCGGATGGCGGCGACGAAAGAAGCGGCCGCCGAGTTTTTCAAAGACATCATGAAGCCGGGCGATCGTGCGTTCGTCGGCGGCTTCTCATTCGATTCGACGCAGCTCGCGCCGTTCGTGACCGACGTCGCGTCGCTGCGCGAACAGGTCGAAGGATTGCCGGAAGCGTCGGGCGGAACGTCGTTGTACGACGCGATCGTCACCGGGCTCTATCGCTTCCGCAATCTGCAGGGACGGAAAGCGTTGATCGTGCTGACTGACGGCGAAGACACGACGTCGCGCGTCACGTTCGACGACATGCTGACGTACGTTCGCGCGTCGCATCTGCCGATCTACTTCATCGGCATCGGCATGGGATTCAGCGACATGGCCGGAACGACGAAGATGCGCTCGCTCGCCGCGGAGACCGGCGGCGTCGCCTACTTCATCGGGAACGTGAAGGAGTTGAAAGCGACGTACACGAAGCTGGAGAACGATCTCCGTTCGCAATACCTCGTGTCGTACAACACGGAGAGCTCGAAGAAGGACACGAAGTATCGTACGGTCGAGGTGAAGGTCAACCGCCCCGATGCGAAGGTCCGGACGATTCGCGGCTTCATTCCTTAGCGCGCTGCTGGCGTTCGGCTGCGGCGCACCGCCGCGTCCGATCGATCGCAGCGGACGCGCGGTTACGCCGCAAGTGAGCGGACGTCCATCGACGATCGTGCACTTTTGGGCGACGTGGTGCGTGCCGTGTCGCGAAGAGTTGCCGCAGCTCGTCGCGTATGCGCGGACGCAACGCATTCCGCTGATCACGATTGCGAATGACCGCAGCTTTGATGATGTCGATCGCTTTCTGCGCGAGCGGACGCTGTCTGTGGAAGTGTTGCTCGATCGCGATGGAAAGTACGGACGCGCGAGTCACGCCGACAAACTGCCGACGACGTTGATTTACGACACGCGCGGAAACGTGAAGGAGCGATTCACGGGCGCGGTGGATTGGCGCGCACGCGCGCTCATGAATTGAATCGCCGGTACGCGCTCGAAATCAGCGTCACCCGCTTCACGTAGTTCCTCGTCTCCGGGAACGGGATCGACTCCAGGAACTCATCCATCGGCTTCGACGGCGCGGCATGCCGCCACTTCAACACGTTCCCCTGTCCGGCGTTGTACGACGCGATCGCCAGCTGCACGTGACCATCGAACAGATCGACGAGATGGCGGAAGTGGTACGTGCCGAGGCGGACGTTGACGTCCGGATTTTCGAGATGCGCTGAGGTGTGAAGTTTCTGCGCGAGCTCCTTGCCCGTCGCCGGCATCAACTGCATCAAACCGGTCGCGCCGACGACTGACTTCGCGTTCGGATTGAAGTAACTCTCCTGAAGGATGAGCGCCATGATCACGTACGGATCGAGTCCGTTTTTCTCTGCGTTTTTGCGAATCGAATCCTCGTACTTCATCGGGTAGTAGAGCTTCAGGAAATGCGGCGGCACCGAATCCTGCTCGACCGTCGCGAGCGTCGGCCACGCGCGGCGCAGCGTCGTGTACATCATCTGCAGATCGTTCGCGGAACTGTAGAGCTCCGCGAGGAGCGCGTCGGCGAACTGCTGGTTCTTCCGATTCGCGTTCTTGCGAATCTCGACCTGCGCGTCGCGCGCGTCGGAGAGCGCGGTCAGCTCGTAGCCAAGGCGGAGCTCGGGCGGCATCGACTTCTCGGCGAGCTCTCCCCAGTCGGGTCGCGACTCCTTCAGCGGATTCGTGCGTGAAGGTCGGAGCGCGCCGTGCTGTTGCTCGGAGTACAGCGCGTAGAGATCGTCGTACGGCGCCTGCGCCAACTGACGATAGATCGCGTTCGCTTCGTCCTTGTTTCCGAGCTTCTCGCCGCTGCGCGCGAACCAGTATTGCGACTGGCGGCGGATGTTCGGATTGCGATATGTGTCGACGATGTATTTGAAAAGCGGCCGCGCGCCATTGAGATCGCCGCGCGCGTACGCCGCCCACGCTTTGTCCCAGAACCGCTGCAGTCCCGCGTCTGAAGCAGGATCGACTTTCACCAGCTGCGTGACGAGCTCCTGCTCGTACGCGTCCTGATTTTTCGACTCCGCGATTCCGATCAGCGTGTTCAGCACCTCGATCCGTACTTCCTCGGCGAGCGGCGGAATCGCCAGCAGATCTTTCAGCCGCTCGACGGCAAGCCGCTCATACGTTTCCTTCTTCCCCTTCTTCGCGAGATCGACGAGCTGTACGTTGCGTTTCACGTTGCCGAACTTCGGCTTCGAGATGACGCGCGCCTTTTTCCCTTGTCCTTTGCGCACCTTCACGGTGCCGATCTGCTTTCGCTCGGTTACGGTCTTGATGACGATTGGATTGATCGATGCGGCAAGCGCGCGATAGTTCTTCGACGCGGTGTAGATCGCCGGAATGGCGACGCGATACGAGCCCGACGCGAGCGGCTCCAGCACGCGATTCGAATCTTCGTAACGCCGCAGATTGCTGAGCGCGAGCCCGCGATTGAGCTGCACGGGCTGGGCGAGATGCGCGGGAAGTCCGTTCGCCTGGAGCGCCGTCAGCTCATCGAGCGCATCCTGCGCGTCGTAATCGCGCAGCAGTCCGACGGCGCGCTCGAGCCGCTCGTCCGTCGTCAATCGCAGCGACTGATTCGGCGCCAGTCCGCTGAGTGCGCGAACGACGGCAACGGCCGCTCCCACCTCCGTTGCTTTCGGCGATTTGATGGCGATGTTGCGCGCCGCGTAGAGCATCGACGCGACGTCGCCCTGCGCGAAACGCGATTCGATGTACGACCAGCGCGCGGCCGCGCTGTTCTTCGGATCGGGCGACGTCGCGACGTCGCTGTAGACGGTCGCGGCGCGGCGGAAGTCAGCTCGATTCGCGTAGAGAGCGCCGAGCTTTTGTCCCGCTTCATCGCGCGCCGCCATCCTCGGCGCGCGTTGCCACAACTGCGCGAGCGTTACGCGCGCGGCCTCGGCGTTGCCGGCCAGTTCGTGCGCACGCGCGAGATACCAGAGCCGGTACTCTTCGACCGCGCGCTGTTTGAACGTGAATCCGCCGAGCTGCTTCACGCCTTCGCCGCCATCGCGGCGATTGACGGCGTCAATCCCCGACATGAATGACGCGCGCAGCTTTTCGAGATCGGGAGGAGCTTCCGGCTTCGGACGCGCGGTCGTCTCGCGCGTAGCGACCGGCGCGCGACGGACGTAGAAGTAGCCGCCGATGATCACGAGCCCGATCGCGACCGGGATCAGAACGGTGAGAACAATGCCTTTACGGCGCAGTCGCATCGGCTGCAGCTTGTGCGAAAGTCACGCCGCGCGCCGGAAGTTACAGCCCCAGCGCCTGGGCGTCTCCATCCGCCAGAATCCGCACCAGCTCGTCGTAAAAGTAGTTCGACGTTTTCCGCACGTCTTCGGGGATTCGCTCGTCGTACATCTGACGGCTGCGATCGATGTCTTCCTTGAGCCGCTCGTACAGATCGCGATTCTTGCGGCCCGCGTCGACCTTCGGCTCGTTGTACAGCTTGATCTCGGAGACGAGCAGCCGCGCGAAGCGTCGCGCTTCATCGTGGCGTTTCGCTTCTTCGTTTTGGGCGCTGCCGCCGAGTGCACCACCGCGGCCGACGCCGCTGGGAGGAACGTACTGCGTGCTCGGACGATCTTCTCTCTCGCCGCCTCCGAGAGTCGGAGTTGCGGGTGGCGGCGTGGCGGGAATCGATGGTGTCGTTGCCTTCGCCGACTGCGGCACGCTGCTCGCGCCGCTGAACTCGTCCGCCGACGGCATGTTGAACGTCGGACGCTGCGACTGCATCACTTCGCGCATCTGCTGCGAAGTCATCGAGACCGTTGCGTTCGCTTCCGCGAGCTCCGGCGGCGCGGGCGGCGGCTCAACAGCCGGAACCGGCGGAGCTGCCGCGGGAGCGGCGGCTTGTGCGGGCGTAGCGGACTGCGACGGCGCTGCCGCGTCATCGCCGGAGAGACTCGGCGACGGCACCTTCTTGCGAATGGCGAGCGTATCGACGAGCAGCCCGGTCGTGAAGACCAGCAGCTGAATCGAAGCGGCGTCGAGCTTCGCTGCATCCTCGACTGTCGCGTCGACGAACACCGCCGCCGCGACTTTGTCTTTGATCACCATCGGAACGAGGATCGCGCTCGTCGCACCGGCGACGCCGAGGCGCGTCGAGAGGTTGTTGCCGTCCCACACCACGACCGTTTCGTCGCGCAGCACGCGATCGAGCTCGGGAATGAGTCCCGGCGCGGCATTGAAGCGCTTCACAATCTCGTCGTTGCCGCCGTGCGCCGAGAAACCGACGCCTTTCCAGCCGCTGAACGTTTCGCCTTTCAGGATGAGCAGCGCCGCGCGCGAGCCGAACTCGAGACACTGTTCGAGCAGCGCGTTGAGGATGTCGACCTGGGTCTTGCCGCGCTCGACCGCCTGGACAGCGCGTTTGAGGATCGATGCATTCGCACCACCGGAAGCCGCGGCCGCGGGAGCGGCGGCCGCGACCGGCGCCGGCATGTCGGCGATGAGGTTCTGTTCGAGCTCCGCGATCGACTTCGTGATGTGCGG
This sequence comes from Acidobacteriota bacterium, assembly GCA_025463165.1. GTDB lineage: Bacteria > Acidobacteriota > Thermoanaerobaculia > Gp7-AA8 > Gp7-AA8 > JAOBAU01. The sequence goes on along the minus strand of JAOBAU010000449.1, from coordinate 9,338 downwards.
AAGAAACGTAATCGAATTGACGTCAGCCTGGACACTCTGCAGCGCTGCTTTCAGCTGCGAATCGACGGTGACGCGGACGTCGTCGACCGAGGAGCGAATCTCCCCCACCATCCTCTCGATTGCTTCGCGCACGTGCGCTTCAATCGAGCTCGCGACTTCGTCGCCCCTCACGGCCATAAATCCTCCTGCTGCTATAGCTTGACGTGCCTTGCCGAAGGCGGTCGCGATTATAGCGCGATGTGCTAAGTTGTCGTGCAATGCGTCGAGCCGCCTCCATCCTCGTGTTTCTCGTGCTCGGATGCGGTGCCGGAGCGCCGGACAATTCGGCGGAATGGCAGGCCGTCCTGAACCACAAAAAGGCGGCCGCCGCGCCTGACGCGACGACGACGCAAAAGCAGGTGTACGCCGATTCGCTCGCCGCGTTCGTCCATCGCAATCCGCATCACAGCCGAGCTCGCGAAGTCTACGAGTACATTCAGGTCGATTTCGCACGGGAGCTCGCCGCGCTTGGACGTCATCAGGACGCGATCCGTTTCTATCGTGCCGTGCTCGCACAACATCCCGACAATCAGCGCGCTCTCGAAGGGATGCGAATCTCGCTCGATCATCTCGCGGTGTCGCGCGAAAAGCTGCTCGCTCTCGAAAAAGGGATGACGCCGCACGAAGTCTCGAACGTCCTCGGCAAGCCGATTCCCGGCTGGACGGTCAAACGCCAGCGCCGCGATGCCGTTCTCGAATCGTGGTACTACCGCAAGACTGATGGCGCCGTCGCCGGTGTCTACTTCCGCGACGGAAAGCTCTTCGCTGCCGAAGAGAATTCGAGCGCGAAAATCGCGCCGCTTGTCGGCGTCACCGAAACGCGCTGATCACGGAAATCGCTTGAATTCATGCGGTGTTCTTTACACCGCGAGAGGTCCACATATGCCACTCTACGAATACCTTTGCGGCCAGTGCGGCGAGCGGAGCGAGATTCTGCAGAAAATCTCCGAGGCTCCGGCGACGCATTGTCCGAAGTGCGGCGGCGATTTGAAGAAACTTCATTCGGCGCCGGCGATCCAGTTCAAGGGATCGGGTTTCTATAAGACGGATTACGCCAGCGCGTCATCGAAAGCGCCGGCGAGCAGCGAAACGAAGAGCGAAAGCAAGACCGAAACGAAAAGCGAGACAAAGAAGAGCGATTCGACGTCCTCTTCATCGACCGCGACGACCGCGACGAAAACGGACTGATTTGATGGAGCTGGCACTTCCGCTGAACCCGACGATGGCCAAAGTCACGCAGCTCAAACGGCGCGCAGATTCGGTGCTCGAAGAGGTGTTTCGATCGCTTTTCGAAGAGATCGACACGGCAAAGCTGCGCGCCGACGTCGCCTCGATGAAGAGCAGCGCGCCTGACTTCACCGCCGTCGATCACGCGAACCAGCTGGCGCGGCGCACCGCTCTTCGTTGCGCGGCGGCCGGCGCGGTGACCGGACTTCCGAGCGGCCTCCTCGCTCTTGGTACGCTCGGCGCCGATCTCGCCTATCTCGTTTTTCAGCAGTTCCGCCTCATCTTGGGCATCGCCACGATCTACGGACACGAGCCGTCGAGCCGCGAGCGTTTCCATGAAGCGCTGTCGTGCTTCGCGTATGCGTCGGGCGTCGGCATCGGCAAGCAGGGAATCGCGACGATGGTCGAAGTGGCGACGCTGGAAGGCGGCGTGGTCGCGGAGAAGCTCGGCGTGCAGTTCATGCGCGATCGCTTGTTGAAGATCGTGCCGCTTGTCGGCGCCATCTCCGGCGGCGCGCTGAATTACGTCTCCGTTCGCGCCGTCGCGCGCACTGCCATTCGTTACTACGAGTCGCGCGTCGATCCGGTGCTGGCCGACGAGATCTGGAACGAAGGCGACCGCGAGCACGCTTAGTCGCGCATCCGGAAATTGTCCTCAGGGAAGTCGCGTTACCGGCGCTGACTACACGATGCCGAAAATCGAGACCGAACCAGCGACGGAAGTGCGCTCAGCGTTTTTTGAACGACGCAGACTGCGCCGCATTCGGATGATCGTCGAGCTGACGATGAATCTCATCAGCAGCGACATGACGGTGTCGAATCGCGAAGCGCGCTGCCTCGTCAATTGCGCGCGCAAAGCGATTCTCGAACTGCATCCCGGCTTCGCGGAACGCTACGAACGGATCGTCGGTCCGCACTTCGATCGCGTGCTGCACGAACGCTGGCCGTTCGAAGAGCCGCGCGCGAACGAGCTCGTCAACTAGTTGACGTGACGCGCCGCCATGGCGTGTTCCATCGCTCGCACGATCTTCCCTTCACCGAGCTCGCTTTTCGCGCGCAACAGCTCGTACTTTGCCGCCGTCGGATTCAGATACTCGATGGCCGGATCGTCGGGAACGAGATGTTTGTACTCGAGCTTTTCGAGCACGCCCGAGGGAAACGCTGCGCGACGCGCGAACACCATCGATACATCGTCGAACGCGATCAGCGCCCAGTCGCGGCGGCGATAGCGAACGAGTGACGCCGGCAGCGCGCGCTGTTCGCCCGATGCGACGTCGACGACTACTACGCGCTCCGACTCGTACTCCGCGACCGCGAGATCGACGACGTATTTCTGCAGCAGCCCATGCCACGCACGGCTGTCGCGCCGCGCGCGTGCGTCTTCGTCGAGGAACGTGCGATAGAGCTCATTGCGGCCGTCGGTGAGCACGCGGCGCTCGGGATAGAACGTCCAGATCAGATAGCCGCCGAATTGATCGGCGTTGTAGATGTTGCCGGAAAGGTTTAGCGCTTTCAGTCGCGCGGCGGAGCGGACAGGGAAACGTTCCGCATCGACGCCGACTCCGTGAATCCCATTCGCGATTACCCACGCGATCGGAATCAGCGACGCGATTGCCCACGTCCGTCCGCCGCGTTTCGGCAGCGGCACGAGCAGCGGCAGCGTCGCGAAATAGAGACCCTGATTGCGAACGTAGCGAACGGCGAGCGCGGCGAAGAGAACGAAGAGCACGAGACGCCAGATGTTCGCGCGCTTCTCGTCGGAGAGCGCGAAGAGGACGATGCCGGCGGCGATCGTCAGGTAGAGCAACGGGAAAACGGCGGCGGGACTCGGCAGCCATTCCGCGTTGACGAAACTGCCGCTGCGAATCGACGACGTCAGCTCGAGCGGCGCGGTGATCGCGCGAAAGCCGAACGGATTGATGAACAGCGCGAGCATGCTTGCCGGCGCGACGATCCAGCGACGCGTATCGACCTGCATCGCGACGAGTGCCAGCAACGGCGCGAGCAGCGCCGACGGATGCGTGTTGATCCAGATGACGGTCAGCAGCGCGTAGAGGATGGCGAGTTTTTTCGGACCGAGCGTGCGCGATGAGAGCAGCGCGATTGCGCCGGCGGCGAGCAACGCGGCGATGGTCGAAGGTCGCACGCCAAGCCGATCGAAACCGCCCGCGAACGCGATGCACGCCGCGAAGAGTGCGACCGCCCATTCAGCACTCTTCGATGCCGCGAGAAATCCGATCGTGAAGATTGCCGCGACAGCCAGCGCGTTGACGATCGAGATCGCCGTCGTGTTGCCGAACGACGTCGCATACATGACGACTTCGTAGAGCCACTCGCCGTTGATCCACGGCTTCTTCTCGCTCGCGATCGCGAAGGGATCGATGGATGGAATGCTGTGATGCTCGACGATCCAGCGTCCGGTGGCGAGATGCCAGAACGCGTCGTAGGCGCGGATCGGAGCGAGCGCCGCGATCGCGAGGAGTGCGAAAAGAGCGAGGGCGGCAAGGCGGCGCGTCATCAAACCGCCCGAGCATAATCCCTCTCCCGCCGGGAGAGGGTGGCCGAAGGCCGGGTGAGGGGCCGCGCAAATACGAGTGCGCGTTCGCCGCGCCCCTCATCCGCTGCTGCGCAACACCTTCTCCCGGAGGGAGAAGGATTTACGTCACGGGCGATGCCGGAGTCGCCGGAGCCGCGGGCGCAGCGGGAGCGCTCGGAGCAACCGGCGCCGCGGGAGCCGCGGGCGGCACCGGCGGAACCGGTCCGTTCTCCACCTGAATGTCGCCATTCACGGTCGAGATCTTCAGCTCATAACGTCCGCCGTTCACCTGTCCCGAAACGCGCCGGCTGCCGGGATTCGAATGAATGTTCATCGGGAACGACGCTTCGAAATCGCCATTCACCTGCGAGAAGTCGCCGCTGAATGACGCGCTGGCCGGCAGCACCGCGCGCACTTCGCCGTTCACCGTCTTGAGTCGCGCGCCCTGGAAGTCGTGCAGGAAACGGGCGATCACGCGACCGTTCACCGTCTTCGCCGACAGCTCCGCCGATCCCTGCGTCTCCACGTCGATCGGACCATTCACGGTCGTCAGCTGCGTCTCGCCATCAACACCTTTCGTCGCGATGCGGCCGTTCACGGTGCGCACTTCGAGCGTGACCGACTGCGGAACATGCACCACATAGTCGATGGTCACGTCGCGCGACGTCATGAACGGGAAGTGGACGACGACGTGGCCTTTGTCGTGGCGGCCGATCGACAGCGTGTCGCCGCTCACCTCGGTCCGGAAGTAGCCCTCGTTCTCTTCGTTCTTCTTCGGTGCGATGCCGCGGCTGCGGACGCTCGCGGTCAGCGAAACCGTATCGGTCGGGCTGCCGTCGACAGTGACGGTGCCATCGACTTCGCGAATCTCGAGGCGATGAATCGCCGCGGCCGGCCACGTGCGGGTGATCGTCGTCGCATACCGCTCGCGCCTTGCGCAGCCGCCGATGAGAAGCATGGCGACGGCGAGCGAATAGATCGTACGGTTGCGGCTGTTCATAGACACCCTCACAGGATCGTGTTTACGCGATCCGGACGGAAGAGTTTCAGCGGATGACCGACAGCTCACAAACCACCCTGCTGCGCATCGCGGCGTTCCTCGTCGACGCGTTGACGATCTCCATTCTGCTGATTCTTCCGTCATCCATCATCAGTTACACGATGGCGTGGGTCGGCGGCTCGGTGAAAGCGATCTCGATCGTCTGGTTCATCGCGCTCGGAATCCTGACCATCGCGCTGCTCCTGCGCGACGGTTTCCACGGACGTTCCATCGGCAAACAGATGCTCGGCCTGCGCCTCGTCACGCCGGCCGGTGAACGCTGTTCGTATCTCCGTTCGTTCGTTCGCAACGTCCCGATCGTGATTCCCGGCTGGAACCTGCTCGAGCTCGTGCTCGTCTTCGCGGGAAAGAAACGAACGGGTGATCGGATCGCGAAGACGACCGTCAGCGAAGAGTAGCCAGCCGCTTCTCGGTCAGCAGCGCCGCAAACTCCTCCGCCGCCGACGCGCGTACATCGAACGTGAACACGTTCTCGTCCGCGAACTCTTCACTCACCAGCACCACGCGCGGCGGCTCGATCAATCGATAGACCGTGTTCAGCGCTTCGAACGGCACGCGCACGCGGAAGCGCGTGTAGACATATCGATCGAGCCGCTTCGCATCGCGCAATGCGCCGGCCGCGGTGTCGCGATACGCGCGCGCCAGTCCGCCGGTGCCGAGCTTCACGCCGCCGTACCAGCGAACGACGACCATTCCCGCGTCATGCACGTTCGCTCCGTCGATTGCACCGAGGATCGGCTTTCCCGCGCTGCCCGACGGCTCGCCGGCGTCGGAGCTCCGTTCGCGCGCATCGGTGAAAAGCCGAAACGCCCAGCAGTGATGCGTGGCGTCGAAGTAACGCTTTTCGATGCGCGCCAGCTCGGCGAAGAACTCATCCTCGCGTGTCACCGGAAACGCGAGGGCGAGGAAATCGGAGCGCTCGATCTTCTGCCGGAACTCGGCCGGCGCGGCGAGAGTCTGGAAGTGATCACTTGCCATCGGCGCGTGGCCGCATGGTACGCGCCATGGCCAGCTGCACGATGCGCTCGATCAACTCGCCGTGCGACAACTCCGGCTTCGCGCGGCGCGCCGCCATCGCGAACTCGGCGCGATTGTCGAGCCACGGATTCGGATTTACTTCGATGACGTACGGCGTGCCGTCGGCGGCGAGACGCATGTCGATACGCGCGTAGTCGCGGATGAGCAACGCGCCGCATGCGCCGAGCGCCGCATCGCGAATGCGCGCCATCACCGCTTCGTCCGCCACGATGTCCTTCGGCACGAACTCCTTCGCTTCCTTGAAATCGTTCTCCCACTTCGCTTCGGTGCCGGCAATGCGCGGCAGCTCGGCCGGAAGTTTGGAGAGATCCCATTCGATCGGCGGAAGGACGACCTGCGGATTGCCGAGCACCGCGACGTAAAGCTCGCGGCCATCGATGTACTCCTCGACCAGCGCCGGCGTGTGGAACTCCTGGTGAATGAAGAAGACGCGCTCCATCAACTCGCCGACGTTCTGCACGACCGACTTCGCATTGATGCCGATCGACGCGTCGGTGGCGATCGGCTTGACGATCAGCGGAAAGCGATCGATGGTTGGATTTCCTTCGACGCGATCGGAGGTGATGATCGCGAACTCCGGCGACTTCACTTTGTGAAACTCGAACAGCTTCTTCGCCAGCGATTTGTCCCCGGCCAGCGTCAGCGCGAGCGAGCCGGAGCCGGTGAAGCGCTTGTCGAGCAACTCCAGCACCGCGGCGATGCGGCGCTCTTCGTTCCCTTCGCCGCCGAGCGATTCGCAAACGTTGAAGATCAGATCGGAATCGTCGTCCTCGAGTTGCCGCACCAGCTTCTTGATCGGAGCGACGGCGGCGAGCTTCTTCACCGTGTACCCGCGCTTCGTCAGCACGTCGTCGATCTGCGTTGAAACGAGCGCCGGAAACTTCTCCCCTTTCGCGAGCGCTTCGTCGCGCACGCGTTCTTCATCGGCGTCGTAAAGAATGGTGATCGATGGTTTGACGGCTGCCACGAAGCGTGTGCAATGGAAGCGTGGTGCCAGGAGGCGGCGCATATAATCCGCGCGCTATGTTCAAGATCGTCGAAATCTTCGCGCGCGAAATTCTCGATTCACGCGGCAACCCCACGATCGAAGTCGACTGCCTGCTCGATTCGGGCGCGGTCGGCCGTTACGCCGTGCCCTCCGGCGCGTCGACCGGTTCGCGCGAAGCGCTCGAGCTGCGCGACGGTGACAAGAAGCGCTACGGCGGCAAAGGCGTGTTGAAAGCGGTCGACAACGTGAACTCCCGCATCGCCGCCGAGATCGAAGGGATGGACGCGCGCGAGCAGGCGATGATCGATCTCGTCATGAACCAGCTCGACGGCACCGAGAACAAGGGCAAGCTCGGTGCGAACGCGATCCTCGGCGTCTCGCTCGCCGTCGCCCGCGCCGCCGCCGAAGCGGCCGGCCTCCCGCTCTTCCTCTACCTCGGCGGCGCCGGCGCGCGCACGCTGCCCGTCCCGATGATGAACGTCATCAACGGCGGCATGCACGCCGACAACAACCTCGACGTCCAGGAGTTCATGATCATCCCGGCCGGCTTCAGCACGTTCTCCGACGCGCTGCGTGCCGGAGTCGAAGTCTTCCACGCGTTGAAGAAAACGCTGCACGACAAGAAGCTGACGACCGCCGTCGGCGATGAAGGCGGCTTCGCGCCCGACCTCAAGTCGAACGCGGAAGCGCTCGATCTGATCGTCACCGCAATCGAAAAGGCCGGATACAAACCGGGCTCGGACATCTACCTCGGACTCGACGTCGCCGCTTCCGAGTTCTTCGACAACGGCAACTACGCGTTCGAAGGCGGCAAGAAGTCGAGCGCGGAGATGGTCGCGTATTACGAAGACCTCGCGAAACGCTATCCGATCATCTCGATTGAAGACGGCATGTCGGAAGGCGACTGGGATGGCTGGGGAACGCTGACGACGGCGCTCGGCGGAAAGATGCAGATCGTCGGCGATGATCTCTTCGTGACCAACCCTTCGATCTTCGCGAAGGGAATTGAAAAAGGGATCGCGAACGCGATTCTCGTGAAGGTGAATCAAATCGGGACGCTGACCGAGACGCTCGAAGCGATCGAGCTCGGCAAACGCGCCGGCTATCGCGCCGTGATGTCGCACCGCTCGGGAGAGACCGAGGATTCGACGATTGCTGATTTGGCGGTGGCGACGAATGTCGGGCAGATCAAGACCGGCTCGGCGTCGAGAAGCGATCGGATGGCGAAGTACAACCAGCTGATTCGAATCGAGGAAGAGCTCGGAGATGCGGCGGTGTACGCGGGGAAGGCGATTTTCCGCAGGATTTGACATCGCCCCCCGGTCGTCAATACATTGACGGTCATGCCGGATCGTGATCTCGTCAGCGGCGTCGTACAGCTCGCAAACCTTCTCACGCGCAGGCTTGCGCCGGTCTTCGAACGGGCGAAGATCACTCCGCAACAGTGGAGCGTCCTCACCGTCCTCGGCGATTCCGACGGTCCGATGACGCTGGCCGGCCTCGCGCGCAAGATGCTCGTGTCGAAGCAAAACATGACCGGGATGATCGCGCGTCTCGAACAGCTCGCGCTCGCGGAGCGCAGCGACGACCCGAACGATCTTCGTTCTTCACGCGTCGTGCTGACGCGCCGCGGACGGACGCTCGTCGAGAAACTCCGTCCCGCTTACGAAGAGTGGCTGGCCGGTGTGACCGGCGAATCGGAGCGCGAGATCGCCACGCTCACGCGCTCGATCGACCGCCTGATCGGACGGCTGGAACAGCCGGACTGACGCCGCCGACCACGCGGTTCCGTCCGCCCTTCTTCGCCGCGTACAAACGTTCGTCGGCGACGACGAAGAGCGTGTCGACCGTCTTGCCGTCGGCCGGAAAAAGCGCCGCACCGATGCTGACCGTGATGCTCGCGCCGTCGGGCGGCGCGGGAATCGCTTCGATCCCCGCGCGTACGCGCTCCGCAATCGTCAGCAGCGCATCCATGCCGACCTGCGGCACGATCACCGCGAACTCCTCGCCGCCGTAGCGCGCCGGAAAATCGACGGCGCGCACGCTGTCGCGAATCGACTGCGCGACGCGGCGCAGCGCGTCGTTGCCGGCGAGATGTCCGAACGAGTCGTTGTATTTCTTGAAGCGATCGAGATCGAGCACGAGCACGCCGAACGCTTCCGGATAGCGATCGGCGCGATCGATCTCGCCGTCGATCCGTTCGCGGAACGCGCGAAAGTTCGGCAGGTTGGTCAGCTCGTCGGTGCGCGCGCGCGCTTTCAGCTCGTCGGCCATCCGATTGAACGCGCCGCCGAGCTTTGCGATCTCGCGATCGCCGGCCACCGGCGCGCGCGCGTTGAGATCGCCGGACGCGATCCGTTCCGCGGCGACGGAGAGCTCTTCGATCGGACGGACGACGCTGCGCAGCGTGATCTGCACCGCCGCGAAACTCGAGATGACGAGGATCCAGA
>JAOBAU010000436.1 GCA_025463165.1 Acidobacteriota bacterium | reverse complement strand
GAGCTCGTTGAGTTGTTGATCGCCACGCCGCACGTCGTCGAAGCGCTCGAGCGCGAGCTCGATGCGTCGACACACGAACTGCTGTCGATGTGCGAGAGCATCGCGGTGTTGCGCGAGCTGACGCCGCGAACGCTCGATGCGATCGGCGCACGTGGCGAACGAATGATGGCGTCGATCTTCACCGCCGCGCTGCGCGAAGGTGGAACCGACGCGACGCTCATCGACGCCACCGAGATCATCGTCACCGAACATCGTCACGGTTCGCTCTGGCCGGCCTTCGATCGCTGCGAAGAAGCGGCGCAACGTCTCATCGCTCCGGAGCTCGCGCAGGGACGCGTCGTCATCCTGCCCGGCTTCATCGGACGCGGCGTCGACGGCGAAGTGGTCACGTTCGGCCGCGGCGGCTCCGACTTCTCCGCGGCGATCATCGCGCGCGCGGTTTCCGCGTCGGCGCTCACGCTCTGGAAGGAAGTCGATGGTTTGATGACCGCCGATCCGCGTGTCGTTGCGGACGCACGCGTCGTCCCCGAGTTGCACTATCGCGAAGCGGGTGAGCTCGCGTACTACGGCGCGAAAGTGCTCCATCCGCGCACGATGATTCCGCTCGTCGATCGCGGCATCCCGCTGCACGTTCGCAACTCGTTCAATCACGCGTTCTCCGGCACGCGCATCGGCGCCGACGTTTCGTCCGGCGCGTTTCCGGTGAAGGCGCTCACCGCCGTGCACGGACAGGCGCTGATCTCCGTCGAAGGCAGCGGCATGATCGGCGTCCCCGGCATCGCCGCGCGAACCTTCGCGGCGCTGTCAGCCGGCGGACATTCGGTCTCGATGATCAGCCAGGCATCGAGCGAAGCGAGCATCTGTCTCGTCGTTCCTGAATCCGAATCCGATGATGCGATCCGCGCGCTGCGCGAAACGTTCGCGTTCGAGCTGCAGGCGAAACTGATCGACACCGTCGCCGCCGAACCAAACATCGCGCTCGTCGCCGTCGTCGGCCTCGGCATGCGCGGCACGCCGGGCATCGCCGCGCGAACATTCACCGCGCTCAGCAACGCGCACGTGAACGTCATCTCGATCGCGCAGGGCTCGTCGGAGCTCAACATCACCATCGCCATTCGCGAGCCGGACGTCGCAGCCGCGATCACATCGCTGCACGCCGAGTTTCAACTCGAGAAGCTTCGGCCGCTGCGTCGCCGCGATCGCTACGAATCGTCACTCGCACTCATCGGCTTCGGCCAGATCGGCCGCGCGCTCGCCCGCCAGATCATCAGCCAGGAGTCGTACTTCCGCCACGACCTCGGCATCCGGCTGCGCAGCGTCGCGCTCGCCGACCGCTCGGGCCTGCGTGTCAGCGAAGAAGGCTTCACATCCGATGAGCTGCAGGAACTGATCATTCAGAAAGAAGGCGGCGCGCGCCTGACGACGCGCGGCGAGTCGTCAACCGTCGCATCGCTCACCGATGAACTGCGCGCGCATGTCTTCACGATGCCGTCGTCGCGCTCGATCGTCGTAGACCTAACCGCCGACGAGACCGCGCCGCTCCTGATGGAAGCGCTGCGGCGGCGCTGTCACGTCGTCGTCGCGAACAAGAAACCGCTCGCGGTCGCGCAGCGCGAGTACGACGAGATGATGTCGCTGGCGCGCGAGCACAACGTGTCGTTTCGCTACGAAGCGACGGTCGGCGCGGGTTTGCCGATTCTCGATTCGCTCGCGAAACTGCGCGAAGCGGGCGACGAAGTCGAGACCATCCTCGGCTGCCTCTCCGGCACGATCGGCTATCTGATGACGCAGCTCGAAGACGGCGTCGCGTATTCGGATGCCGTCCGTCACGCGCACGCACTCGGCTACACCGAGCCCGATCCGCGAGACGATCTCTCCGGCACCGACGTCGCGCGCAAAGCGCTGATCCTCGCGCGAACGCTCGGCCGCAAGCTCGACCTGAGCGACATCGCCGTCGAGCCGCTCTTCGCGAACGAGTTGAGCGATGACGATCCGCAGCGTTTCATCGAGAAGCTGAAACAGATGGATGCCGAGATGGCGGAACGCGTTCGCAGCGCGCGCGCCGCGCGTGAAGTGCTGCGTTACGTCGCGCGGCTGGAGCGCGATCGCATCACGGTCGGACTGGAATCGCTGCCGGAAAACGGACCGATGGGCCGGCTGCGCGGCACCGACAATCAGATCGTGCTGCGGACGAAGCGCTATCAAACGAATCCGCTCATCGTGACCGGACCTGGCGCCGGCGCCGAAGTGACGGCGTCGGGCGTGTTGAACGACGTCGTAGCAATCACGATGCGATGAAGAGCGCGACCGTCTTCGTCCCCGCGTCGATCGGCAACGTCGGACCCGGCTTCGACGTGCTCGGTCTCGCCATCGACGGCATCGGCGATCGCGTTTCCATCGAACTGCGCGAGTCTCCGCGCGATTCGGTCACCGTCAGCGGACGCGATGCGGAGCAGGTTCCGACCGACGCAACGCGCAATGTCGCGGCCGTGGCCGCGCGCGCGTTTCTCGATGTCGCAAAGTACGAAGGCGGCGCCGCGATCCATGTCGAAAAAGGGCTGGCGTTGTCCGGCGGAATGGGCGGGAGCGCGGCGAGCAGCGTCGGCGGCGCCGCGGCCGCATCGTTTGCGCTCTTCGATGAGTTGCGCGTCGATGACGTCATCCGTGCCGCGCTCGCCGGCGAAGCGCTCGTCTCCGGACGCCACCTCGACAACATCCTCCCGCAGACGATCGGCGGACTGGCGCTGACGCGTTCCGTCGATCCGCTCGATTACGTTGCGCTGCCCGTTCGCGAATCGTGGTGGGCGGCCCTTGTCACGCCGGCGGTGCGCGTCGAAACGCGATCGGCGCGCTCGATTCTCTCGATGCAGATCGAGCGCGCGGTTTTCATCGAACAAATGGCGAACGTCGCCGCGATGGTCCACGCATTCGCAACCGGCGATGGCGCGCTGCTCCGTCGCGCGCTCGACGATCGTTACGCTGAGCCGGCGCGCAAAACGCTCATCCCGCATTTCGACGATGTGAAGCGCGCCGCGCTCGACGCCGGCTCGATCGGCTGTTCGATCAGCGGCTCGGGTCCAACCGTTTTCGCGATCGCGGAGAATGAAGCTGCCGCGCGACGTTGCGGCGACGCGATGGCGCGCGCGTTCGGCAGCATCGCATCGACGACGCATTGCGGACCGATTGCGCGCGAAGGAGCGCGCCGCGTATGACGACGTTTCATGAATGGCTGGAGTGCATCGCCTGCCGGACGCGCTTCGATCCGCTCGAAGTGCACTACGACTGTGATCGCTGCGGCGGATTGCTGTGGCTCGAACGAAGTGAAGGGTGGGCGAGCGGTCTCGGACCGGCGCTGTTCGATGCGCGGCTGGCGTCGCGCACGGACGTCGATCGCAGCGGCGTCTGGCGCTTTCGCGAAGCGGTGATGAACGTTGCCGAAGAGGGAATCGTCACGCATCCGGAAGGCGGCACGCATCTCTATTCGCGCGCGTCGCTTTCCACGTGGGGCGGCGTCGAATCGATCTCGTTCAAACACGAGGGAGAGAATCCGACCGGCTCGTTCAAGGATCGCGGCATGACCGCCGCGACGACGCAGGCACGTCGCGTCAACGCGCGCGCGGTGGCGTGCGCGTCGACCGGCAACACGAGCTCGTCGCTCGCCGCGTACGCGGCGCAGGCCGGGATGCGCGCGATCGTCTTCGTGCCGGCGGGGAAAGTCGCCGCCGGAAAACTCGCGCAGACGCTCGCGTACGGCGCGCTCGTCCTGCAGGTCCGCGGCGATTTCGACGTCGCGATGAAACTCGTCAACGAAGCCTCGCGCGCGCTCGGGATCTATCTCCTCAACTCGATCAACCCGTTTCGCATCGAAGGACAGAAAACGATCCCGTGGGAACTGCTGCAGGACCTCTCCTGGAACGCTCCCGACTGGATCGCGCTCCCGGCCGGCAACCTCGGCAACACCAGCGCGTTCGGCAAAGCGCTCAAGGAAGCGTACGAAGCGGGCTGGATCGACAAAGTGCCGCGCCTCGCATCAATCCAGGCCAGCGGCGCGAACCCGTTCTTCCGCGGCTACATCGAGCAGTTCCGCAATCGTCACCGTATGACGCCGGAGACTGTCGCCACCGCGATCCGCATCGGCGATCCCGTCAGCTGGGAACGCGCGCGGCTGGCGATCGAATACACGCGGGGAGTCGTCGAACAGGTCACCGACGAAGAACTGCTCGCCGCGAAGAAAGCGATCGACGAAGCCGGCATCGGCTGCGAGCCCGCGAGCGCCTGCTCCCTCGCCGGCGTCAGGAAGTTGCGCGAAGCCGGAACGATCCGCGCCAATGAACGCGTAGTCTGCATCCTCACCGGTAACGTCCTGAAGGATCCCGACATCATCCTCAAAGCCGATCGCGATTCGCAGCTCCGCGAGAT
>JAOBAU010000417.1 GCA_025463165.1 Acidobacteriota bacterium | reverse complement strand
GCGAACGCGAGCAGGATTTTTCGCGCGTCGTCGAACCGGCCGGTGACGAGGCAGAGACCGGGGAGCGAGATCATCGTGTCGCGGCCCCAGTCGGTGAACCAGTGATAGCCGGCGATGATCGTCTTTCGATCGACGCCGCGCCGCACGATGAACTGATCGGCGGCGAGCGCCAGTCGTCGTCCAAGCGGACCGCGCACAGTTGTCTTATCGACGATGTTCTCGCGTCGCGAGCGTTCTGCTGCAACGAGCGCGAGCCCGTCGCGTCCGCGCGGATCGTTCGTCGACGCGATGATGGCGATGCGCGCGCCGGCGGCGAGTGACAGCGTCAGCGTTCCGGGCGTGAAGAGATCTTCGTGCGCGTCGAGGCCGCGTTCCTGTTCGATCGGATATTCGAAGCGGCGATACCAGTCGGGCGCGCTGTTGAACGTTGTGCGCGGAGCGGAGATGAAGAGCGTCGGCACTCCGTCGTAAGGCTGCAGCGAAAAGATGCCGTCATCGAAACGTGCATCTCTTCGTATGGAATCGTTCGCGGATGCAAGCGAGTGGTAATCGCGCGCGGCGATGAATGGACGGAGCTCCAGCGTCACGCCGTGCGACGACTCATAGATGATGACCGTCGTGTTCTCGCCGTGAATCGCCGCGAACGTTTTTCGAATTCGCGCCGTACCGGCGACGTAGTCGAAGACGGGAAACACGTCGCGCTGAAACGACGCGAGCAACTCGAAACCGCGCGGATGAATCGCGCCGGGATATTGATTGCTCGACAACTCGACCGACACACCGTCGACCGTCACCCGCTCATCGAGTTTCGACAACAGCACGATCCGTCCGACCGGCGGCCGCGTCGCGGCGACGAGCAGCCCGTGATAGCGGCGCGTGTTTGCGCCGGCGACCGTCGCGCTCGCCCAGCCGCCCAGGCCGTTGGTCTCGAGCCACTCCAGTCGCGACGACTCTTCCCACTGCATCAGGTTTCTCCATCCGCGCGAAACGCGTCGCGAAAATGCGTCAGCCGCAGTCGCCCGTCCGCGCGAAGAATCGAGATCACATCGAAACGTACTTCCGTGTCGTGCGGCATCGGGTGCAACGACAGATACTGCTGCGCGAGCCGGATCAATCTCGCTTGCTTCGCGTGATCGACCGCTTCGAATCCTTCACCGGCAACGACACTGCGTCGCGTTTTCACTTCGACGAAGACGAGCGCGCGTCCGCGTCGCACGACCAGATCGAGCTCGCCGCCGCGCAGCCGCACGTTGCGTCCAGCGATTCGATAACCACGCAGGCGATAGAACCACATCGCCCGCCGTTCGCCGATTGCACCGAGCTCATTCACGCCGCCGAGGTTACCTCCGGCGCGCATCAGTTCTACTTGCGGTGGAAGTGACGCTCGATATCGAGATGCCTGATGTCGACGATGATCGGCCGCCCGTGCGGGCAGGCGTACGGATTCGACGAATCGAGCAGCTCCGCGACGAGGCGCGCCATCTCATCACCGGAGAGAGGCCGGTGAACTTTGATCGCCGCCTGACACGCCAGCGACGCGCAGACTTTCTCGCGAACGTGTGTCAGATGCGAAGACCTCTCTTCGAGCGACGCGTCGATCAGCTTGCGCAGGAACGCGTCGACGTCGCCGCGCACGAGATCGCGCGGCACCGCGGCGATCGCGAACGCTTTTCCGGAAAAGCGCTCGATGTCGAAACCGACCGCGCGCAATTCATCGAGATGCGACTCAAGAACCGCGCTCTCCGCGGCGCCGGCGTCATACAGGATCGGCGTCAGAAGTTGCTGCGCCGCCGTCACCTGACCGACGCGCGCGAAATACCGGTCGTAGAGAACGCGCTCGTGCGCGACATGCTGGTCGACGAGGCGAAGTCCACCCGGTGTATCGACGAGGATGTAACTCAGACGATATTGGCCGATGACGCGACCGCGAAGATCGCCGAGGTTTGGAGCGGGAGCTTCTTCGACCTCGACGGAGGTCGCGGAAGGAACGGTGGCGCTCTGCGCGAAACGCGGCGGCTGCACGACGCTGGTGTCGCCGCGAAAGAGCGGCGTGAACTCCGCGCTCGCGGCGAATGGCGCGGGAACGTCGTAGCGCTGCGGCGAAAAAAGGAGTGGCGGCGCCGGTGCGAGTGCGGCGTCGTGCGTCAGCAATCCGCTGCCTTCTTCCGCGCCGCCGAGCGCGCGCTTGATTCCCTGTTCGACCGCGACGTGCACGCTGCCGGAATCGCGGAAACGCACTTCCGTCTTGGCGGGATGCACGTTGACGTCGACCGTCTCCGGCTCCATCTCGAGGAACAGGACGATGGCCGGATGACCGTCGAAGTCGAACGCTTCTGCAGCGCGATTGGCTGCGTGCGTGAGCACGCGATCTTTCACCAGCCGTCCATTGACGAAGAAGAACTGATTGCGGCGGCTGCCGAAGCGCAATCCTCGGGTGACAAAACCGGTGG
Organism: Acidobacteriota bacterium; assembly: GCA_025463165.1. Lineage (GTDB taxonomy): Bacteria > Acidobacteriota > Thermoanaerobaculia > Gp7-AA8 > Gp7-AA8 > JAOBAU01. The sequence goes on along the minus strand of JAOBAU010000417.1, from coordinate 1,588 downwards.
CGCGGATGCCGGCGATCTCCGTGTCGATCTCTTCGAGGTGCGGCGCGGCGTCGCGGCCGATGATCTGCAGCGCGCGCTCGCGAGCGTCGGCGGCCGGCGGGAGATCAAGCACGGTGCGGCCGTTGTGCTCGACGCGAAAGGCGCGGCCGGGCAGCGGCAGCGCGTATGACGAAACCACGCTGACGATCGAACGAAACTCGGCGTCGGCGCTGCGAAGGAACTTGCGACGCGCCGGCACGTTTTCAAACAGCTCGCGCACGGTGATGGTCGTGCCGCGATCGCGCGCCGCCGGCCGCAGCTCGCGACGCCCCGTGTACGGATCGCAATCGACCTCGGTCGCATCTGCCGCCGAACCGTCCGAAGTCGTCAGCGTGAAATGCGAAACGCTGGCAATCGACGGCAGCGCTTCGCCGCGAAAGCCGAGCGTGCGGACGCGCGTGAGATCGTCGAATGCGCGGATCTTCGACGTGGCGTGACGCTCGATGGCGAGGAGCGCATCTTCGCGCGACATACCGTGACCGTCGTCGCGAATCTCGATCCGTTTGCGCCCGCCGTTTTCGAGAATGATGTCGATGGTGCGCGCGCCCGCATCGATCGAGTTCTCCACCAGCTCCTTGACCACGGACGCCGGGCGCTCGACGACTTCGCCGGCGGCGATCTGATTGATCAGCTCGGAGGGGAGGAGATGGACGCGGGGCATCGACGAATTATGAATGATCGCGGGATGCGCGCATGATACTTGCCTGACGAGTCCGCATGGGACGACGCATCACTGCACTGCTCGCGATGGTTCTGCTGCTGGGGCTGGTACTGCTGTTGGCGTGGCGCGTTTGTCTTCACCACGTATACGGCGGTGTCACCGACGAGCCGGCAGTTGTCTCCGTATCATTCCAGTCCACGTAGTAGATTTTGCGTCCGCGCGTGCTAAAGTATTCGTAAATCGAGATCCGCGAACGTGGCACGCCCCCTGCTCAGGTTTTTACGACAGGGGTGCAAATAACATCATGACTCGCACGATCAAAACCAGCCTCGGCAGTGCGCTTTTCCTCGCTCTGCTCGTCGCCGTCGCCATTCCGGCCGCCGCCCTTGCGGGCGCGAAGCAACAGCAGCCGGCAACGAACGACCTCAGCGCTTCGTTTCGTGCAGCGAACCTCGGCATCGACGATCTCCGTGTCGTAGAGGTTGGCGGAATCGTGGTGATTCGCGGTCGCGCCGTCGGCAAAGCAAACGCGGAAGCGGCGAGCAAGATGGCGCGCGACCTCGGCTACGATCGCGTCGCGAACCTCGTGCAGATCATCGAGCCGCCTGACGACGACGCCATCGAACGTCGCGCCGAGCGCGCGCTCGCCAGCCAGCGCAGTCTCGACGGTTGCAACTTCCGTCTCGACTCCTCCAACGGCGCGCTGCTCGTCGCCGGCACCGTGAAGTACGAGCTGCAGAAAGATATGGCCGTTCACGTGTTGCGCGGCGTCGATGGCGTCCGCACCGTGAAGAGCGACCTCCCCCAGTAAACGATCACACTCTCCGAAAACAAACGTGGCGACCCTTCGCGGGTCGCCACTTTGCGTTTGCGCGTTGCGCGGAATCA
>JAOBAU010000405.1 GCA_025463165.1 Acidobacteriota bacterium | reverse complement strand
CGTGCCGAATGAGGTCGTCGAGGTCAGCGGGACGAGTAGCGCGTTTGCGTTGAACGTCACGGCTCGCGATGGATCGACTTCGCCGGCCACGATTGCGAAGCGCGACAGGAAGTAGCGCGGCGATGGTGCGTGGCGAAGTTGCGCGAGGCCGCCGAGGTACCACTCGGGGGCTGTGGCTCCGAGCGGCGCGGCGGTTGGTGGTTCCGCGGCGATGTAGCGGCCTTCCGCTTCGACGATGCGCGTCTGCGCGCGATAGTCGCGGCGCTGCGGAAACGACATCGCCGTTGCGGTGATTGCGAGGAGCGAGAGCGCGAGCAGCGACCAGCGGCGGTTTACGCGGCCGGCCGCGATCGTCAGCGCAGCGATCGCGCAGGCGACGAAGGCGAAGCTGTAGCGCCATTCGAAATTCGCCGCTAGCGCGACGATCGGCGCAATGGCGACGGCCGCGATCGTAACGATGAGCAGCGCGGCGCGGCCGCGATCGCGGACGAGGTACACGATGAAGATCGAAGCGATCGCGATCGCCCAGATCAGCGGTGCGACGAGCGAATACGCGGGACCGATCAGATGCGCCCAAAGCATCGGCGGCATTCCGGCGATCTCGCGAGGTGAAGGAAACGGAGCGTACCCGCCGACGAGCTGCGTCATCCGCCAGCGCCAGAAGAGATAGATGGCGAGCGCCACCGCCGGCGATGCGAATCGGCGCCGCGGCTCACGTTCGATGAGCAGAAAGAGCAGCGGCAGCGGTGCATAGATCTCTTTCGCCAGCATGGCGAGGAGATAAAAGAACGACGCCGCGACCGGACGTCGCCGCCACAACAGCAACGCAATCAGCGCCAGCACCAACCCTTCGACGTAGTGCCGAATCATCAGCGTTCGCACCGCATACGTCGCCGCCCACGACGACGCGAAAAGCGCGGCACCGACCGCCGCGAACTTCTCGTCAACGTATTGACGAAGGACGAAGAAGAGCAGCACGACCGCCAGCGTCAGCGCCAGCAACTGATGCGCGTAGAAAACGACCGGCCGCACACCGAAGAGCAGATCGATCTTGTACGACACCAGTTGCAGCGGCACGAACGTGTGCGCGGCCAGATGCACGTACTCGGCGGAATTGAAGAAGAGCGACGTCAGCGGCTGACGCTGCGCTTCGAGCACCAGCTGCGGATCGTCGTAGAGCCACCAGCCGGAGAGCGCGTCGGCGTGGAGGAGAAGCGTGAAAACGATCAGCGCGGCGGCGCAGGCATGAGGCATGAGTGATGAGGCATGAGTAACAGCCCTCTCATCACTCATGCCTCATGCCCCATGCGTCGCTACTCTTTGACCATGATGATCAGCGTCCGATCGACCACCTGCTGTTTCGTCGGATCGAAGTACGGGCGCGAGAGCGTTACGCGCGGGCGATCGCCGTTCGCGCTGATGTGCGCACCGCGATACTTCCCGGCCGCTTTCGCCGAATCGACGTTCATGTTCATCTTCTTCAGGATCGGCTGAATCGCATCGAGATCCGAGCGCAGATCGCCGGTGCGATAGAACGCCGGCGGCGGAACGCTGGAGAGATTGCCGGTCGAGTCGGGGAAGACTTTCGGGTAACCGTTTTCCTTCGCGTAAAACGCGGCCACGTCTTCGAGTGACGCGTCAGTGTCGTAGATGACCTGCGGCGGAACCGGCTTGTTCGGATCGAGCGTGGTGCTGGCTTTCTTGAACAGCTCCAGCAACTGCGGCTGCGCCTGCGCGCCGGGATAGATGGCGAAGTCCTCTTTCTTTTCACCGCACGCAACCGCGGCGAGCAGCACGAGGAGCGGAAGTACGACTTTCTTCACTGCGGAACCTCCAGGGATTGAAATGCGAGCGGAAGATACCACTCAGCGCGTTCGCGCAAAGATGCAGTTGCGGCAGATGAAATCGGCGGGCGCCTCTTCAATGCCATACACCCACCGCCGAATTCGCGCCAGCTCCGGCCCCGCCAGCACCTCGGCGATCGTCGACGTCGTTACATCGCCGACGATGTAGTTCTCGTCGTAGTCCTCACAACACATCACGCATTTGCCGTGCGGCGTGATGTGCAGATGCTGCAGCGGCCGCGAGCCGACGTTGTCGCAGCCGGCCAGCTTTGCGTTCTGCGCAAGCGGCCGCAATCCGACGTCGAGCCAGCCGGCGCGATCCATGACGACGTGACGTTCAATCGTGAACCGACTCCCCGCGAAGCGCTCGCGAATCGCTTCGAAGTCGCGATCGTGTACGTCGTTGCCGGTGCCGAGCACGACCATGTTCATCTGCTGCGCGAGCGGCTTGTCTTTGAGGTAATCGAGATTGCGAAGCACGACTTCGAGATGATCGGCGCCGCGTTCCTGCGTGTAGCGCTCGCGATCGAGCGTCGAGAGATTGATGCAGAGGTAGCGAAGCCCGCCCCCTTCGATGAGCGCATCGACCTTCGCCGGCGTGAAACCGGAACCATTACTGAGGACGGCGACCGGCAGATCGGCGGCGAAGAGCGTCCGCACGAACGGGACAAAGCGACGATCGAGCGTCGGCTCGTTGTAGCTCTGCAGAAAAACACTCTCGAGCGTGTCGCGATATTCGGTGAGCTGCTCGACGATGTTCTCGAACAGCGCGTCCGGCATCGAGTAGTCATCGCGCGGCGCGATCGAGACGGGACAGAAGTAACACTTCTGATTGCACGTCGTCATCGTCTCGAGCGAGACGATCTTCAGCCGCGACGCCGCGGAAAGATCGGCATCGTTGCGAACGATCCAGCCATCGCGTTCCAGCGATTCATCGCCATCGCCCGATTCAATGAACGACTGCACCTGCGCCCACGCCGCCTCCCCGCGAACGACACTCCGGTCAGTCAGCGGGTTGTAAACCCGATCCTCGTCGAGATGGAGGAAGGGGTTGAGTTTCCAACGGGTTTCAGTCGCTACAGGCATTCGGAAAGCACTATACGTTTCGTCGTTTCGGGCTGTCTAACGCTACGCGCCCGGTTATCGTTCCAATCACCAAAGAAGGTGCTGAGTGCTGAGTGCTGAGTGCTCAAAACCGTTCTCCGACTCAGCACTCTGCACTCAGCACTCAGCACCCGGTTTCTTGACTTCGCGCGGCGCGCGTGCGAAACAGCCAACCGCCGATGACCTTGTCCGTCCTCTACCCCCGCTTCGCCCATCATGCGATTGAGGAGCGGTATGCGAGCTGGCAGACGCAGATGCTGCTGCGCGAAGGGGCGGACGAGCTCGTGCTTTACGATCCGGATGAGCCTGCATCGGTCGCCGTCGCGCCGGTCAATGCCGACGTCGTGCTCGTCGTCACCGATCCTTTGCTCCTTCCTCCGCCGCGTCTCGGGCCGCGACTGTTGAACGTTCTGCGCACCGAGCCGGGAACGGCGGCTGCGCTGCCGATCAGCAATGAGGCCGACCATCCGCAGCAGCGGCGCGGACCGTCGAGTCCGTATCTCACGCTGCGCGAACTGCAGCTGGTCACGTCGGCGATGCAGCGCAGCGCGACCGACACCGAGCGCGTCACGTGGGACAAATCCGATCCGGCCGTCTATCTCTGCCGCACGGCGATGCTCGATGAATGCGATGACACGCCGCGCCGCGCGCTGACCGGCCGCGACGTCGTCATCTCCGCGAACGACTACGTGCATCGCTGGAGCTCGCTGCGCGGACAGACGCGGCTCGACCTCCTCGCGCGCATCTCGCCGTCGGCGAAATCGGTTCTCGAATTCGGCTGCGGCGAAGCGCCGCTCGGTGAAGCGCTCAAGCAGCGGCAGAAGGTACGCGTCGTCGGCATCGAGCTCGATCCGAAAGCGGCCGCGGTGGCGCGCAAACGGATCGACGACGTTTACTGCGGCGACGTCCGCGAGATCATCGACATCATCGATGAGAAGTTCGACTGGATCATCGGCGGCGACATCGTCGAGCACCTCGATGAGCCGTGGTCGTTCCTCACCGATCTGCGCCGCGTCTGCTCGCCGGGCGGACATCTGCTGCTCAGCCTTCCGAACATCGCCAACGCGTCGGTCATCAACGATCTCATTCACGGCCGCTTCGACTACGCATACATGGGACTGACGTGCGTCGGCCATCTCCGCTTCTTCACGCGGCGGACGATCGAAGAGATGCTGACCATCGCCGGCTGGGAAGTCGTCGCGATCGAGCCGCAGGAAGTGGCGCCGACGCGCGGCCGCGAAGAGCTGATCGCCGCGCTCACCTCCGCGCACATGCCATTCTCGAAAGATGATCTCCTGCCGTCCGGTTTCTACGTGACGGCGCGCAACCGCTGATGGCCTCGAGACCGCTTCGCATCGCATATTTCGTCGAAGACACCGCGCAGTCGGGCGGCGTGCGGGTGCAGCTGATGCAGGCCGATGCGCTGATCGCGCGCGGGCATCACGTGCGGCTGGTGACGAAAGGCCTGCCGCTGACGTGGCGCTCATCGCGCGCGGAGTGGATTTACGTCGACAATTTCCTCGACTACGACGCGCGCGATGACGACTTCGTCGTCGGCACGTTCTGGGTGACGGTCGGCCCGGCCGCGACCGTCGCGCCGTCGAAAGCCGTCCATCTCTGCCAGGGTTACGAAGGATCGTTCACCTTCTATCAGCCGGTGCGTGCGGAGATCGAAGCGGCGTATCGATTGCCGCTGCCGAAGCTCGTCGTCGCGAAGTCGCTGATCCCGATTTGCGAACAGTTCACGAAAGACGTGACGTACGTCGGCCAGATCGTCGAGGACGAGTTCTACCGCGCGCGCATGCCGCGCGAAAACGAGCCGCTGCGCGTCTTGTTGTGCGGCGAGTCGCAGGCCGACGTGAAGGGAATCGACGACGGCTACGGCGCGGTCGCGCACGCGCGCTGGTTCAATCAGAAGCTGGAGCTGGTGCGCGTGTCGGCATGGGCGCCGTCGCGCGAGGAGCCGCTCGATTCCGTGCAGGAGTTTCACGTCGCGCTGGCGACGCGCGAGATGACGCGCCTGATGCATTCGTGCGACGTGCTGGTGGCGCCGAATCGCCGCGAAGAAGGATTCGGATTGCCGGCCGCCGAGGCGCTGGCGGCGGGGATTCCGGTAGTGATGACGGCGATTCCGTCGTATCTGTCGTTCGATGAGCCGCACGACTACGCGCTCTTCGCGCCGGAAGGAAACGCCGTCGAGCTCGGCGAACGGCTCATCGAGCTGCTCGGTGATGAAGAGCTGCGCGAACGGCTGCGCGTGCGCGGACGTGAAGTCGCGGAGCAGTGGCGCGCGGAACGGGTCGCGGAAAAACTCGAAGCGTTTTTTCTGTCGCGGCGCAAATGAAAAGACGGTTCAGGATTGTCGTCGCCGCGCAACTTCCGATTCCGGTCGACGGCGTCACGCCGCGGCAACTGCAGGACACGTGGGGCGCGGCACGATCGTCGGTTTCGTCGGCGACACCGGCAACGCGAAGGGAACGCCGTTCCATCTGCACTACGGCATCTATCGGCGCATCGGCGGCGCGATGAATCCCTATCCGCGGCTGACCGGAATCAGAACCGATACTGCGGGCCGATGAGCAGCAGCGAATCCTTGAAGTTGTTGCCCGGCCGCGACGACGTCACGTCCTCTTTCGAGTAGTAGATCAGCCACGTCAGTCGTGGCGAGCTTTTCATCGAGGCGATGAGCGCGAGCTGCGGGTGCTCTTCGTTGCGGCCAAAGTTCGATGAGGTCGCGACGTTCGTCGTGTAATCGCGCGCTCGCGCCGTATAGCGCGCGCTCAAATAGAGCCACGGTTTCGGGATGACTTCGGCCTGCACGAACCATCCCTTTTCGTCGTAGCTCTCCGTGGCGAGATTGATGCGGCGGTCGCCGGTGTAGACGCCGACGCCCGGCGTGAATTTGTAGCCGAAGCCGCGGTATCGCATCGACACGCCGAGCTCCGTGCCGGTGTTGTTGCGATTCTCGTTCGCGAACGTCTGCCGGTCGTAATCACCTTCGACGCCAATCTGCCACTGCTTCCGGAGCCGGTACGAATATTCTCCGGCGATGGTCGTCGTGTCGGCCTGTCCGTACGTATTGCCGACGTCGAACGACGGCGCGTTCATCCGCTGATCGACGTAAATCCGAAATTGATGCACGGTGCCGGGATGGCTCCAGCCGAGCCGCGCGCCGTAGCTCGTCGAGATCCCGCTCTGATTGAATTTCCTCGCGCTCACATGCGCAAAAATCTCATCCTCGGCGCGCAGCCGTTTCGCATAGCGGTACTCGAGTCCGGTCGCGTTGATGTCCTGCTCGGCCGACGGTACCGTCGCCTGGAAAAAGTTGTTGAACCGATACAGCTCGAGGCGGACGTCCGATCGCGACTCGCCCGCTTTGCTGGTTCCGGCGGGCTGCGCGAATGCGGCGGTTGCGCCGAGCAGCATGGCGATGACGACGAGGCACCGTTTCATATTCACGCCTGCTGTGCTCAGCAAAACGAGGACCATCCCCTACGCGCCATACGCGGCGAGCACTTTGCGAGCGTTCTCGCGCCACGAAAACGGACCCTGCGCGTCTTCCGCGGCGCGCGCGCCGAGTCGCCTGGCGAGCGGCTCGTCGGCGAGGAGACGGATGATCGCGTCGCCGAGCGCGCCGGCGGTTTCGGGCGGGACGAGCAGGCCGGAAACTTCGTGCTTGATGACGTCCTGCATCGCGCCGACGCGGCTGGCGACGATCGGCGCGCCGAACGTCTGCGCGACGTGCAGCGCGCCGCTCTGGTAAATGTCGCGATACGGAAAAACGATGACGGATGCGAGCCGCATCCAGGCCGC
>JAOBAU010000392.1 GCA_025463165.1 Acidobacteriota bacterium | reverse complement strand
CTGTTCGCGGACGTGCTTTGATGCGATCGATCGAAGTCGAAAAGCTGGCGAAGAAGTATGTGATCGGCGGCGTCAAGGAACTCGGGTATCGGACTCTGCGCGATTCGATCTCCGGCCTGTTCAGGAGTTCCGGCGAGCGGGCGCAACGCGAAACGATCTGGGCGCTGCGCGATATCTCGTTCACCGCCGAGCAGGGCGAAGTGATCGGTATCATCGGTCGCAATGGCGCCGGGAAATCGACGCTGCTGAAAGTGCTTTCGCGCATCACCGAACCGACCGAAGGAATCGCGCGACTGTACGGCCGCGCCGGCGCGTTGCTCGAAGTCGGTACGGGCTTTCACCCCGAGCTGACCGGCCGCGAGAACATCTTCCTGAACGGCGCGATCCTCGGCATGGCGCGCGCTGAGATTGCGCGCAAGCTCGATGAGATCGTCGCCTTCGCCGAAGTCGGCCAGTTCATCGACACGCCGGTCAAGCGCTACTCGAGCGGCATGTACGTCCGGCTCGCGTTCGGCGTCGCCGCGCATCTGGAGACCGACATCCTCATCGTCGATGAAGTGCTCGCCGTCGGCGACGCCAGCTTTCAGCGCAAATGTCTCGCAAAGATCGAAGACGTCGGCCGTCACGGCCGCACGGTCCTCTTCGTTTCACACAATCTCTCGTCGGTGACGCGGCTCTGTCCGCGCGCGCTGCTGATCGAAGAGGGCCGTGTGAAGAAAGATGGTCCATCGCACGAAGTCGTTCGCTTCTATCTCCATTCCGACCTCGGTACGACCGCCGCGCGCGAATGGGCCGATGCATCACGCGCACCTGGTGACCGGATCACTCGGCTGCGTGCGATCCGTGTTCGCTCGGAAGGAGAGATCGCACCGAAGATCGACATCCGCAACGCGGTGCAGATCGAGATGGAGTGGGATGTGCTGCAGCCCGGACATGTCCTCGTGCCGAATCTTCACTTTCACAACGAAGAAGGGGCGGTGGTTTTCGTCTCCAACGACCTCGATCCGGCGTGGCGCCGCCGACCGCGCGACATCGGCCGTTACCTCAGTACCGTCGAGGTTCCGGGCAACTTCCTCTCCGAAGGAACGCTCATCGTCGGCGCCGCGGTCAGTACAATGGATCCCGTGCTGGTGCACTTCTACGAACAGGATGCGGTTGCGTTCGAAGTCCTCGATTCGCTGACGGGCGACACCGCCCGTGGTGATTACGGCGGCGAGTATCCTGGCGCAGTTCGCCCGATTCTGCGGTGGACGAGCGAGCTCAAACGATGAAATGCGTGATCCTCGCGGGCGGCCTCGGCACGCGTCTCGCGGAAGAAACCGAGATCCGTCCGAAGCCGATGGTGGAGATCGGCGGCCGGCCGATTCTCTGGCACATCATGAAAGGATTCGCGCACTACGACGTGCGCGATTTCTACGTCGCCCTCGGCTACAAGGGCGAGATGATCAAGCAGTACTTTCTCGACTACTACGCGCTCTCCAACGATCTCACGATCGATCTTCGCAGCGGGCGCGTCGATCCACGCGAGCGGCAATCCGAGGATTGGGTCGTGAACCTCGTTGACACGGGAGACGTCACGCTCACCGGCGGCCGCGTCCGGCGACTGCAACCGCATCTCAGCGACGGTACGTTCATGGTCACATACGGCGATGGCGTCAGCGACGTCGACGTTCGTGCGCTGCTCGAGTTTCACAAGAAAGCCGGCTGTATCGCCACGGTCACCGCCGTCCGTCCGCCGGCCCGTTTCGGTGGTCTCTATTTCGATGGCGATCGCGTCGTCGGCTTCACCGAAAAACCGCAGGCCGGCGAAGGCTGGATCAACGGCGGCTTCCTTGTTTTCGAGCCGGAGATTTTCGATTACCTCGATCGCGACGAAGCGAACCTCGAGTCGGAAGCGCTCGAAGCACTTGCCGCTGACGGCGAGCTGGCCGCGTACAAACACGACGGTTTCTGGCAGTGCATGGACACGCTGCGCGACAAGCGCCAGCTCGAAGCAGCGTGGCATAGCGGCGACGCACCGTGGAAGGTGTGGTCGTGAGCTTCTGGCTCGACCGTCCTGTCTTCGTCACCGGCGCAACGGGACTCGTCGGCGGCTGGCTCGTGCAGCGTTTGCTCGACGCGCGCGCGAACGTCATCTGTCTCGTCCGCGACTGGGTGCCGCAAAGTTTCGTCGCCGGCAAAGGTCTGCTCGATCGTGTCAACGTCGTGCGCGGCGAGCTGCAGGATTACGAAACGATCGAGCGCGCGCTCAACGAGTACGAGATCGCGACCGTTCTGCATCTCGGTGCGCAGGCGCTGGTGCCGATCGCGAATCGCAATCCGCTCTCGACGTTCGATTCGAATATCCGCGGCACGTGGACCGTGCTCGAAGCGTGTCGCCGCGCGCCGACCGTGAAACAGATCGTCATCGCATCGTCGGACAAAGCATATGGCGAGCATGAAGTGCTGCCCTACACCGAGCAGACGCCGCTCGCGCCGACGTTTCCGTATGACGTGAGCAAAGCGTGCAGCGATCTGATCGCCGGCAGTTACGCGACGACGTTCGGACTGCCGGTCGCGATCACGCGCTGCGGAAACTTCTATGGCGGC
>JAOBAU010000334.1 GCA_025463165.1 Acidobacteriota bacterium | reverse complement strand
CATCGTCGAGCAGGTGGCGAAGAATCCATCGGTCGAATACGTCGACTTCGTCGGCGCCGACGGCGCGCGCCTCGTCAGCAGCAAGACGCAGGTTCCGCCCGGACTCGGCAGCCGGATCACGACGGCCGACAACGAGGAGCTGAAGAGCGCTCGCGGCACGCTGCACCTCTTCATTACGCCGTTCTACGAAACGAAGACGGAATCGCAGGCGACCGGCGCGAAGCCGAAGGGATACTTCCGGCTGCTCGTCAATGAAGTGCAGGCGGAGAAAGCGGCGTCGTCGCTGCGCAACACGAACCTGCTGATCGTGTTCCTGGCGTTGCTCGCGGCGATCGGCATCGCGTTCCTGACGTCGAACCTGATCATCCGGCCGATTCTGCGGATGGTTGATTCGTTCAAGCGGATCGCCGAGGGCGATCTGACGCAGCGGACGGACGTCACGTCGGCCGACGAGATCGGCAGTCTCGCCGAAACGTTCAACATGATGGCCGCGAATCTCGAGCGGACCGTCACGAAGCTCGGACGCTCGCAGGCGCAGCTCAAGTCCGTCGTTGAAACGGTCGGCTCGCGCTCGCGCACGGTGATCGATCGCGTCGACGAACAACGCGCCATCATCGATGAGACGTATCACTCGATCGACCAGCTGAACGGCGGCGTTCGCAAGATCACCGACAACGTCGAAGCGCTCTCCGCATCGTCGGAGGAAACGTCTTCTTCGATGCTCGAGATGGTCGCATCGATGGAAGAGGTGAGTCGCCACACCGACACGTTGTTTGAGTCGGTCGAGGAGACTTCGTCGGCGACGACGCAGATGGTCTCGTCGATTTCCGAGGTCGATCAGAACGTTGATTACCTGACGAACTTCGTGACGGATACGTCGTCGTCTATGGTCGAGATGAGCGCGTCGATCGCGCAGGTCGAAGGGAACGCCGCGAAGTCGTACGACCTGACGCTGGCCGTTGCCGACGCCGCGGAATCGGGGATGCGCGCGGTGCGCGAGACGATCGAAGGGATGGAGCAGATCCGCCAGTCGGTCGCCGAGTCCAACGTCGTCGTCACGCGCCTCGGCGATCGCTCGACCGCCATCGGCAAGATCCTCAACGTCATTGAAGACGTTGCCGAACAGACGAACCTCCTCGCGCTGAACGCCGCGATTCTCGCCGCGCAGGCGGGCGAATACGGGAAGGGATTCTCGGTCGTCGCCGCGGAGATTCGCGAGCTGTCGGAGCGCACTGCATCGTCGGCGCGCGAGATCGCGACGCTCATCCGCTCCGTGCAGGAAGAAGTGTCGAACGCGCTGCGAACGATGTCCGCCGGCTCGCGACTCGTCGAAGACGGCGTCTCGCTTTCGCACGAAGCAGGGAAAGCGCTGAACAAGATTCTCGACTCCGCAACGAAAGCGTCGGGGATGGGAAAAGAGATCGCCAACGCCACGCGCGAACAGGCCAAGGGCAGCGAGACCGTTACGCGCGCCGTCGATCGTCTGCAGGAAATGACGCGGCAGATCAGCGGTGCGACGCAGCAGCAGGCGCAGGGCTCCGACCACATCATGAAAGCGGTCGAGTCGATGCGCGAAGTGACGAAGTACGTTCGTCAGGCGATGGTCGAGCAGAAGTCGGGCTCGACGATGATCTCGTCCGCCGCGGAGCGAATGATCGACATGATCCACGAGATTTTCCAGGTGGCGGCGAACCAGGCGGCGGAGAGCGAGAAGATCGTCATCACGATGCAGCAGGTTCGTTCCATCGCCGACAGCAACCGCTCCTCGGCCAACGACATGAGCGATTCGATCGGACTGCTCAACGACGCCATTCGCAGTCTCGACGAAGAGATCCGGCAGTTCCGCGTTCGCTCGTGACGTCATGGCGGAGTCGTCAAAAGAACTTCGACTCATCACCTTTCGCGTCGGGCCGGAAACGTTCGTGCTCGACATCATGGCGGTGCGCCAGATCATCCCGTACAGCGGCACGACGACCGTGCCGACCGCGCCGTCATTCATCGAAGGGATCATCATTCTTCGCAACGAAGTGATCCCGGTCGTCGATCTGCGCGAGCGTCTTTATCCGAACAGCGAGCGCGCCGAAGCGCCGCTGATTCTCATCACGCTGACGAGCGCGGGAAAGATCGGCGTGAAGGTCGATGAAGTGCGTCGCATCATCACGATCAACTCCGATGCGTTGCTCCCTCCGCCGCCGCTCGTGCGAGGCGTGCGCGGCGAGCTGCTGATCGCCGTCGTCCCGCATGCCGAGGAGATCTACCTCGTCATCGACATTGAGAATGTGTTGAGCGGGGATGAGAAGAGAGAGCTTGCGACGGCCGAGCTTCAGTCGCCGCTCGGCTCCTGAGGAACGTCGGCGCGCGCGTCGTCGCGAAATCCCCACGGACAATGCCGGCATCCGCTCTCGCAGCAATAGCCGCGCTCGCGAAGGAACTTCTCGGTGAAGACCATGTACGGTCCCTCGTAATAGAAGTCCTCTCCTTCGATCAATTTGCCCGGCATCTGTGAGGTATCCTTCGGCGCGTGTTCGATCGCAACCGCCTGCTGCAACTGACGGAAGCGATGAAGGGAAAGCTGGTCGTCGTTTACGGCGACATCGTGGCAGACCGCTTCATCTACGGCACGCCGAAGCGGATCTCGCGCGAGGCGCCGGTGCTCATTTTGCGGCAGTACCGCGATGACGTGCTGCTCGGCGGCGGCGGCAACGCCATCAACAACATTCTCTCGCTCGGCGGACTACCGATTCCGATCTCGGTCCTCGGGCGCGATTCGGTCAGCGACGAGCTGATCGCGCAACTGACGAACGAAGGGATCGATTGCAGCGGGATTCTCCGCGTCGATCGCTACCGCACGCCGACGAAGGTGCGCATCCTCGGCGGCATGCCGCACTCGACGCGACAGCAGATCGTTCGCTACGACATTGAAGATGAAGTGACGATCTCGGAAGAAGAGGCCGGCCGGTTCGCGTGGCTGCTCCGCGATCAGATGTCGATCGCGCACGCGGCGCTGATCAGCGATTACGGATACGGCGCCGTGACGCCGGCGCTCGCCGCCAATCTGACCGGCTTCTCGCGCGGCAAGCCGGTCACGCTCGATTCGCGATACAGCCTGCTGCGATATCCCGACGTCACCGCCGCGACGCCGAACGAAGAGGAAGCGGCCAACGCCGCCGGCATTTCGCTTTACGGCAACGGCGACGACAACATCGGTGACGTCGCGGAGATCCTGCAGCAGAGTCTCGACAGCGAAGCGCTGCTGATCACGCGCGGCAGCCGCGGCATGGCGCTGTACGAGCGCGGACGCAAAGAGCCGATCTTCATTCCGGTTTACGGCACCGACCAGGTTGCGGACGTGACCGGCGCGGGCGACACCGTCATCGCCACGTTCACGCTCGCACTCGCCGCGGGCGGCTCGTATCTCGAAGCGGCGAAGCTCGCCAACTACGCGGGCGGAATCGTCGTCATGAAGATGGGAACCGCGACCGTCTCGAACGTCGAGCTGCAGCACGCCATCGAGCGCGATGAGGAGCTGAGCGATGCGTAACGCGCCGATCGTCGATGAACAGGAGTTGCTCTCGACCATCGAGCGCGAGCGCGCCGACCATCACACGATCGCGTTCGCGAACGGCTGCTTCGACGTGCTGCACGTCGGTCACATTCGCTATCTGCAGGCGGCCGCGCAGGAAGCGGACGTGCTGATCGTCGGCGTGAATGGCGACGAATCGGTGCGCACGCTGAAAGGCGAAGGTCGTCCCGTGATGAACGAGAACGAGCGCGCCGAGCTGATCTCCGCAATTCGCGTCGTCGCGTACGTGACCGTCTTTCACGAGAACAGTCCGGCGCGTTTGCTCGGCGTGCTGAAGCCCGATCTGCATTGCAAAGGAACCGATTACACGCCGGAGTCGGTACCGGAAGCCGCGATCGTGAACGCGTACGGCGGGCGTGTCGTCATCGTCGGCGATCCGAAAGATCACTCCACGACGGAGATGTTGAAAAGGATGAAGGCGTAGCGCGCGTGCGGCTGCTGATCCTGCGGCTGTCGGCGCTCGGCGATGTCATTCATACGATTCCGGCGGTGGTCGCGCTGCGCGACGCGCTGCCGAACACGTACCTCGAGTGGGTCGTTGAAGCGCCGTATCGCGACCTCGTCGAGCTCGTCACGGGCGTCGACGCAATTCCGGTTGCGATGAAGCGCTGGGGACGAAATCTGCTGGCCTCACGCGGAGAGGTCGGTTACGCGTTGCGTGCGATGAGCGGCGCCGATGCCTCGATCGATTTTCAGGGGCTGATGAAATCGGCATCGCTGCCGTGGGTTGCCGGCGCAAAGCGCCGCTATGGATTCGAGCGCAGCGCCATTCGCGAAAAACCGGCGGCGTTCTTCATCAATCAACACATCGCGGTCGACACGACGAAGCACGTCGTTGAATGGAACATGCAGCTCGCCAGCGGCGTCGCCGGTCGCGAGCTGCCGATGCAGGAGATCGACTTCACGCCGTTCGCCGCCGATCCTGAAGCGAAAGTGCGCGACCTCGGCGGACGCATCGTCATTCTCCCCGGAGCCGGACGTCCCGAAAAGCTGTGGCCGGTCGAACGTTTTCGCGAGCTCGCCCGATCGCTCGGCGATGACGTGATCGTCGCGTGGGGTCCGGGCGAACGCGAGCTCGCGGAAGCGATCGGCGCACCGCTCGCGCCGTCGACAAATCTTCGCGAGCTGGCCGCGCTTCTTCGCTCCGCGAAGCTCGTCATCGGCGCCGATACCGGACCGCTGCATCTCGCCGCCGCGCTCGGCACGCCGGTCATCGGACTCTACGGTCCGACCAGCTCGCGCCGCAACGGACCGTACGGTCAGCTCGAACATTGCATCGATGTCTTCGCGGCGACGAAATCGATGAGCTCGATCGCCGTTTCCGATGTGATGCAAAAGATCGAAGAGGTGGGGAAGTGAAGAATGCGATCGCGATGCTGCTGCTCGCGCTTGCGGCGGCTCCGATCGCGGCGCAGAGCGTCGTCGAGAAGACGTTCGCGGCCGGCGAGACGCTCGACTACAACGTCACCTGGCTCGGCTTCACCGGCGCGATCGCGCGCATGACCATCGCTCCTGCGGCGGGCGGCGGCTTGAGGATGACGTCGATCGCCGCGTCGACGAGTGGCTTCGCGCGCGTCTACAAAGTTCGTGACGAGATCGAATCGATCGTCAACGCTCGCTTCTCCACCGTCGATTACCGCAAGCATCTCGACGAGCGCGGCCGCATCAAAGACGATCGTACGAAAGTCGACGAAGGAAGAATGGTCGCGACGCGCACGCGGCCGGGCAAGAAGACGCAGGAGATTCGCGTGACATCACCCGTCTTCGATCCGCTCTCGCTCGTCTATCACCTGCGAAGGCTCGATCTCTCGCCCGGCAAAGTTCATCGCTTCACCGTGCTCGCCGACGGCAAGGTCTACACGCTCGTTGCCACCGTTCTCAAACGGGAAACGCTGCAAACGCCGGCCGGGAAGTTCCGCTGCGTGACGGTCGAGCCGAAGATGCAGGGAACCGGGCTCTACGGTGACGATGACGAAAGCAGTCTCCTCATTTCGTACAGCGATGATGAGTTCCACATCCCCGTCCGGATCCGTTCCGAGGTGAAGGTCGGGACGATTACTGCTACGCTGCGGACGATCCGGAGCGGCGTGAGCGGGGTCGAACCACCACGCTGACGGGCTCTGCGGGCATTTCTTCAAATAAGATCGCGTTGACGACCGTTTTGCACGGGGAGTACACTCGCGCGGTTAGATCGGAAGAGCGTCGGGGAGGGAAAGAGTGTTG
>JAOBAU010000461.1 GCA_025463165.1 Acidobacteriota bacterium | reverse complement strand
TCGACGAGCGAGAGCGCATTCATCGCCAGCGAGCGCGCTTCGTTCCAGCGGCCGGCGGTGAAGGTCGAGAACACCTGATCAAGCGCCGCGTCGATTCGCTCGGTCAGCGTCGACGCCAGCGCGAACGCATCCGCCGCATGTCGCGCCGCGTCATCGGCATCGTTCGCGGCGTAAACGCGAAAGCGTGCGGCGAAATATCCGTCGGCTGGCAGTTCGTCAACGTATTGACCGACTTCGTTCGCGAGCACCGCACGGTGATAGACGAGCCGCTCGTCCTCTTGATCGCAGGCGGAAAACGCTACGCGAGCATCGTCGTAACGCGCTTCGAGAAAGAGCAACTCACCGAGCAGGAGCTGGGCATCGAACGTTCGTTCAGCGAGCCGCTCGAGGCGCGCCAGCGCGGGTGCGTAATCGCCGGTACGCCGTTCGATGCGCGCGAGCAGCAGCTCGCAATCGGCGTCTTCGAGAAGGGGTGCGAGCTCGCGCGCGTCGCGATAGCGGCCACACTGCAGCAGAACGTCCGCCAGTCGTTTCGCGAGCCCCGGCGACGCGGCGAGCAGCGGCCGCGGCAGTCCGCGCAACGCGCGAATCGTTTCGTCCGCCGATGACCACTCGCACTGCTCGAGGATCGCGATCGCACGCGCGCTTTCGCCCGCTTCGATGAGCAGCGCGGCGGCGCGCTCGCCGTCTGTCAAATCAGCAGCGATTCGACAAAGCGATGGACGTGACGCGGGAGGAATGAGCCGCGCCGCATCGTCGCGAATCGCATCGTTCGCGAACGAAAATGAATCGCCAGCCGACGTCACGCCGTCAATCGCCAGCGTCTCCAGCGGCTCCTCGAAGAAAAGCTCGCGCAGAAATCGCGACGCCAGCTCGCGCGGCATCGTCGTCCCGAGCAGCGCCAGCGCCGCGATCCACGAGCGCTTCGGCTCGCCGATCGATGCGAACGGCGACACGCTCTCGTCGCGCGGCAACTCGCCATTGTCGAGGTAATCGGCGAACTCGGGAGATGCGACGAAGCGCTCGGCGGCTGCGACGCTGATGCGCAGCTCGCGGCGCACGGCGAGGTCGGTAGAAAGAAGAAACGTTCGCGACTCGGGCAGGTCGCTGCCGGGAATCAGCCAGACCGCGCCGTCGATCGCCGCGAGCATCTGCACGACCGCGCGCGAACAGGCGTCGAAGGAATCGAATGACGGGACGACGAACAGCAGCCGCGAGCTGCTCATCGCCGCGACGACCCGTTCCGCGATCTCGCTCTCGCTTTTCTTGTCGATCGCGCCGATGAGCGGAATCAGTTCACCGAGCGCCGACGCGCGCTGCAGCGGACTGCCGCCGCCGAGCGTGACGACACGCGGCGCCATTCCGAGTGAGGCGGCGTCGCGGATGGCATCGACGCCATTGCTGCATTCGAAGCGACCGCTCGTCGCGCCGAGCAGCATTCGCAGCGCGTCGGCGCCGGGCGCGCGCACTTCGCCGCACGCCGCGCGGCGCATCCAGCGGAGATCGGCCGCCGCGTCGCCGCGCAAGCGCGCATCAACCTCGTGATAGACCGACTCCGCACGTCCCCACGATTGCTTCAGCACATCAAGCCGAGGCGCGCCGATCGCTTCCGCGAACTGCTGAATCGACGTCAACACCGGCGGCGAATCATCGACCTGCGCACGCGCGCCGATCCGCAACAGCCGCGGATCGGAACCGCGCCGCTGCGCGACCGCCCACTCCGCAGGATCGCATTCGCCGTCCGCGATTCCGGCGAACTGCAGAAAGGACTGATGCGCCGCGAACTGCGCAACGAGCGAAAGCCGGTCGCGATCGCCGACGCTGGTCAGCGCCGCAAGCGGCACCGCATCAAGCGTGATCGCCGGCGCAAACGCGTCATACCAGGGAAGCGAGGAGTGGCGCGCGGTCGCAATGAGAGCGCGGTCCCAGCCGAAATGGCGCAGCTCGAGCGGAAGCTCGGCCCGCGCGCGTCGGGAACCGCTGCGCATCGGCATCGCGAAAGGGGTTGCAGAAACGATGAGTTCCCTACCGGCAATTGTGGAAAGTGTTGAGGTTTGTTCGGGATCCCCGGGTGGGCGTAGCCGGCGGGCGAGGCGGTACAAGTGTGGGTGCGGCCGCTTCGGCCGCAGCGAGGCGGGCGAAGCGGCCGCCTCCACACTTCAGACCGCCCTTCGGGACGACGAGGTCCTTCGTCCCCTATTGCAATCCCGCCTTCTTCAAAATCGCGATAAACGCGGGATCGTCGCGCAGCGTCTCCAGCGACGGGTCGACCTTCAGCCAGACGATCGATTCGGAGCGGTCGGTGTAGCACTGCTCGAGGTAGCGATTGGCGGCGTCGTTGTCGCCGAGGCCGGCTTCGATGCGGGCAAGGAGGAGCGGGAGCGTGTAGCTGCCGGTCCGCTCCTTCAGTTCGTCGATTCCTTTTTGGGCTTCTTCGCGGTGGCCGAGCCGGGCGTGCATGTAGGCTTCCCAGGTAATGAGGAGCGGTTTGCGGCCGGCCATGGAGATCGATTTCGCCAGGTGATCGAACGCAAGCTTGAGATCACCGCGACGCCATGCAATCTGCGACAAGAGAAAGTACGAATAGGCGAAGTGCTCGTCGAGCTCGATCGTGCGGCGGACCTGCTCCTCGGCTTCCTTCAATCTCCCCGCATAGAAGTACGTTCTTCCCACATCCCAGCTCGCCAGAATCGACAGCGGATCGAGCTCCTCGGCGCGTTTCTTTTCGGCGATCGCACGATCGAACTGTCCCGTCGCGGTGAGGAAGTCGCCGTACATGCGGCGCGCGTCGGCGTCGTTCGGATTGAGTGCGATGGCGCGCTTGAACTCGCGCTCGCCGCCGCGGAAATCCCAGTCGTACCAGACCATCGCCTGGGCGAGCGACGCGTGTGCCGGCGCGAGCGTGTCGTCGAGCGCCAGCGCGCGGCGCGCAGCTTCGCGAGCGCGCGGCATCGCTTCGTGCGGCGGCGCGTACAAGTTCGACAGACCGTAGTACGCGTCGGCGAGTCCGGCCCAGGCGAGCGCGTACGTCGGATCGCGCTCGATCGCCTCGTTGTAATACGCGATCGATTTTCGGATCGCGGCCTCGTCGTACTTCTGTCGATAGTGACGCGCTTTCAGGTAGTACTGAAACGCCTCGCTGTTTTCGGACGTGCCTTTCGTCAGCAGCCGTTTCTCTTCGCCGCTCAGATGCATCCGCAGCTGGCCGGTGATCTCCTCCGCCATCTCCTGCTGCACGGCGACGACGTCCGAGAGCTTGCGGTCGTACTGCTGGCCCCAAACCTGATTGCCGCTGCGCACGTCGGTGAGTCGCGCGCGAATGACGAGCGTGTTGCCGCGCTGCATCACCTGGCCGGTGACGACGCCATCGGTGTGCAGCTCGCGTCCGACGACGAGCGGATCGATCGCCTTTCCTTTGTAGCGAAACGTCGTGCTGCGCGCGGTGACCTGCAGCTGCGGCAACTGCGACAGCGAATCGATCACGCTCTCACTGATGCCGTCGCTCAGATATTCGGTCGATGGATCGCCGCTGGCGTTGACGAACGGCAGCACGGCGATGGAATCGATTTTCGTGGCGGCGAAGAAACGCTGTCGGACGATCACGAATCCGGAGACCGCGACGATCGCGACGACGCAGAGGGTGACGACGATCGCGCGCAGCGGATGCAGCTTCTGCGTCAGCATGTTCGCCGTGATCGACGCGTTCGGCGGGAACGACATGATCGACGTCGGCTGCGAGCCGATGCCCGATGCGTGATAGCGGCGCTGCAGATCGCCGGTCAGATTGTTCTCGTACTCGAGCTCGCGGCGCAGCACTTTCAGATCCGACAGCAACTCGCGCGCGTTCTGATAGCGCGTGCGCGGATCCTTCTCCAGCGCTTTGAGCGCGATGCGATCGAGCTCGCGCGGCACGCCGGCGGCGAAGTGCGAAGGCGGATCGGGGATGCGATTGGCGATGGCCAGCGCGAGATCGAGAAAGTTCTCGCTCGTGATCGGCGGCGAGCCGGTGAGCATTTCGTAAATGACCGTTCCGAGCGAATAGAGATCGGACCGCGCGTCGGGCTGAAAGCCGCGCGCCTGTTCAGGCGAGATGTAGAGCAGCGTCCCCATGACCGCGCCGGTGGCGCTGTCTTTCAGAAAACCATCGCCTCCGTCGGCGAGCTTGGCGAGCCCGAAATCGAGCACCTTCACGTAGCCGTCGGGGCGAAGCATGATGTTCTCGGGCTTGATGTCGCGATGGACGATGCCGGCGTCGTGAGCGGCGACGAGCGCGCTCGTCACGCCGATGCCGACGTCGAGCACTTCACCGAGCGTCAGCTTGCGCGTCGTCATCCGCTGGCGAAGCGTTTCGCCTTCGATGAACTCCGTGGCGATGTAGTGCACCGAGTCGGATTGGCCGATCTCGTAGATCGTGATGATGTTGGGATGATTCAGCGCCGACGCGGCGCGCGCCTCACGCTGAAAACGGCGAACGCGCTCTTCGTCCTGCGTGAAACGGGCGGGCAGCAGCTTGAGCGCGACCTTCCGACGCAACGTCGGGTCTTCGGCGAGGTAAACCTCCCCCATTCCGCCGACGCCGATCAAGCGGTCGACTCGGTAGTGCGCGATCTGACTGGGGTTCATGGTGCGCCGATAGCGCAGGATATACGGAAAGCGCGCCGGTCGTTGATGAGCACCACGTCAGTGGCCGACCGTGCGGCGTTTGCCGGGGATCGAAATGCGTGGCAGCACCGGCTCGACGAGACTGACGCTCGGCGATGCCGAACCGGCCACCGGCGCGAGCGCGAACGCTTTCGTCTCGCCGCTGACGTTATCGACCGACACCGCCGTCGCGGCGACGCGCGCACTGCCGCCGCGCGCAACGACGACGCACTGCACGTTCGTCCGTTCCTTGCGGCGCAGCGCGGAATCGAGACCGAGCGTGGCGAAGATCGTGTTGAGCTGAAGCTGCTGGAACGGTGCGATGGTGATCGTGCCGCCGGCGATCGGCGAGGTGCGGTTTCCCGCTTCGTACAGCAGGATGTCGACGTTGCCGCCGCTGCCGCCAACTTCGTTCAGGAGCAGCGTCCAGCGCGCGCCGCGGCCCGGATCGAGCGACTGTTCGAGTCCGTCGAAGAAGAGCGGGCGCCGCGCGGAAGTCCCGGCGCTCGTCAGCGCTTCGGAAAGCGTGGTGGGCAGCGGCACGAATGACGACGGTGCGGCCGATGGTGCGGAAAGCGGCTGCAGCACTGCCTGCACGCGCGACGTCGTCGGCGCATCGACGAAGACGCTGCCGGTGACGGACGGCGCGAGCGCAAAAACATCCGCGAGCACGTTCGGGAAGATCTTCGTCGTTCCCGCCGGTACCGACACCTCTTTGACGAGCGTCGTGGAGCCGCGGAACGTCAGCACGAACGTCGTCGCCTCCGACGCGGAAGCTGTCAATCCGATCGCCGTTGCGTACGCGGACGACGGCACGACCGGCACGACCGTGGTCACGCTGAACGAGCTGTTCGCGTTGTTGCGCAGCCGCTGGGTGCGCGCGAATGCAGTGGGCGAATCGGAGAGCGGACGGCTCAGCACCGCGGCGCCGCTGTCGCTGTTGTTCGCGGCGATGATCGCCATCGCGGCGACCGAACCGCCGCCGCTTTCGACGGTGATCTGAATGCGTGCGTTGTCAGCCGCGGTTGCGCCGGCGCTTGCCACGACGTCGTCGTAACGAAGGTAGCCGTAGCGCGGAAGGTCGAACGTCTTCTCGCCGAGTCTCTGACCGGCCGCGCTCGTCAGCACGATGCGGCCGGCGGCGTGATCGTTGCCGCTCGTCTCCGCCAGCACGACCGCGGTCGTGACCGTCGACGATTTCGTGATCGCCGGCAGCGCGTGCGCCGAACCGATGCGCGCTCCTTCGCTGCGATTGACGACCGGGACCGCGAAGCCGCTGCCGCCGGCGACTCCGGTCGTCGCGGAAATTGCGACGAGTCCGATCCGTTCGCGCGGCAGCCGCACCTCGAGCTGACCGCTGGCCGGACGGGTCGCGCCGAAAAGCTGCGGCAGCGGATCGGTGAGCGTCACGACGTCATTCGGCGGCACGACGACGGTTGCGCGGCGAACGAGCGCCGGATCGAAACCATCAGCGCCGGCCGGCGTGAAGATCAGTTCCGCCTGCACCGCATCGCTGCCGACGTTGCTCAGTCGCACGCGCGTCGCCAGCCGCGCGCCGCGCGCGCTGGTCATGCTGATCGCTTCCGGGACGATGAACGAACGGACGCCGACGTCGAGGCGCGACGCGCGGCCGTTCGCAACCGTCAGCGCATCGTTGTCCTGCACGAGCAGCCGCGACGACGCGCCGTCTTTCGTGCGCACCGTCAGATACGTGTAGCGCGGCAGCGGCGAGCCGTTCGGCGCGCGGCCGCGTCTGGTCAACAGGTTGACGATGCGCGTCGACTGCGGCGCGACCGGAGTCGCGTTCCATGTCGAGTCGGTCGTCAGCCAGACTTCCGGTCCGATGTCGAAGCCGACTTCCATCGGCGACGAGCCGTCATTGCGGACGCCGACCTGCAGCGGCGCGCGCGCGCTGTCATCGCTGCCACTGAACGGTGCGAACGACGCGTACTCGGTCGCCACACCATCAATGGTGAAACGCGGCGCCGCGGAAACGCCGCCGCCTACTTTCAGATTCACGAACGCGTACGGCGTGACGGCCAGCCCTTCGCCGGTCGACGCAACGAAGATGACGCCCTGATATGAGCCGGCCGCGTCGTTGCGCGGGCCGGCGTAACGGATCGCGAAGCTCTTCGGCGTGTGCGGTTCGAGCGTGACGAACGCGACGTCCTGACCGAGCGGATCGATGATCGAGAAGAACGGCTGCGAGCCGTTCAGCTCCTGGCGGCCGACGATTACCTGCAGCGATGACGCGCCGAGATTCTCGAGTGTGAACGTCGTCCGCCGGTCTTCGAGTTTCTCGCCGAGCGAGGTAATCACCGCTGACGGCTGCACGGCGAAGACGACGTTCGCGCGCGCGTTCACGACGTTCACGTTCGCGACACCGGAAGGAGCGCCGAGCCGCGTGACGTCGCAGCCGGCGACGGCGCGAACGCGGTGGTAGTAGCTGCCGGTT
>JAOBAU010000293.1 GCA_025463165.1 Acidobacteriota bacterium | reverse complement strand
CGCGAGGTCCTTCACGATCTTCGGCGACCAGAACGTGCATTCATTGCGCTTCTGTTTGCCGACGACGCGGGCCGGGATGTTCTCGCGGCATTCCCACATCGTCGTCGTATCGAAGAAGCGGCAGTTGCCGCACGTATGCAGGTCGGCGCTGCATTTCATGCAGGTCGTTTCCGGCGTGCAGTCGCCGAGGATGTTCTGCAGCTCGCCGCACTGATTGCACTTGAAGGCTTCGGGACCGAAGCCGCCGGCGGTACGTCCGCGCGGTGCGCCTTCGAGCCGCTCCTGACGAAACAGCTCGCGCGGCGGACCCGATGACGGCTGCGATGGTTTCTGCGACGAATATCCGGTGTCCTGATATCCGTGATGCTTGTATTTGCGATCGCTCAACGACTCACCTCACGAAAACGAAATAGAGCACGCCGAACAACACGGCGAGACCGATCAGGAAAACCATCAGCCGTATTGCAACACGCGCCATCTTCAGTACGAACCAGATGACGAGGACGACGATGAGGATTCCGAGGAGCTCCTGGAAGCTGGGCATGGAGTAATGTAGCACGCGAGCTTCCGCGGGATTCGGCACGGAAGAGAACAGCGGCCGCGCGCGATGTCATCCCAGGCGTTGCGCTCGGGATGACATCGCGGCCGCGTCAGAACTCGGTCCAGCTCAGAAGGCTGTGCGTCAGGCGGAAGTCGGGCAGCATGAGATCGGGATCGTTCGTGGTGTTGTCGGTCGCGGTCAGGAACGGATAGACGTTGCCTTTGAAGCGCATGGTGATGAAGTCGCCGGGCTGCGCGTGCGCGCGGAAGAACGAATCGGCGCTTTCGAGGATCATCGTCGGCCCGGTGAAGACGCGCGTCTCCGTTCCGCGGATCGTTCCGTCGATAGAGACGAGCATCGCGTCGACGGTCGCAGGGCCGATCACCGTCATACCGACATTCAGACGGTAGCGCGCGTTCGGCGCCTGCCAGCCGCTCAGCGTCTGGTTGTAAAAGGTCGTGATCATCACGTCGCTCTCGGAGTCGCCGAACGTCGCGCCGCCCGCGGTCTCGTTGTACAAGCGAACGTCGGCGAACGGCATCAACGTCGTCGAATCGGGATCGGGAACGATCTCCAGCCAGCCGATTCCGCTCTGTCCCATCGCAGCGACGATGTCGTCGAATTCGAGCGATGCGCGCTCCGTGAAGTTGTACGGGATGGAAGGATCGGCATCGCTGGCCGGACGTCCGGCGGAATGGAAGATGACGCGCCCGCGCGCCGGCACACCGGCGTCGCGCAGCCGGAGATACGTCTTGAACCGCGCGCCGTTCGCGCCTGTCGTGGAGCCGACGATCGGAACGATGGTGCGAGTGAGGAAGCGCTTGAACGCCACATCTCCGGGCACCGTCACTTCGAGAACCTCGGACGCGCACTCCGCGCCGGACGGCATGTTGTAAACGACGCGATATTGAAACGTCGTTTCGTCAGTCGAGTGATGCTCGAACGTCGCCTGTCCGACTCCTTTGGTGGTGCCGACCACGTCGCCTCTCTGCAGCGTGTCGAAGTTGTTCGACGATTCCTCGATCGTGTATTCGGCTCCCTGCGGAGCGGTGAATGAGACGGTGTACTTTCCCTTGATGGTCGGCGCCGTGCTCGTGAGTTTCTGCACGCACTGCGCCCCGGCCGTCATCGACACGCACACGAATACCAAAGCGGTTGCAGCTGTCCTCATCAGACCTCCTTCTTTGAGGAGCGCGATTGCGCCTCAAATCATGAGACGCAGAGGCTGCTCCACATATTGCCGGAGCGACTTCAGAAACTCCGCTCCGGTTGCGCCGTCAATGACGCGGTGATCGCACGACATCGTCACCTTCATACGGTCGCGGATGACGATCTGTCCATCGATGACGACCGGCTGCCGCGTCGCGGCGCCGATGGCGAGAATGGCCGCGTTCGGCGGATTGATGATCGCGGTGAACTCTTCCACGCCCCACGCGCCGAGGTTCGAGATCGTGAACGTCGAGTCCTGATACTCGTTCGGCATCAGCTTGCGGTTCTTCGCTTTGTCGGCGAGAAGCCGCACTTCGGCGGCAATGTCGACGACCGACTTGCCGTCCGCATTGCGCACCACCGGCGTGATCAATCCTTCCGGCGTCGCGACGGCGATGCCGATGTGCACCTCGCCGTGCTGCGAGATGGCGTCATCGCCCCAGCTGGCGTTGATGTTCGGATGCTGCAGCAATGCGAGCGCCGTGGCGCGAACGATGAAGTCGTTGACGCTGACTTTCGTCCCGCTGATGTCGATGAGCTGCTGGCGGATGATCAGCAGGTTCGTGACGTCGTAATCGACCGTCAGATAGAAATGCGGAATCGGTCCGGTCGATTCGGCGAGACGTTTGGCGATGGTGCGGCGCATCGCCGAGTGCCGGATCTTCTTCGCTTCGAGTTGCTTCTGCGCGGCCGGTTTCGCGGTCTGTGCAGATGGCGCGGCGGGACGACCTTGCGCCCCTTTGATGTCGCTGGCGACGATTCGTCCGCTCGGTCCGCTGCCCTGGACCTGATCGAGACTGACGCCGAGGTCGCGCGCCATTTTGCGGGCGAGCGGCGATGACCGGCGGCGTCCGCCGTCGCCACCTGGCGCGGCCGCGGTCGGCGTTCCGGCCGACGTCGCTGCCGACGCGCGATCGATGCGCGGACCTTTCATCTCGATCGCTTCGCCGTACTCGCCGGTCGAATGCTTGATCGAATCTTTCTTGTCCGTCGCGCGGCGCGAATTTTCGTCGGCGGCCGGTTTCTCTTTCGGCTTTTCCGTTTCGCCCGCGCCGAGGAGCAGCGCGAGCACGCCGCCGACCGGCGCCATCTCTCCTTCGTTGACGGAGAGCTGTCCGAGCGTGCCGTCCGCTTCCGCTTCGAGATCGAGGTTGACCTTGTCAGTCTCGATCTCCAGCACCGGCTCGCCTTTCTTCACGGCATCGCCCGGCTTTTTGTACCAGCGGATGACCTTCCCCTCGGTCATCGCGTCGCCCATCTTGGGCATGATGATCTCGCTCATCGGTACATCACCTTCTTCACCGCGGCGGCGACGTGTTCTTCATGCGGAGTGGCGAGCAGCTCGAGGTTGCGCGCGTACGGCATCGGCACGTCCTCGCCCGTCACACGAACGACCGGCGCGTCGAGCTCGTCGAACACGTTCTCAGTGATCGATGCGGCGATCTCCGCGGCGGCGCCGAACGGCTTCCACTGTTCCTGCACGACGACGGCGCGATGCGTCTTCGACACCGATGCGTAAACCGGATCCATGTCGAGCGGACGGAGCGTGCGAAGGTCGATGACCTCGCACTCGATTCCCTCTTCCTTCGACAACTTGTCGGCGACGAGCAGCGACATCTGCATCATTCGCGAATACGAAACGATCGTGACGTCGCGGCCTTCGCGTGCAACGCGCGACTGGCCGAACGGCACCGTGAAGTTGGTGTCGTCAGGCACTTCGCCCTTCATGCCGTACAGCGCCGCGCTCTCGAGGAACATCACCGGATCGCGGCCGCGGATCGCCGTCTTCAGCAAACCCTTGGCGTCGGCGGGCGTGCCCGGCGCGACGACTTTCAATCCGGGAAAGTGCGCGTAGAACGATTCGAATGATTGCGAGTGCTGCGCGGAAAGCTGGACGCCGGCGCCATGCGGGCCGCGGATGACCATCGGCACATCGACCTGTCCGCCGCTGAAGTAGCGCACTTTCGCGGCGTGGTTGAGAATCTGATCGGCGGCGACGATCGCGAAGTTGACGGTCATCATCTCGACGATCGGCCGCAGCCCGAGCATCGCCATGCCGACGGCGGTGCCGACCATGCCGGCTTCGGCGATCGGCGTGTCGATGACGCGCTTCGGTCCGTACTTCTTCAGCATGCCGGCGGTGATGCGGAAGGTGCCTTCGTAGACGCCGATGTCCTCGCCCATGATGAGGACGTTCGGATCGCGATCCATCTCTTCCATCATTGCGTCGCGGATCGCGTCGCGATAACTCTTTTCAGCCATTCTTTGATTGTCCGTTTAGATGTTGACCGGTTGCGGTCCGTGCTCGGCGACGACGTCGGTGAAGAGCTCCCGCGGATCGGGCTGCGGACTCTCCTCGGCGAACTTCACCGCCTCCGCGACGCGCTCGGCCGCTTCGTCTTCCATCTGTTTGATGTCTTCATCGCCGAGGCCGCAAATCTCGCGGAGCCGGTTCTGCAGAATCGCGATCGGATCGCGATGTTTGTGCTGTTCGACTTCATCTTTGGTGCGGTACGGCTGCAGGATGTCGGCGGCGCCGTGGCCGGAGAAGCGATACGTGACCGCTTCGATGCAGTACGGCTTGCCGGTCTCGCGCATCTGCCGGACGACGCGATCGGCGACGCCGCGCAGCGCGAAGACATCCTGACCGTCAACCTTCTCGGTGGAGATGTTGTACGCGCGAACGCGCGCCGCGAGGTCGGTCAGCGCGGAATGGCGCTCGACCGAGGTGCCCATCGCGTAGCCGTTGTTCTCGATGACGAAGAGGACGGGACACATCCCCTCTTTTCCCCACAGTCCGCACATGTTCATCGCTTCGTGGAACGAGCCGATGTTCATCGCGCCGTCGCCGAAGAAGCAGACGACGAAGCCGTTCTGCTGCTTATAGCGCATCGCGTACGCGGCGCCGACGGCGAGCGGGAGATGGCCACCGACGATTCCGTAGCCGCCGTAGAAGCCATGCTCGACGTCGAAAAGGTGCATCGATCCGCCCTTCCCTTTCGAGATGCCGGTGCCTTTGCCGAACAGTTCGGCCATGACGCCTTTCGGATCGGAGCCGAGCGAGAGCGCGTGCGCGTGATCGCGATAGCCGGTGAAAACGGCGTCGCCTTTGTCGAGCGCGGTGATGATGCCGCTGGCGACCGCTTCCTGTCCGCTGTAGACGTGCAGGTATCCGCCGATCTTTCCTTTGCGGAATTCGCGCTCGGTCGCTTCTTCAAAGCGGCGGATGAAAATCATCTGCCGGAGGATGTCGCTCCACTCGGGAGCGCAGGCAGGTTCTTCGATGGTGGCTGACGCTGTTGATTTCTGTTTGGCCATGACGGGCAGCGGATTCTAAGCAAAAAGCGTGCGTCGCGTCACGGAGAGTGAGCAACGCGCTCAGGCCGGAGCGAGGGCGCGGTCGAGATCGGTGCCGCGAATGATGAAAATCAGCGCCACGACCGCGAGCACGCAGCCGTTCACCATCAGCGCGATCTGAATCGACCAGCGCTGCGCGACGAAGCCGGCCAGGAGGTTGCCGAGCGGCATTCCGCCGCGGAACGCGAGCATGAAAATCGACATGACGCGGCCGCGCATCGCATCGCTCGTCGTCAGCTGCACGAGGGAGCTGTACATCGAGACGACGCCCACGATGCAAGCGCCGGCGATGAACGCGATGATCAGACTGGCGACGAGGTTGTGTGAGAAGCCGAAGCCGAAGAGCGAGCAGGCGAACGCGAGCTGCAGGATCAGCGCGAGCTTTCCTTTGTTGACCGAGTACGCCGTCGATGCGACGAAGAGCGCGCCGATGACGGAACCGACGCCGTAGTCGGCCTGCAGCATCGACAAGCCGCGCGGTCCGAGGCCGAAGATCTCTTTCGCGACGACCGGCAGCATCGTGAAAAGCGGCATGCCGAGGAACGTGCCGGCGAATGCGAGGAACGTCAGGAGCAGCAGCGACGGCTTGCTGCGAACGAACGCGAATCCTTCCTTCATCTCATCGAGCACGCTCGTCTTTCGATCGCCGCCGAGCACCGGCGGCATGCGGATCGTCGACAGCGCGAGGATCACGGCGACGAACGAGAGTCCGTTGAGGCCGAAGCAGAACGCGGCACCGAATGCCGCGAAGACGATGCCGCCGATGGCTGGTCCGATGACACGGGCGAGATTGAACTGCATCGAGTTCATCGCCACCGCGTTCGGGACGTCTTCCCGTTTCACGAGCAGCGGCAGCAGTGAGATGTAGGCCGGACCGCTGAACGATTGCGCGCTGCCGGTGAGGAACGAGAGAACGAAGACGTGCCAGATCTTGACGTGATGCGTCCAGATGAGGATCGCGAGAATGAATGCGAACGTCATCTGGCAGTACTGCGACAGCAGCATGATCCGGCGGCGTTCCATCCGATCGGCGACGACGCCGCCGAAGAGTGAGAAGAGGAGCATCGGACCGGTGGCGAGAAAGCCGTCGACGCCGAGGAGGAACGCGGAGCCGGTGAGCGTGTAGACGAGCCAGCCCTGCGCCAGCGTCTGCATGAACGTGCCGGTCGTCGAGGTGAACGCGCCGAACCAGAGCAGCCGGTAATCGCGATAGCCGAGCGCGCTGAACGTCCGCGCCAGCCGGCCTTTCGGCGGCGCCGCGTGGACCTGCGACTCCGCGGCCTGTTCTTCGGGAAGCGAGGAGCTCACGCGCGGACTCGCAGCCTCGTCATCGTGCCGGACGTGTGCGCGTGACAGATGGCGATCGCCAGCGCGTCGGAGGCGTCGGGACGCATCGGCGGGCAGCCTTTGATCAACATGCTGACCATCTTCGCGACCTGCGCTTTTTCCGCGGCGCCGTAGCCGGCTACGGCGCTCTTCACTGTCGATGGCGCGTATTCATAGACAGCAAGCTGCGCGGTACGTGCTGCAAGAAGGATCACGCCGCGCGCGTGTGACAACTGAATGAGGCTCTTCATGTTCTGCCCGGCGAATGGCGTCTCGACGGCGACGACGGCCGGCATGGTCCGGGCGATGATCACCGTGAGCTCTTCATGGATGCGGCAGAGGCGATCGGCGAGGTCCGCGCCGCGCTGCGTGGCGATCGTTCCCTGCTCGACGAGCGCGAGCCGTCCGCGGTCGTAATCGATCACGCCGAAGCCTGTGGTCACGGAACCGGGATCGACACCGAGGATGCGCACGCTTTGAATGGTAAGGCATTGCATCACTTCCGAAAGCGAACCTCGAAGATCGGCCTCCCCTCTTCGCGGTATTTCGCCTCATAGTTGGTGCGCGGCGGGTCGTCGGGACCGGGAGTGCGTCGCTCGGCGCGGAAGAATTCTTCAATGAGTGGAGCCGCTTTTTTGAAATAGACGGCGTGATCGGTGACGAAAACGCCGATGCCATCATCCGCGAGCACTCGTCTCATCTCGAGCAGCGACTCGGGACGGATGATCCGCCGCTTGTGATAGCGCGGCCGCGGCCACGGATCGGGAAAGTAGATGTGCAGCTCGTCGATGGAGCGATCGGCGAGCATCTTCTGCATGACGAGAACCGCGTCGTGGTTGATGAGACGAACGTTCGTCAGTTTTCGCCGCGCGAGCCGATCGCCGATGAAGCGGTGATAGTGCAGCGATTTCTCGACTCCGAGAAAGTTGCGGTCCGGCCGTTCTTCCGCGGAGGTGATGAGAAAGCGCCCACTCCCCGAGCCGATCTCGAGCACGACAGGATTGGAGTTGCCGAACAAAGCATGCAGGTCGAGCGGGTCGAGACCGGTGTCGCGGGGATCGATGAGCATCGCGCGGGAGTTTAGATGAAGCAGTGCTGAGTGCTGAGTGCTGAGTGCTGAGTAAAGGCAGACAGACGCGGAGCGACTCAGCACTCTGCACTCGGCACTCAGCACTTTTTTGATGAGTAAGTAGCTCATAAGAGTCAGTGTGGACGGAAACAGACACACATACGCGTCTGTCAGTAGTTCCTTCTCTGATTCCCTCTCTCCTTCGTGGTAACGTGGCCCTCGATTTTCCCGCCACTTTGGAGGACTCCCTGGACGGCAGATGGACGTGCTGATCAGCCCAATCGCAGCGGCGCGCGACGAGGGAGAGTTCGAGTCGATGTACGAGGCGAACTTCGAATTTCTGGTCGGCGTGGCGATCCGCAAATTTCGCGTTCCCGACTACGAAGCGGAAACGCTCGCGCACGAAGTCTTCCTCACCTATCTGAAGAAGACCACCGGCGAGATTCGCGATCTCCATTCGTGGCTCGTCGGCGCGATCTGTCACGCCAGCCGCTACTACTGGCGCTCGCGCGGACGGAACATCGGCGAGCGCGAAGACGAATCGCTGGAACGAATCGATCCGGCCACGATGCACATCGTCGACACGCTGCCGGCGCAGCTCGCGGCGCGTGAAGCGCTGGAACGCCTTCCGCCGCGCTATCAGGAAATCCTCCGTCTCCGCTATTTCGAAGGCATGTCGATCATCGAGCTTGCCGATCACCTCGGCGTCACGCCGAAGTACGCGCAGAAGCTCGTCACGAAATGCCTTCGCCGCGCCGAACGGCGATTCACGGAACAGGGGGCGAAGCGATGACGCACTATGACGACCGGTTGCTCGCATCTCTGCGCCGCAACGAGCTGGCGCCGCATCGCGCCGCGGAGGTGCGCGCGCACGTCGCCGCCTGCGCCGCATGCCGCGCGCGCGCGGAGTCGCTGACGAACGTCGTCGCGGTCGGGCGCGATCGCCGCGGCGTCGACACGCGGCGCGCGGAGCTGCGCGAAACGGCACGGCGCTTGATGCGCGAGCGCGGCGATGCCGAGCAGGTCGTCGCCAGAATGCTGCAGGCCACCACGCGCGACGAGTGGCCGGGACTGGCATCGAGAGAAGAGCTGCGCAACATCGGCGCGGTCGAACAGCTCATCGTCGAAGTGCAGTTCCGGATGGAGCGCGAGCCGCGCGAAGCGCTGACGCTCTCGAACATCGCCACGACGATCGCCGAGACGCTGCCGGTCGATCTCTATCCGCCGGTCGTCCTCGCCCAACTCCGCGCGCAGGCATGGCGTGCGCGCGGGAACGCGCTCCGCTACCTCGGCCGTTACGGCGACGCACTCGAAGCGGTCGATCGCGCCGATGAACGGCTGAGCGGTTTCGCGACGGTCGCGCACGACCGCGCGCTCGTGCGGCTGTCGCGCGCGATCATCTTCTTTCAAACGATGCGATTCGCCGAGTCGCTGGCGCTGCTCAGCGAATGCCGCGCGGTCTTCGACGATCACGGCGACACGCGCAGCGCGCTGTCATGCGGCATCGTCGCCGGCAACGTGTTGTATGAGCAGAAGCGCTATCGCGATGCGACGGCCGCCTTCACGCCGCTGCTCGCGACCGCGCATGATCTCGGCGACGTCGAATCGGAAGCGCGCCTCCACAACAACCTCGGCTACTGCGCGACACACCTCGGACATACGTCGGCGGCGAACGTTCATTTCTCCGAAGCGATCGCACGCTTTCACGATCTCGGCCTCGACGCGGAAGTGACGCGCACGCAGCGCGGCGCCGGAACGCTGCTCATCGCACGCGGCGCGCTGTTCGCGGGACTCGCCTATCTCGCCGATGCGCGCGTGGCGCTGGCGGCGCTCGGCATGGTCGAAGAAGCAGGACTGTGCGGGCTGAGAATCGCCGAGGCGCTCATCGGACGCGGCGATCATCACGAGGCGGCGCGCGTTGCAGGCGATGTGGCGAGAGACTTCTCGCTCGCCGGCATCGATCACCGAGTCGTCGAAGCGCTCGAGCAACTCCGCGCCGCGATCGACGCCGCCGAAGCGTCACCCGAAAACGTTCGCCAGCTCCACGACTACATCGTCCATCGACGAAACGAAGTGGCGCGACAATCGACCGCGATGTAACTGACGGCCGGCGCCGCACCGCGCGGCGCCGGCCGTCGACTGCATTCACGGTTTCGGCACGGACATGTCTCCGCCATCGAATACGCGCGAGGTGAGGCGATGAAGCAGTTCGACGATCGGATTCGGCTTCTTTTTCGGCGCGTTCTGGCGGGGATTGCCGTTGAGACCGGCGAATGACGCGGGAACGCTGAGGCACACCACGACCACGGAAACCGCAAACACCTTCGATACACGACGCATAAGCCCTCCTGATCCGGCGCTCGGCCGGCGATAGTGAAAGTTGGGAGGGCGCCCTTCTTATGCGGGGTGACTGAAGTGCGACTTTTGCTACCGGTGCACTGGCGGAATCTTTCACATAAAAAAATTCACGCTGAATTCAAAGATTTTTCACGGATGTGTGGCGGCAGGTAACTTCGCTGACCCTTTGCTTCATTTTTGACCCGGCAATTTGCCATGTAAAGGGTCACCGCGTGAGCATTTTGGGGACTGCCGAGTGACCGTCTCATTTGTTTTCAATGACTTACGAGATGGCGGCAGCATTGCTCATGGAGACTGCCCGCAACGCTTCAGCAACGACGCAAAAACAAACAAACCAAAAACAGGGGATGAGAAGAATGAAAAAGGTTCTGATCGTGATGTTTGCCCTCGCCCTCACCGGCGCTGCGTATGCGCAGCAGGTTGAGCTCGCTATCGGTAACGGACATGCCCATCCGAGCAACAAAGCGGGCGGCGGCTCAACCGGTGGCAACCTGAGCTATCACACTGGCGGTTCGGTCATTCGCAACGCCAACGTCGTTCTCATCTTCTGGGGTCCGCGATTCGCCTCGGGCGGCGCGGACAACGGTTACGCCACGCAGATCCAGGCGTTCCGCAATCAGTTCGGAACGACCGGCGAGTACAACACCGTCACCCAGTACTACGGTGAAGATGCGGTCTCCGGCTACGGCAACATCGCGACCGGCAGCCTCGTCAACCAGGCAGACTGGTTCGATACCACGAACCCGCCGACCAACGTCACCGACGCAATCGTGCAGTCGGAAGTGAAGGCGTACATCGCCGGCCACGGCGTCGACTACAACGCCATCTACGAAGTCTTCACGCCGAGCACGTCGTACTCGTCGGATGGCTCGTCGACTTCCTGCGGCGGTCCGAGCCTCTCCTACTGCGCGTACCACAGCAACTACACCGATGGCGCCGGCAAGCGCGTCAAGTACTCCATCGAGCCGTGGCCGGGTTGCAGCGGCTGCTCGGTTACCGGCTGGACGACCGCTCAGAACCAGGAGCACTTCGTTTGCCACGAAACGCGTGAGGCCGTCACCGACGCCCTCGGCAATGCGTGGTTCGATCGTCGCGGCTACGAAGCGGACGACAAGTGCGCGTGGAGCCCGGCTCCGTTCATCGGCACCGGCGGCTTCGGCTACCAGTACGAGTGGTCGAATGCGACCGCCACGTGCGTCAAGACCCGCTGAGCTGATTCGTAACGCATGACAGAATGAAGGCCCCGGGCAACCGGGGCCTTTTTCATTTCATGTCGATCCTCGATCTCTCCGACGCCGCGCCATCCCTTTCCCAATACCGCGCGCTGCCCGAGCGAAGGCTGAGCGCGGGCCGCGCGTGGCTGTTCTCACTCCTCATGCCGGGCGCGGGACAGCTCTACTGCCGCGCGACGACGCGCGGCCGGACCATTCTCATCACCACGATCGCCGCGATCGGTACCGCGATCTTCTATTCGCCGCTGCTCGATCTGGCGCTGCGCATCGCGATCGTTTTCTACGTACTCGCGCCGCTCGATGCGTACTTCACCGCGCGCGAACACAATGCCGGCATCGACGTCGAAGCGGCGAACAATCCACGCGTTGCCGCGATGCTCAATCTCACCACGAACGGCTTCGGCTACGTCTACGCCGGCATGCAAAGCGGATGGATGGTGGTGGTCGTCTTCGGTATGCTCTTCCGAACGATCGGTCAAACAATGCCGCTGCTGCTGGAAATTTTCAGAGCGGTGATCGCGGTCCACGCATGGCGGCTGTCAACGCGTGAGCGAGAATCCGAATATCCGGCAATCGAGCGGCCGCACATCGAAGAAAGCTCATTCCCGGAGGGCGTACCGATCGCCGTGGCCGCGGTGCTCGCCGGCCACTACTGGCTGCTGGTGATCATCGGCCAGATCGCGATGCTCACGAGTGCGAAATGATCACTGCGGCGTCGTCGGCTTCCACGCATCCCACGACTCGGTGATGTCGAAGTAGACCGTCCGATACGTGTGATCCGCGAGCTCGATCGTCAGCACTTTGTAGTGCCGCCCCTCGGCTTGCGCGATCGCCCACTTGTCGCGGCGGAAGCGGCCGAAGTGATCGAAGATCCAGTTGTTCTGGAAATCAGCCCCTTCGTTCGGCGCATCTTTCGGCACCGGCACGGCGGTCGCCGTGGAATCGCCGAGGTGATCGATGAGATCGGCGGCCTTCGCCGCGACCTCGACCGGCTTCGCTTTCGGATCGTTCGTCGCCTGCGGCGGCACCGCGATCGGCATCGCTGCCGGAGCGTTCGCGGCCGCAGGTCTGGTGACCATCGGACGCACGGTGCAGGCGGCGGCGACGGCGAGGAGGGGCAGGAGAAGTCGGCGCATGCTGCAATTCTACTTCGGCTGCGCGATGTCTTCCGCCAATCGAACGTAGGTCGCGTAACGCGCGGCGCTGATCTCGCCCGACTCCACCCGTCCCTTCACTTCGCAGCCGGGCTCGTGCAGATGCGTGCAGTCGTTGAAGCGGCAATACTCCGAGGCGTCGGCGAACTCCGGAAAGTAATCGCGCAGCGAATCGAGATCGAGATCCCACAGTCCGAACTCGCGAATGCCGGGCGTGTCGATGAGATACGTACCGCCGCCGAAATCGTACAGCGATGACGAGGTCGTGGTGTGGCGTCCGGTGCCGCGTCGATGCAGCGTGTTCGTCGCGAGCTGCAGCTTTTCGTCGACGGCGTTGAGGATCGATGACTTGCCGACGCCGCTGTGACCGACCAGCGCCGCCGTCTTTCCTTCGACGAGCTGGCGGAGTTGCTCGATCCCTTCGCCGGTGTGCGTGGAGCAGGGAACGACCGGGACGCCGAGATCTGTGTAAACGCTGAGCGGCGCAAGCTCGCGCTCACGCGCGGCATCACTGAGCAGATCGATCTTGTTCACGCAGATGACCGGCTGCGCGCCGCCGCGCTGGATGGCGATGAAGTAGCGATCGATGAGTCGCGGCCGCAGCGGCGGCGATTTGATCGACACGACGTGCACGACGACATCGATGTTCGCGGCGACGAGCCGCTGGAGATGTTTGTTGAGCGGATCGGGTCGCGAGAGCACGGTCTTTCGCGGAAAGATCGCCGCGAGCCGATTCATGTCGCCTTCCGACTTGATGACGACGCGATCGCCGACCGCGAGCGCGCTCTTCTGACGGATCGCAATCTCGGGCGGAATCAGACAATCGATTTCTTCGCCATTGAAGAAGACGCGGCAGCGACCGCTGGCGACGGAGATGACGATCGCGGCATCGGCAGGATCGAGTCCCGCGAGCGCGATCGCATCGTCGGCCGCGTTATCAAGCAGCTCGGCGGCGAGATCGCTCGATGAAGGGACGCGATCCTTCTTCCCCTTCACGTGCTCGTGCTCGACGACCTTCTCCCAGTTCTCCTCGGTGACACCCTGCTCGCGCGCGGTACTCTTCTTCTTCAGCGTGCGGCGCAGCTTTCCGGCCTTTTCGAGACGCTTCACTTCTTCACGGTTCTGCTTGTGATGTTTGAGGTCGGCGATTTGCCGTTTGGACTGGCGTTCATCCATTTCGAGGAGGGCGGCCGCTCCCTCTTTCCAGCACTCCGGCAGGAAAGCGACCGCAGCTTCTGATGTAGAATACGCGCACTTTCGGCAATGTCCAAAATTGAAAAACCTACCGTCCTTCTGGTCGACGACAACGAGGCTACGTGTGTCCTCGTGCGAGCTCTCCTGCAACGCGAATTCTCCGTCGAAGTGGCGATGGACGGCAGCGAAGCGCTCGAGAAGTTGAAGACGACGCAATACGCCGCGATCCTGCTCGATCTCCGCATGCCGGTGCTCGACGGTTTCGGCGTCCTCGAACATCTGCGCGAGCATTCACCTGACACGCTTCCTCGCGTGCTGGTGCTGACGGCGGCGTTGACACGCGCGGAACTGGCGCGCGCCAGAGAGTTCAGGATTTGCGGAATCATCGAGAAGCCGTTCGAGGTCGAGGATCTGCTTGCCGCCGTGCGGCAGTGTGTCGGACCGTCCGATGGAGGATCGATCGGCAGCATGTTTTGCTCGACGACGCCGGTCTTCCTTCTCATCGCCGATCTGATACGCCAGCTTCGCTAAGGCAAGCGATTCAGCAACGCGAGAAACGGTCCGCCCGCAATCATCGTGGCGAGTGCCATCGTCTCGAACGACGAACGCTCGCGAATCTCGGCGCAGGCGACGACGACGTTCGCGATCTCATCGATGTCGAACGGCTTGCGCACGATGCCGTGCACGCGATGTGCGCCGACGCGCTCGATCGCCGAGCGATCGGCGCCGGTGATCACGAGCACGACCGGCGACGGCGCGAGGCCATTGTCCGAGATCCGATCGAGCACGCCGAAGCCGTCGAGCACCGGCATGAGCAGATCGAGAAGCATCACCGCGTAGTGATTCGTACCGACCAGCATGAGCGCCTGCTCGCCGTCCGCGGCTTCATCGACGTGCAATCCGCGCCGTCGAAGCGTAGCAGCGAGGAGCGAGCGAAGACCGGAGTCGTCATCGACGACAAGAACACGTTTGGACTGCTCTCCCATCTGCTGAAGCCTCTCCCGAAAATCCCCGTTGCAGCGGCATACTCGGCTTCACCGCTGCTCTTGTCAAACTCAGCTGAGCGTCAGTTAACGCCTTCTTTGAACGGCACGAGCGGATCGATGTCAACCGGAATGTCCTTCGCTTTTTCGAGCGCCGTGCGCAAATCGGCCGGCATCTTCTCGTAACGCGCGAACCACGCTTCGGCGCGCGCGCGATCGCCGGTCGCTTCAATCTCCAACAGTTCTTTCGTCAGCGACGCGAGCGCGTCCGGCATCTTCGCGTAGTCGATGGCGTAGTTCCCGGCGGCATCGCGCGAGATCGCGCCGCGCTCGAAGAGATAGTTGAACTCCATCATCTCGGCGCGGCCGTGCGCCTCCGCCGTTCCGAAGCGAACCGTGCGGAAAATGCCGGCGACGTACGACGCGTAGTACTCCTCGAGCCGTTCTTTCGGCAGTGCGCCGTGATCGACGAGCCATTGCAATCCGAACATACCCGTGACGTCGGCCTTCGCTTCTTCCAGTCCGGAGAACGTCGGTCCGATCGCTTCCCGAATGTCAACCTGTTTACCATCTCTGCGCGAGAAAGCCGGCCCGAGTCCGTGCGAGATCTCGTGCATCATCACCGCGGCGAGGTAGCCTTCCGGCGACGCCTTCGCGGCCTGATCGGGACGCATCAGCAGTTTCGCCACCGGCAGAATCACGTAGTCGACGCGCGCATCCATGAAGTTCTTGAAGAAGATCTTCTTCGAGCCGACTTTCTCGTGGATGCGCGGATCGTTCGGCAGGTTATCGGCCGCGGCCTGATAGCCGTGACGAAGGTCGCCGGAGCGGAACGGCGCGTCCATCACTTCCATCGGCGTCTCGTGTCCCTTCTTCGACGGACGATCTTCCGCCGCGAGCGGCAACGCATCCTGAATGTCGGGCACGAACTTGCGGAAGACGGCCAGCTTCGCGCTCTCCGCTTCGTTGCGAATGAGCACCGCCGCGCCGTACGACGTTTTCACGCCGAGGAGATTGTCGAGGTAGGTCTCGTAAGGAGCCCAGATCAGATCGAACTTCGGATTCTGCAGCTTCACCCACAGCAGATCGCTGGCGTAGTAATCGTCGGTGAGCAGCGCCTTCGCCCGCTCGCGCAGGAACTTCGCGAACGCCGCATCATCGCTCGCCGCCGCCGCGGCGCGGAGATGATTCGCCGCCGACGTCAGCCACGGCTTGTACTTCACGCGATACGGCGTCGTCTTCAACTTCAGCGGCTCGCGGCTCACCAGCTCGACAACCGTCCGCTCGTCGTAGATCGCTTTCTTCTGCTCCGGATGCTTCGCCACGTACGCTTCGATCTCGGCGCGCGTCAGTCCGCGCGGAAAGAGCGCGCGTCCCGGCACGTCGTCGCCGGTGCCGATGAACTGTTTGTTCTCGTCGAGCTGATCGAAGCGGCTGCCGTTGATCCAGATGTAGTGCGCGACCGCGCGATCGTGCGGATCGCTGCTCACTCGCAACCTGTTGTACAGCGCAATGTCCTCGGGGTTGTTCTGCCGCCAGAAGATGTTCTCGAGGTCGCGCGAGGCAGCGACCAGTTCAGCGATCACCTTCCGCTCGCGCGGCGAGTAGTCCTGATACGAGAACGGCATCTCGACTTTCTTGTACTTCGCGAGCCGTTCATCGATGTCGGGGGCAACCTGCAGCGAAGCGGCGAGGGCGGCGGCGAGGAGGATGCGAAACGCGGCGTGCATAGGCCGCAAATTGTAATGGAGCCCGCCTACTTTCCTGCGTACTGGAAGTTGTTCCGCCCCATCTCCTTGGCGCGGTACATCGCACGATCGGCATTCCGCAGCAACGCTTCCGCGTCCGCGCCGTCGGCCGGGAAGACGGCGATACCGATCGACGTCGTGACGACGAGCTCATGCTCATCGACCGTGACCACCTTCGAGATCGAGTCGAGCACCTTCTGCGCGACCATGGCCGCATCGCGCACCTCTCCGATGTCCGCGAGCAGAATCGTGAACTCGTCCCCGCCCATCCGCGCCACCGTATCTTCGGCGCGCACACAGTTACTGAGCCGCGCCGCGCTCGCCTGCAGCAGCCGGTCGCCAACCGTGTGGCCGAGCGTGTCGTTGACGAGCTTGAACTGATCGAGATCGAGGAACATGACGGCGGCGTGGCGGCCGGTGCGCCGCGCGTGCGCGAGTGCGACCGTGATCCGATCGCGGAACAGCAGCCGGTTCGGCAGCGTCGTGAGCGAGTCGTGGTACGCCTGAAACTCGATCTGCTCTTCCGCCACTTTCCGCGCCGTGATGTCGATGATCGTTCCTTCGCAGATGTCGGGCTCGCCGCCGCGGCCTTCGAGCAGCGTGGCGTTCTCGAGCACCCAGACCATCGCGCCGTCGCCGCGTCGCAGCCGCACTTCGACGTTCGAGAGCGAGCCGTGCTCGCGAAGCTGCGCGATGATGCGCTGCCGATCGTCGTTGTCGAAGTAGAACGACGTCGCTTGCTCGCTGAGCAGCTCCGCGCCGTTCGCGTAGCCGAGGATGCGCGCGAGGGCGTCGTTGCAATCGAGAATGCTGCCGTCCAGCGTCGTGCGATAGACGCCGGCCAAATTGCGCTCGAAGAGCAGCCGGTAACGCTCTTCGATCGCCTTCCGCTCGGTGACGTCGCGCGCGACGACCTGTACGGCCGACTTGCCCTGATACGTAAATGAGATCGCGGCCACTTCGACGTCAACGACGCGTCCATCGAGTCCGACCAGGCGTTCTTCGATCAGCGGAACATCATTCTGCTGGTCGAGCGCGCGCAGACGCGAAGCGACGACGTTCCTGTATTCGGGATGAACGAAGTCGGTGATCTCGCGGCCGATGAACTGCTCCGCGCCGGTTGCACCGAGCATGCGAATGGCGGCTGAGTTGACGAAGATCACGCGGCGATCGACGTGGACGAAGATCGCGTCGGGCGCGAGCTCGACGAGACTGCGATATCGCTCCTCACTCTCACGCAGCAGCTCTTCGGCGCGACGGCGCTCCGTCACGTCAGCAGCCATGACGAGACGCGTACGCCGCCCGGCCGACAGGAACTCGAACGACGAGATCTCGACGTCGATCACCGAGCCGTCTTTCTTCGTGTGGCGGAAGTGACGCCCGCGGCTTCGCTCTTCGATGTCGGTGAGCGCGGCCAGCATCACCGGCACCTCTTCCCGCGGCCGGATGTCGGCGATCGTCATCGCGAGAAATTCGTCGCGCGTGTAGCCGTAATGGCGGACCGCCGCATCGTTGACGTTCACGAAACGGAGCGACTCGAAATCGTAAACCCACATCGGCAGCGGATTCGATTCGAAGAGCGAGCGATAGCGATGCTCGCTGTCGCGCACCGCCTGCTCCGCGCGCAGACGTTCGGTGATGTCGCTGGCGACGTAGACGACGCCGACCGGCGTTCCTTCCGCGTCGCGCACGAATGACGACGCGGCGAGAACGTCGATGCGCTGCTCGGTCGCGCTCCGCCACTTCATCGTCGCTTCCAGCACGCCCATGCTGTTGAGCAGCTGCGCGGTGGAGAGGTTCTCTTCCGGATCGACGATCGTCTTGATGTGGCGGCCGATGAGATCGCTCTCCGAATAGCCGAGCATCGACGCGGCCGCGCGATTCACGACGCGAATTTTTCCGAGCAGATCGCTGACGATGACGGCGCTCTTCATCGTCTCGAGGATCTGTCCCGCGGCGAACGCCGGCGTGATGTCGACGAGGTGATAGCGCCAGGTTGCGTGCGCGGTGATGAGCGTGAGCCCGAGGACCGCGAGGAAGCCAAGCGGGTAGACGTCGACGCCGATCGCAGGGAGAAAGTCGACGAAGCCGAGCGAGCCGGCCGCGAAGGCGAGCATCACGCTGCGCGTCCGCTGCCGCACGTCGTCCGTCGCGGTGACGGCGTGACGCCGCAGAATCATCAGACTGGCGACGATGACGCCCGCAAATCCGGTCGCCCAGATCGCGGTGAAGAACGAGGCGACCGGATAAACGCCCCACGGGTAATGCCGCATGCGCGACAGAAAAAGGGGCGAAGCGATCGCAGCGATGATGCAGAAAAGCCAGCAGCCGACGACGACGTTTCGCAACCGCCGCCGCTCAGAGAAGACGACGCTGAACTGAAAGACCGCGCCCGGGATCAGCGCCGCGAAGAACAACGCGGCGCGCGCGCAGAAGAGCGCGTGAAGGTCATCGCTCGACGCATACATCAGCGACGACGCGAACAGCCAGCCGCTGACCGTCAGCGCGATGGCAAAGAAGAGCGCCGCCACCGGCGCCGCCCGACCGCGGATGAGCACGGCAACGCCAGGCAGAAGAATCGCCAGCCCGGTGAAACCCGCCGCGACAGCAAACCCATTCTGCTGAAAGGTGAACAGCGCAGCCAGTGAACCGATCACACGTGAGGGAATGGTAACCCGGCGGGCGGTTCTCCCCTCTTAACGCGCCGATGCGCTACTCGTTCTCTTTCCGCTGCACCGGGCTCACCAGCCCGCCGCGAACGCTCTCATCCAGCTCCGCTCCATCCTCCGGTGGCGAGCTTCGCTTCTGCTCGTTCGCCTTCCCGCCGCCCTCGCCGCGCAGCCAGTCGCCCTGGCTGCCGTAGCTTTGCGACTCCTTCTTTTCTTCAGCCATCGCCTGCCTCCTCTGTTCGAGTTAGCAAGCCATTTACCAGCCGCGCACGGGACGCCACTGATCGACGACGCGATCACCATCGATGATCTGATACGCGTCGTACATCGCGGCGGTGAGGCACGAATGATTGGGGACGATGCGCAGCCGCGTTCCGACCGGGACGCGCATCGATGTTTCGATCTTTCCGTGCTCCTGCGACAGCGCCACGAGCTTCATCGGCAACGGCTTCAGCCGTTCATCACAAACCACTCCGTAGCCGAAACCTGGATCGATGTGATCGGGCCCCGAATCCTTCGACAGCGCCAGCGCGCCGGCGTCGACGATCAGCTGTCCCCGCTCCGGATACGAACCGACCACCGTCGTCAGCACCGACACCGCGCAGTCGGACAGCGCACACGAGCCGAGCGTCGCCTGGAACGCATCGTAGAAAACGTAATTGCCGGGCCGCACTTCGTCGGCGTCGGCGAACTGCTCGACGACCGAGAGCGTCGGCGTGGAGCCGATGCTGCGACAAACATCGCCGAGCCCTTCCGCGTCGAGCAGCGCACGAAAACGGGTCAGCGACGCCGACTCCATCGCCGCGATGCGGCGCACTTCATCGAGATTGCGGCCGTTGTACGAATGGCCGGCGTGCGTCAGCAGCCCCTGAAAATGGACCGACGGCGATCGCGCGATCGCCAGCACAAGCGCGACACTGTCCGGATCATCGGGATCGACGCCGGCGCGGTGATAGCCGCAATCGATCTTCAGAAAGACGTCGAACGTGCCGCCATGGCTCTCCAACGCCTGTAGAGCGGTGTGGCTGTCGATCAGGAGATTGAGCCGTTCGATGCGCGACGCAAGCGCCGCCGCACGCGACAACTTCTCCGGCGCGATCGGCACCGCGTAGGTGATGTCGTGAAATCCGCGCTCGGCGAAAAACTCCGCTTCCGCGAGCGTCGACACGGTGATCGGTCCGGTATGTCCGCCGTGCTGCAGCCGCGCGATCTCTTCCGTTTTGTGCGTCTTCACGTGCGGACGAAACGCGGTCGCGGAATCGAGCGCCTTCCGCCGCATCCGCTCACAATTGCGTTGCACGATCGTGCGGTCGACGAGAAAAGCGGGCGTAGTAAGGTTGTTCATAGCGTGCGGAAGATTATTCACATCGACATGGATGCGTTCTACGCATCTGTCGAACAACGCGACGATCCCTCGCTGAAAGGGAAGCCGGTCATCGTCGGCTGGCCCGGCGAACGGAGCGTCGTTTGCGCCGCATCCTACGAGGCGCGAAAGTTCGGCGTCCACTCGGCGATGCCGGCGTCGCGCGCGATGCGACTCTGCCCCGCCGGCATCTTCATCCATCCGAATTTCGAGAAGTACCGCGCCGTCTCGCGCGACATCCGCGCGATCTTCGAACGCCACACGCCGCTGGTCGAGCCGCTGTCGCTCGATGAGGCGTATCTCGATGTCACCGAGGAGTTGACGGGGATTCCGACGGCAACGGAAACGGCGGAGAAAATTCGGAGCGAGATCCGCGAAGAGACGCACCTCACCGCGTCGGCCGGCGTCGCGCCGAACAAGTTCCTCGCCAAGATCGCGTCTGACTGGCGCAAGCCCGACGGCTGCTTCGTCATCCGCCCACATCAGGTAGAAAAGTTCCTCGTTGCGCTTCCTGTCCGAAAAATCCCGGGCGTCGGAAAAGTGACCGAGCAGGTTCTCGTCGAGATGGGCATCGCCACCGTCGGCGACATTCACAACTTCACGCGCGAAGAGCTCGTCGCGCGCTTCGGCACGTGGGGCACGCGGCTCTGGGAGCTCGCCCGCGGCATCGACGAGTCGCCGGTCGAACCGTCGCGTCCGCGCAAATCGTGGTCAAGCGAGAACACGTTCGCGAACGACATCACGCTCGATGAAGTTGCCGAGTATTTGCGCGAAGAGTCGAAGAAGTTGTGGGATTCGATGACGCAGCGTGAGATGCGCGGCCGCACCGTAACCGTGAAACTGCGCACGCCCGACTTCCGC
Organism: Acidobacteriota bacterium; assembly: GCA_025463165.1. Taxonomy (GTDB): domain Bacteria; phylum Acidobacteriota; class Thermoanaerobaculia; order Gp7-AA8; family Gp7-AA8; genus JAOBAU01. The sequence goes on along the minus strand of JAOBAU010000293.1, from coordinate 4,081 downwards.
ACGCTCACGCGTCGATTGACGCCGCCATCGCCGCCCGCATCGGCGGAGGAGCTTGCCGCGATTGCCGTCGAGCTCCTCCCCCGCTTCGACTTTCCGGCCGGCTCGCGCTTCCGGCTGGCCGGCGTCGGCGTCTCGAACTTTCTCGGCGGCGACGAAGAAGAGGAAGAGCAGCCGGCGCTGTTCGGCGAAGGTTAGAATCGCCCGCCACTACGAAGCGAGGTAACGCGCAATGAACTCCCCGCAGCCCATCAGCGTCGCGCAATACGGAATCGGTCCGATCGGTGCGGAGATCGCGCGCCTGCTGCTCGCGAAACCCTGGATCAAAGTCGTCGCCGCCGTCGACATCGATCCGAACAAAATCGGACGCGACCTCGGTGAAGTGATCGGTCTCGGCCGCGAAGTCGGCGTGAAAGTCACCGCGGAGCTGCAGGGCAAACCGGAAGTCGTCTGCCACTCCACCGGCTCGCGACTGCGCGAAGTCTCCGCGCAACTCAAGTCGCTGCTTGAGCGCGGATGTCACGTCGTCTCGACGTGCGAAGAGCTGTCGTTCCCGCTTGATGCCGAGATTCGCGAAGAGCTGCAGCACGCCGCGCGCAGCGCCAACGTCACGCTCCTCGGCACCGGCGTCAATCCCGGCTTCGTGATGGACAAACTTCCGCTGACGGTGACCGCCGTCTGCCAGGAAGTGAAGTCGGTCGAGATCATTCGCATCCAGAACGCTTCGACGCGCCGCGAGCCGCTGCAGCGCAAAGTCGGCGCCGGTATGACGACCGATGAATTTCGCGCCGCCGTCGAATCCGGAAAGATCAAACACATGGGACTGCGCGAGTCGCTGATGCTCGTCGGCAACGGCCTCGGCGTCGAGTTCGACCACGTCAGCGACGAGAAGATCGAGCCGATCGTCGCCGATCGCGAGATCGTGACGCAGTATTTGAAAGTTGCGCCGGGCCAGGTCGCCGGCGTCCATCAGACGATTTCCGGCACGGGACGAATCAACGTGAGCCTCGAGCTGCGGATGTACGTCGGCGCCGAAGCGGTGGCCGCCGATCGCGTCATCATCCGCGGCGTTCCCGACGTTGAGTTGACGATCAAAGACGGCGTCCACGGCGATCGCGCCACCGCCGCGATGGTCGTCAATTCGATTCCGCGCGTCATCACCGCGCGGCCGGGCGTCCTGACGATGGACGACATCCCGATCTCATTTCGCTAGCGTTCGCGTTCGCGACCCATTCGCAACGCCACGAGCGCGATCACGCCCGCGGCCGCCCACACCGCCACCCAGGCGAGGTGATAGCCGCGCATCCAGTTCCACATGGCGAGCGAGATCGCCCAGAGCGCGTAGACGAAGAAGAACATCCGGCGATGCGCGCGATCGTCGTTGACGCCGGCGGCGATCGACGCGCCGAGGACGAAGGTCGGGACGAGACCGAGCACGATGTTGAAGAGGAGAGCGGTCAAAGCTAGCGGTACCGGACGTCGATCACTTTGCGGACGACGTCCTTCGCGACGCCGGGAAGATTCTGCACGCGCGTCAGCACATCGTTGAACGCGTGCGATTCGCCGCCGTGCTTGAAGCATTCGCCGCAGCGCGGCAGCTGCGCGAAGTCGCGCGCTTCGAACGCCGCCTGCATCTGCACGAGCCGATCGCCTTCGATGATCTCGCGCAGCGACTCCGTTTTGAGATCGCCCATGACCTGATCGCCGTGCGCGTCGTAGCAGCAATGCGTCACGCGACCGTCGGCGAAAACGACAACCCACGTGAAGAACGCGCCCTGCACGCAACCGTAAAACTTGCCGTGCAGATCGGTCTCTTCGTTGACGTCGAGCGCCTCGCACGTCTTCTCGATCACGCGCGCATTGCGGTACTGCTTCAGATCGAAGACGCGCTTGAAATCGTCGACGGTCTCATCGAGCGTCAGCCGCGAGCGCATCTTCTGGATCTCGATGCGCAGCGGATGTCCCTTCGCCTGCACGAGAAACTTCCGCGTCAGGTCGACGAGCTTCTCGAAGTCGCCGCCGGTGCGCAGCTGCGGATAGACCTCAGGATTGATGGAGTCGACGCAGATGCGGATTCGTTTCAGCGGCGACGCCAGCAGTTTCGCGCCGACCTCTTCCGTCAGCACGAGGCCGTTCGTCGAGAGACTCGCTTCCGGGAAAAGGCGGATGGCGTCGTCGATGCGCGAGTAGAGGAGCGGCTCGCCCATCTCGTGCAGCCACTTCAGTTTCAGGCCGAGGCCGTGAATCTCGCGCTCCGCTTTTTCGACGAGCGGCCACTCCATGTCTTCGTAGGGACGACGGAGCACCGGCAGCGGGCACATGCCGCAGCGGAGATTACATTTCGACGTCAGCTCGAGGCCGACTTTGATCCGGCGAGGGTTGAACCGCATGGTCGTTCACAGCAGACGCATGATCCCCGCCGCGTATTCCGGCCACGACCAGCGGCGCGCGCTGGCGGCGGCGCCCGCGGTCATGTCGTCGCCGCCTGCGAAGAACGCATCGATCGCACGCGCGAGCGCTTCCGGCGATTCGGGATCGATCAGCATTCCGTTGCTCCCTTCCTTGATGATCTCCGGCAGTCCGCCGACGCGCGTGGCGATGACCGGCCGCGCGAAATGGAACGCAGTCAGCGCGACGCCGCTCTGCGCTTCGATTCGATACGGCGCGAGCACGACGTCGGACGCGGCGAAGAACGTCGCGATCTCATCATCCGGGATGAAACGGAAATCAAAGCGGACGTTGGCGACGCCGCGCGCGAGCTCGCGATACTCCTCCTCCGATTTCCACCACGCTTCGCCCGCGACGAGCAGCGTGACGTTCGACGTCAGCAGCGGCCACGCGCGCAGCGCAATGTCGAGTCCTTTGAACGGACGCACGTGGCCGAAGAAGAGTGCGACGTTCGCATCGTGCGCGATGCCGAGGGTTGCGCGCGCGTCGTCCCGCGATGGAATCGCACCGCCAAGCTCGTGGACCGGAAGAAAGGTCGTGACGATGTTCGCGTTCGGCACGCGCCGCCGCGCGTCGTCCGCTTCCGTCTTCGCGTGGACGACGAGCACGTCGCCGCGGCGCAGCACGAGATTCGTCAGCGCCCGCTTCCACGCCGCCGGCTCTTTGTCGCCGATGTTGTGACACTGCAGCACGACGCGCGTCGACTTCGGCAACAACGCGAGCAGAAGACGATACGGAAGCGCCCAGACCCAAACCCACCAGACGATGATGACCGCGTCGGGCCGCTCGCGACGCAACATCAGCGCGGTGCGCAGCCACGTGAATGGATTGATGATGTCGAGCACGAACCGCGCACCGGCCGGCGTCTTCGCGCGCAGCGATTCGTCAACGTCGCTTGCACCGGGATAGAGCGCGCGCGGAAACTGACGCGAGAACGAGACGACCTCCGCCCCAAGCTCCTCCGCGAGGCGCGTCGTGCAATACGCGATGCCGGCGCGGTACGGATAAACCGGACCGACGATGAAGATGCGTGGTTTCGACATCGGCGCCGCGATCATAACGAACGCCGCGCACCGTCATCGTTTCCATGTGATGCCGTCGGCGGCGGCCGCCGGTGCGCGTGCTACATTCGACTCAAATGTCCATCCGCGCCGCATCGCTCCTCATCCTGCTCGTCGTGTTCGCGGGTACGGCCACAGCCGCCACCTTCACGCTGCCGGTGCCAAACGAAGGCTGGCACTTCTCCTTCGACATGCCGCCGCTCGCTGCTCCGCAAACCTCCAAAAAGCCGGACGGGTTTGCCTTTCGTGGAAATGCGGAGCGGTTCAACATCTCCGTGTTTGTTGAAGCGCCGTCGGGAACGGGCACTACGCATCGCGACTGCTACAACTACTACTGGCCCCTTGCGCAGCGGAACCCGATGATCGTGAAGAGCACGATCGCCGTCACCGAGAAACCGACGTTCGTCCGCGTGCAGTACGAGCTCGAGACAGAGTTCCAGGGACAGAAGATCCGCCAGCGCAGCGTCAACTACTACATCGCCTGGCGCGGCAAATGGATCGACGTACACATCTCGATCATCGCGCCGGAAGCTGACGACCAGAAAATCTTCGACGCGTTCGATGCCGGCCTCGCC
>JAOBAU010000274.1 GCA_025463165.1 Acidobacteriota bacterium | reverse complement strand
ACGACGCGAACTCGCTGACCTGCACGGTCTCCCACGGGTCGAACCACTCCGGAGTCTCATCCTCGGCGTCGACAGCCTGTGAATCGCGGCGCTCCCAAACGTACTCGGTCTCGGCGCCGTGCGGAGTGACGCGCGGTGTGAAACCTTTGAGCGATGAGCGGTAGTGAAACGGACGTGACGAGGCGAGCAGCAGACGATGGCGAATGAGGCGCGAGGTCATCGCGGAACTGATCTCGTATTCGTCGGCGTACCGTCCGCCGAGCAGGGGATTCGCGCCTTCGAGCGACCATGAGTAATCGATCACATCGCCGGGACGCACATCCTTCAGAAAGAGCACCGCAGTCAGCTCGCCGTCGTAAATGCGATCGTCCGACTCCGACTCCTTCTCGATGATCCGCACTTCGCCCGGCTCGAGCACGTTCATCGATTTTCCGTCGCGCGTGACGGTCGCCGAATGAATGATCAGATGCTGAAATGACGGATCGAAATCGAGGCTCGCTTCCGACGCGTTCTGCACGCCGCTCGACGTCAGCACTTTGCGAACGCGGCGGAAATACTCGGTGGTGTGACGGCCATCGACGCGCACCTGATGATCGCTGAGCAGCACGCAGATGCCGCTGCGAACGTCGGCCGGCGGCGCGGCGTTTGTGTCGACGCTGATGCGATCGATCCACGCCGCGGGCGGATGCACGTCGAACGACGCGGCATGCGCGAGCGCGGGGAGAAATGCCAGGAGCAGGAAGAGTCTGGATCGCAAGGTTGCTCGCTGAAAGAGCGCTGCCGTTACGATTTCTTCCCGTAAAGCGAGCAGATCGGACAGATCGATGCATCGTGTCCGCGCGCCGGACAGTACTCGCGGCCGAAGTAGATGAACTGCAGATGCCGCCGTCCCCACTCTTCCGGCGGATAGAGTTTCTTCAGGTCGCGCTCGGTCTGCTCGACCGATTTTCCGTTCGATAAACGCCATCGTTCCGCGAGCCGGTGGATGTGGGTGTCGACCGGAAAGGCCGGCACACCGAACGCCTGCGACATCACCACGCTCGCGGTTTTGTGTCCGACGCCGGGGAGTCTTTCGAGCGCTTCGAGCTCGCGCGGAACCTCGCCGCCGTGCTCGTCGACGAGCATCTGCGCGAGCCGCTGCACGTTCTTCGCTTTCGACGGCGCCAGGCCGCAGCTGCGGATCGCGGAGAGAATTTGCTCGGGCGTAAGCTTCGCCATCTGCTCGGGCGTCGACGCTTTCGCGAACAGCGCCGGCGTGACTTTGTTCACCTGCGCGTCGGTGGTCTGCGCGGAAAGCACGACCGCGACCAGCAGCGTGAACGGATCGCGATGAACGAGCGGAATTGGCGGCTCGGGATAAAGCCGATCGAGGATCTCTCCGATTTTGGCCGCACGCTCGCGCCGTTTCATCGCGCCGGAGTCTACCGCTGACGTGACACGGGTCACCGAACGATGGAGAATCGAATACCACCCTGTTTTCAGACGTCTCGTCCGTATCTGTCCCTGGAGGTGTTCTGTGCCTCATTCGAAGCAGTTCCTCGTGCTCGCCGCCGTTGTCGCTCTGACGTTCGGCGCACGCGCGCAGGAAAGCGAGCCGGCCGCTGACTGCACGCTCTCGCTGAAACAGATGCACTTCACGGAGCGCGATGTCTGGCGTGACCTGTCGCGTAACGCGGAGCTGGTCGCGCCGAGTCGCATGCAGAGCGACGCGAACAGCGGAGCGCGGCGTCGCACGGTAACGCCTCCGAAGTCGCCTGATGCGCCGGTGATTCCGGCGCGGAATTACATCGACATCGAGATCTTCGCAAAGATGCGCACCGACGGTGTGATTTGGACGACGCTCTCGAGCGACGAGGAGTTTCTTCGCCGCGTCACGCTCGATCTCACAGGCGAGATCCCCGACAGCGCGACGGTGAATACATTCCTCACTGACACCGCTTCCGACAAACGGGATAAGACGATTGAACGGCTGCTGGCGTCCGAGGCTTTCAACGATCGCTGGACGATGTGGTTCGGCGATCTGGTGCAGAACGTCACCAATGCGACCAACACCACCGAGTACGCGCCGGGACGCAACGCGTATGCGGCGTTTATCCGCGCGTCGATCGCGGCCGACAAGCCGTACGACAAAATGGTGCGCGAGACGCTCGCCAATCCGGGCCGTACTTTCTTCAACGGCGAGACGAATTACTGGGTGCGGCAGACCCAGAACAACGGTCCGGTGCAGGACACCTACGACAATCTTTCCGCTTCGACCGGCGAGAAGTTCCTCGGGCTTCCGCTGCAATGTCTCTCCTGTCACAACGGCTTCGGCCATCTCGAGCAGGTCAACAGCGGTCTCGCGAAACGTGCGCGCGTCGACTTCTGGAAGAACGCCGCTTTCTTCGCCCAGGTAACGATCTCGCGCAAGCTCGATCCCGCGACCGACAGCCCCGAGACGACGCTCGTCGACAACACCACCGGCGTCTATCGTCTCAACACGACCTCGGGGAACAAGACGCCACGCACGGCCGCTCCCGGCGCGCCTGCCGTCGCCGATCCCGCATTCTTCCTCGGCGGCGATTTGCCGCAGGCCGGCGAAACACGGCGTCAGGCGTACGCACGCATGCTCACCGCGCATCCGCAGTTCGCGCGCAACACCGTCAATCGTCTCTGGAGTGAGCTGTTCGGAATGGGGATCGTCGAGCCGCTCGATTCGTTCGATCTGGCGCGACAGGATCCGGCCACGCTGGCTGCCGGCGCGACAGTGCAGCCGACGCATCCGCAGTTACTCACGCTGCTCTCGAACGACTTCGTGGCGAAGGGCTACAGCCTGCGTGCGCTGCTCCGCACGATGGTGCAGTCGAGCGCGTATCAGCTGTCGTCGCGCTACACGGCCGGCACCTGGAACGAGTCGTGGACGCCGTACTACGCGCGCCACTATCCACACCGCCTGATGGCCGAGGAGTTGCTGGATGCCGTTTTCCGCGCGACCGGCGTTGGTGGCTCGATCACCGTCGCGCAGCTGCCGGCGCCGGTCACGAAAGCGATGGCGCTTCCCGACACGATCGAAGGCGGCAGCTTTCGCGGATTCCTGAACGGCTTCGGTCGCGGCGATCGCGACGAGAATGGACGGACGAACGATTCGTCGATCGTCCAGGCGCTCTCGCTGCTCAACGATCGCGTCGTCACCGATCGCATCAAAGCGACCGCGAACGGCTCGACGGTGCAGAAGCTCGTCCGCGCCACGACCGATCCGAGCACGATCGCGGAAGGGCTTTACCTCGCGACGTTGTCGCGTTATCCAACGACCGCGGAACGAGCGGCCGCCGTCACGTTCCTGAAAGCGGGCGACCTGACGAAACAGACCGAAGATCTGCAGTTCGCGCTGCTGAATAAGCTGGAGTTTCTTTTTAACTGAGGGATGGAGCCATGAGGCATGAGGCATGAGGCATGAGGCATGAGGCATGAGGCATGAGTAAAAGCCTCTACTCATTACTCATACCCCATGCCCCATGCCCGGTCACTTTCACCCGGAGGCCCGCATGAAAACCAAAAACGACGACTGCACCTGCGAACGTGGCGGCTCTTTCCCGGTTTGGGGCGAAGGCTTTTCGCGCCGCCAGTTTCTCCGTGTCACCGGCACCGGAATCGTCGCCTCGTACTTTGCCGACGTGCTTAGTCCGAGCCTGCTGCACGGCGCGACCGGCGTCGCGCCGCAGCTGCGCAACAGCGCGAAGAACTGCATCCTCATCTTCCTCGCCGGCGCGCCGAGTCACATCGACACGTGGGATTTGAAAGAGGGAGCGTGGACTCCGGCGTCGTTCACGCCGGCGTCATATGGCGAGATTCGCTGGCCGCAGGGGCTGATGCCGAAGACTGCCGAACAACTCAACAAGTTGACCATCGTCCGTTCCGGACTGTCGTGGGCGGCTGTCCATTCGCTCGCGCAGTCGTGGGCGCAGATCGCGCGCAATCCGGGCGGCGCAACCGGCGGGATCGCGCCGCACATCGGTGCGGTCGTCGCGCTCGAAGCGCAGAAGTCGCGGCAACTCACCGACGTCCTGCCGGGCTTCGTCGCGCTCAACTCCGGCAACATCCCGGGCGCCGGCTATTTCCCCGCGCAATACGCGCCGTTCGGCGTGACGCCGAACGCGAACGGACTGGCCGCGCTCACGCATCCCGATGGCGCGGCGCGATTGACCGGACGCTGGAACCTGCTGCAGCAGATCGATCCCGAACGTCACGACGGCGCACTCGGAAAGAACGCCACCGACATGGGCGGCTTCTACGATCAGGCGAAAGTGCTCATCGATTCGCCCGACGTCAACAAGCTGTTCAGCTTCACGCCGGCCGAACATCTGAAGTACGGCAGCACAAGCTTCGGCGACTCGCTGCTGATCGCGAAAAATCTCGTCGGCTCGCGCCGCGGCACGCGCTTCGTGCAGGTGTCGATGGGCGGCTGGGATCATCACTCGAACATTTACGGTACGCAGGGGAGCTCGCTCATCACGAACATGAAGACGTTCGATCCGGCGTTCGGCGCGCTGCTCGCCGATCTCGCTGCGACGCCCGGCACCGACGCCGGCAAAACACTGCTCGACGAAACGATGGTCGTGGTCCTCGGCGAGTTCGGACGAACCGTCGGTCCGCTGAATACGGCGGGCGGACGAGATCACTATCTGCGGATGTCGGTCGTCTTCGCCGGCGGCGGCGTGAGGGGCGGGCGGGTGATCGGGAAGACCGACGCGGAAGGGAAGAACGCCGCGGAGTTCGGCTGGAGCGCCAACCGCGACGTGCGGCCGGAGGATGTGACGTCGACGATCTACTCCGCACTCGGCATCGACTACACGACCGTCCGCCGCGACGATCCGCTGAACCGCGGATTCGAGTACGTCCCGTTCTCGAAGGACGGAACGTACGGGCCGGTGAACGAACTCTTCTGACGACTGTGTTAAAACTCGCCGTTCAATGGACGACGAGGAGCCGCGGCGCAATCTGCACGAACGCACGGGGAAGCATTTGTGCATTCAGTGTATGAGCGAGATTTCCGCCGAGGAGTATTTTCGGAACGACTTTTTCTGCGACGCGTGTGCGGCGGAGGATCAGATCTTCCCGCTTGAATCGACGCCGGGCGATGAAGGCTGACGTCGCGCGCGTCGCCGTCGTGCACGACTGGCTGACGGGGATGCGCGGCGGCGAGCACGTCCTCGAAGCGATCCTCGAGCTCTTCCCGCAGGCGGAGATCTTCACGCTCTTTCATCTGCCCGGCAGCGTGTCGCGGCTGATCGAATCGCGTCGCATCACGTCGTCGTTTCTGCAGCCGATCGCATCGCGCATCACCAACTATCGACATCTGCTGCCGTTCTTTCCGGCCGCGGCGCGCAGCTGGGATTTTCGTCGCTTCGATCTCATCATTTCGTCGAGCCACTGCGTCGCCAAAGGCATTCGCGCGCGCGGGTTGCCGCACCTCTGTTACTGCCATACGCCGATGCGCTACGTGTGGGATCGCTTCGACGACTACTTTCCGCGCGGCGTCACGCGCGTGCTGGCGAAACCGATGGCGGCGTGGTTGCGGCGATGGGATGTGCGGACCGCTGATGAAGTGACGCGCTTCACCGCCAACTCGAACTTCGTCCGCTCGCGCATCGAGCGTTACTACCATCGTGATGCCGACGTCATCCATCCGTTCGTCGACCGCGCCTTTCTCGATGCGCCACTTATCGACGAACGCGACGACTATCACGTCGTCGTCTCGGCGCTCGTGCCGTACAAGAAGCTGGAACTGGCCATCGATGCCTTCGCCGGCACCTCGCGGCGGCTCGAGATTCTCGGCGGCGGTCCGATGCTCGAACAACTTCGCCGGCGCAGCGGCCCCAACGTCACGCTCACGGGCCGCGTATCGAGAGAAGCAATCATCGAGCGCCTCTCCCGCGCGAAGTCGCTGATCCTTCCTGGCGTCGAAGATTTCGGCATCACGCCGCTCGAAGCGATGGCGCTCGGAACGCCGGTCGTCGCGCTCGGCGCGGGCGGCGTGCTCGACTCGGTGAAGGACGGCGTGACCGGAATCTTTTTCGATGAGCCCGTGGTAGATTCGATGCGGCTGGCGCTGCATGATGCGGAGTCGCGCACGTGGGATCGTGCGGCCATCCGCGCGCACGCGGCCGGCTTTTCGCGAGCGCGGTTTCAGGAGCAATTCGTCCGCTCCCTCGCGCAACTCGGCGACCGACGATGATCGAAAAGAAGCACAAAGCGCTCGCATCGATCTACCTCGTCAACGACGCCGTTGCCTCGAACCTGGCGATGCTGATGGCGTGGTATCTCCGCTTCGACATCGAAGTGGTGCGCGTCACGAAAGGCCAGCAGGGACTGGAGATTTACGCCTACCTCCTGCCGCTCGTCTCGATCGTCTTCCCGCTCGCGTTCGCGGTCCAGGGTCTCTATCGCATTCGTCCGACGCGCTCGAAAACGGAAGAGTGGCTGGCGGTCGCGATCGGCTCCGTCGTCGCCACGGTCGTCCTTTCCGGCGTGCTGCTCTGGATTCGTCCCGGCAATCCCGACGTTCTTTATTCGCGCGCCACGCTGGGTATCTTCATGATCTGCGCGATGCTCTTCACGATCGTCGGACGCTCGATCGTCCGCGGTCTCGTCGAGCGCCGCCACCGCGCCGGAAGAGATCTCGACCGCGTGCTCATCGCCGGCAACGGCGAGCTGGCGCGTGCGGTCGTGGAGCGGATGACGTCGCATCGCGAGCTCGGCTTCCGGCTCGTCGGTTATCTCCGCAACGGCGAAGCCGGTTTACTGGAAGGACTCGAATGTCTCGGCACCATCGAAGAAGCCGAGCATGTCGTGAAGCAGCACGCCATCGACCACGTTTTCGTGGCGCTGCCGCACGCGTCGTCGCCGGCGATGATGTCGCTGCTCGACCGGCTGACGCGCTCGACCGTCGTCTCCATTCACGTGGTTCCCGATCTGCTGCAGTTCATGGTGCTCCGCTCGCGCGTCGAAGATCTCGACGGCCTGCCGACCATCAACCTTTCCGAGACGCCGCTCGAAGGCTGGAGCCGTTTCGTGAAGCGCGGCTTCGATCTCGTCGTCGCCGCGTCGGCGCTCGTCGCGCTGTCGCCGATCATGCTGCTCGTCGCGCTCGCGATCTGGCTCGAGGATCGCGGTCCGATCTTCTATCGACAGGTGCGGATGGGGCTCGACGGCAAACCGTTCGACATCATGAAGTTCCGTTCGATGCGGGTCGGTGCGGAATCGATGACCGGCGCGGTCTGGGCCGAGAAAGACGATCCGCGTCGCACGCGTGTCGGCCGCGTCATTCGCGAGACCTCCCTCGACGAGTTACCGCAGCTCTTCAACGTGCTCCTCGGCGACATGAGCGTGGTCGGTCCGCGTCCCGAGCGCCCGCAGTTCGTCGAACAGTTCCGCTCCGAATTCCCGCACTACATGCTCCGTCACAAAGTGCGCGCGGGGATCACCGGCTGGGCGCAGGTTCACGGCTGGCGCGGCAACACATCGATCCGGATGCGCATCGAGCACGACCTCTACTACATCGAGAACTGGTCGCTGATGCTCGATCTGAAGATTCTCTTCATGACGGTCATCCACGGCCTTCGCCACGAAAACGCATACTGACGTCGTCATGGCGGATCGCGATCGCAGCAACATCGTTCGGCTCATCGCAGTCTTTCGTCTGCTGAAGGCGGCCGCGCTCATCGTGCTCGCGGTCAACGCGCCGCGCCTGCTGAATCCGGCGATGCACGAACGGCTTGCGCACCTGCCGTACGTCTCCCGCCACGACGTGCTCCATCGGCTCGTCGCGTCGGTGCTGCACCTTTCGCCGCAGCGCGTTGAGGAGCTCGTGATCGCGATGATTGCGTATGCGCTGCTCTTCACCATCGAAGGAATCGGCCTGTGGATGGGGAAGGTGTGGGCCGAGTATCTGACGATCGTCGCGACCGCGTCGTTCATCCCGTTCGAGATCTATGAAGTGATGAAGAGGGTGAGTGCCACGAGAGTGGCGGCGCTCGTCATCAACATCGTCATCGTCATCTATCTCGTCTTGCACCGTTTGCACGCCCGCCGGTCGCTATAATCCGCCCCCGCAATGGGCAAACAATCGGAAGCTTTCTTTCAGCGCGCGCAGGAAGTCCTGCCGGGCGGTGTCAACTCGCCGGTGCGGGCATTCCGCGGCGTCGGCGGCTCGCCGCTGTTCATCGAGATGGCGCAGGGGTCGCGGATTTTCGACGTCGACAACCTGCAGTACATCGACTGCGTCGGTTCGTGGGGACCGATGATTCTCGGCCACGGCCATCGCTACGTCGTCGAAGCGGTGAAAAAGGCGGCCACGCGCGGCTTCTCGTTCGGCGCGCCGACGATCGGCGAAGTCGAGCTCGCCGAAATGATCATCGCCGCGTTTCCGTCGATGGAGATGCTGCGGCTCGTTAATTCGGGAACCGAAGCAACGATGAGCGCGCTGCGGCTCGCGCGCGCGGCGACCGGACGGAGCGTCGTTGTGAAGTTCGACGGCGGCTATCACGGCCACGTCGACTCGCTGCTCGTCAAAGCGGGCTCGGGCGGCGCGACGTTCAACGTCCCCGACTCGGCCGGCGTGCCGAAGGAAGTGACGGAGCTGACCATCAGCATTCCGTACAACGATCTGGAAGCGGTCGGCGCCGTGATGAGCAAAGACGTTGCGGCGATCATCGTCGAGCCGGTGGCCGGCAACATGGGCTGCGTTCCGCCGGCGGAAGGTTTTCTCCAGGGGCTGCGCGAGATCTGCGACAAGTTCGGCGCGCTGCTGATCTTCGACGAAGTGATGACCGGCTTCCGCGTGTCGTACAACGGCGCGCAGTCGCTGTACGGTGTGCGACCCGACATCACGACGCTCGGCAAAGTGATCGGCGGCGGCATGCCGATCGGTGCGTACGGTGCGCCGCGCGAGCTGATGCAGCTCGTTTCGCCGCTCGGTCCGATGTACCAGGCGGGAACGCTGTCCGGGAATCCGATCGCCGTCGCTGCAGGCCGCGCGACGCTCAGCGTGCTGAAGAACTCATCGATCTACAACGATCTCGAAGAGCGGAGCTCGGAGTTCGAGACCGGTGTGACATCGGCGGCCGAGAAACACAACGTGCCGATCGTCGTGAACCGCGTCGGCTCGATGTGGACGATCTTCTTCACCGATGCGCCGGTCACCGATTTCGAGTCGGCCGACAAATCGAATCGCGAAAAGTTCGCGCGTTTCTTTCACCTCATGCTGGCCGAGGGTGTTTATCTGCCGCCGTCGCAACTGGAGGCGGCGTTTTTCTCGGCCGCGCATGCGAAGAAGGACATCCTGCAGCTGATCGAGCGCGTCGATCGCGTGCTGAAAAAGATCGCGTGGGAGTTCGAGAAGTAACGTTTTCTACATCAGGTGGGCGAGGGCGGCGCCGAGGCGGACGGCGGCGAAGCCTGCCAGGACTGACGCAATGACGTTCGCGATCGCCCATCCGGTCGCGCCGTTTTGCGTCAGCGTGTGCGTCTCGAACGCGAACGTCGAGAACGTCGTGTAGGCGCCGAGAAATCCGGTGGCGATGAGCAGGCGCAGGGTCGGATCGGGAGTGCGCACGAGAGCCAGTGACAGGAACAGTCCGATCACGAAACAGCCGCTGACGTTGATCGCGAACGTTGCAAGCGGGAACGGCCGCCGCCAGAACGAATCGAACCAGACGCCGAGTGCGTAACGGGCGATTGCGCCGGCGAATCCGCCTGCACCGACTACGAGATAGCGAATCATCGCGGTGTCATCTCGATCCTGGCGGCCGGCAGAATCGGCAGCGAGGCGAAGGCTTTGCCACTTACGCAGCCGGCCGTGCCGGCTCCTCCGGTATCATGAACGCTGGCGCTCATGATCCACTTTTATCACGTCACGAAAAAATTCGACCGCTACTCGACGGCGCTCCATGACGTGACGTTTCAGATCGAGAAAGGGGAGTTCGTCTTCGTGACCGGACCGAGCGGCGCCGGCAAGTCGACTCTGCTCAAGCTGATCCTCCGTCAGATGATGCCGACCGAAGGTCAGGTCATCGTCAACGGCCGCAACCTCAACGCCATGCGCCGCGGCCAGGTGCCGTACTTCCGGCGCGAGATCGGCATGGTCTTCCAGGATTTCAAACTGATCGAGCGGATGACGGTCTTCGAGAACCTTTCCTTCATCCTCACGGTCCTCGGCGTCGCGCCGAAAGAGCACAAGAAAAAAGCGTACAGCGCGCTGCGCGCCGTCAGCCTCCATCACAAGATGAACTCCTATCCGCTGCAGCTCTCCGGCGGCGAACAGCAGCGCGTCGCGATCGCGCGCGCGCTCATCAACGATCCGCTCGTCCTCATCGCCGACGAGCCGACCGGCAATCTCGATCCCGATCTTTCCAACGACATCGTGCAGATCTTCAACGAAGCGAACCTGCGCGGCTCGACGATCCTCCTCGCGACGCACGACCGCGACCTGATCCGCAGCAGCGGCCGGCGCGTGTTGTCGCTCGTGCAGGGACGTTTGAGCGACGAGAAGATCGCGGCGCCGGAGCCGATCGCCGCGCGCGGCGGCGAATCGCTCTTCGTCAACTGGTCGTGAGCTGAATGGCTCGCGACTTCATCCCCGGCAGGCGAGAGCCTGAAGTTCCGTCCGGCGCGATCAGCTATTTCATTCGCGAGGCGCTGCGGCGTCTCTGGATCTCCAAGCGCACGAGCTTCGTCGCCATCGCCATGATCGCGATGTCGCTCCTGATCCTCGGCGCGTTCCTGCTCGTCTCCGACAATCTCGAGCGCGCCGTCGAGCGCTGGCAGGGAACCTCGCGCGTGACGATCTACTTCACCGCCGACGTGACGCCGCAACAGATCCAGGCGGTCGACGCGTGGCTCGGCGCGCACGGCGATCTCGCACGAAGAAAGTTCGTGACGAAAGAGCAGGCGCTGACGCGTTTCCGCAGCTACTTCAACGATCTCTCCGACGTCGTCTCGCAGCTCGATGAGAATCCGTTTCCGCCGTCGTTCGAGTGCGAAGTCGCGCCGCGCATCGCGCAGTCGGGCGCGCTCGCGCCGCAGCTGACGCAGCTTCGCGCGCTCAGCGGCGTCGACGAGGTGCAGTTCGACTGGGAGTGGATCGCGCGTCTGCGCCGGCTCGTCGGTCTGATCAACATCGCCGGCTTCATCGTCGGCGGGATTCTCGCCATCGCCGCCGCGTTCACGATCGCGAACGTGATCCGCCTGACGATGATGCTCTATCGCGAAGAGATCGAGATCATGCGTCTCGTCGGCGCGACGGAACGAATCATCCGCGGCCCGTTCATCATCGAAGGAATCCTGCAGGGAATCATCGGCGGCATCGTGGCGGTGCTGCTGCTCTTCGCACTCTTCGCAACCGCGCGCAGCTTCATCGTGCCGGCGCGATCGCTGCTGTGGGGATTTCTCTTCGCCGCGTTTCTGCCGTGGCCGAAGATCGCCGGACTCGTCGCCGGCGGCATGGTCGCGGGCTGGTTCGGCAGCTGGCTGTCGGTGCGCGAGCGGCCGTAGCGCGTTCGATCAGTGACCGCGCAGGCCGGTCAGCGACGCCTCGCCGAGCGTGTGACCTTTGATGATGAAGCGCAGCTTGCGCCACGTCATCGGAGTGCCGGCGTCGTCGATCGACTCGAGGTCGAGCGCGAAAATCGTGAAACGGTACTCGTGCGCTGGTCCTTCAGGTGGACACGGTCCACCGTAATTGCGGCGGAGGAAGTCGTTGTATGCGTGGCGTCCGGACGGCGCGAGCTCCGGTTCGGTTGCGCCGGCGTTCGCCGGAAGCGCGGTGACGTTCGCCGGAATGTTGTACGCGACCCAGTGGACGAATCCGTCGCCGCCGCGCGCTTTGTAATCGTCGAGCACGAGCGCGAAACTCTTCGTGCCGGCCGGCGCGTTCGTCCACGCGAGCGCGGGCGACACGTTCGCGCCGTGACAATCGAGACCGTTCAGCATGGAGCCGTCGGGCAGCGTCGCGCCGGCCTGGAAATCGGAGCTCGTCAGCGCGAACGTCGACGTCGCCGGCAGATGCGCGCACGCCGACAACACGATCGCGAAGAGCAACGACGTTGCGCGCGACGCGCTCATCACGGCAGCCGCGCGATCACGCCGAGCACCAGCGACGTGAACGTTTCCTTCACCCGCTGCGTCGTTTCCATCACTTCGGTGTGCGTCAGTTTCTGCGGCAGAATTCCGGCAGCCATGTTCGTGATGCAGGAGATGCCGAGGACCGGAATGCCCATGTGCGACATGGCGATCACTTCGGGAACGGTCGACATACCGACGGCGTCGGCGCCGAGCGTCCGGAACGCGCGAATCTCCGCCGGCGTCTCGTACGTCGGACCTGACAGGAAGAGATAAACACCTTCCTGCACCTTGATGTTTTTCTCGCCCGCAACACCTTTCGCGATGTCGCGCAGCGATGCCGGATACGCCTCGGTCATGTCGGGGAAGCGGACGCCGAGCTCGTCGATGTTCGGTCCGCGCAGCGGGTTCACGCCGGAGAGATTGATGTGGTCGGAGATGATCATCAGATCGCCGGCGACGTATGACGTATTCACGCCGCCCGCGGCGTTGGTGACGATCAGCGATTTGATGCCGAGGCGGCCGACGACGCGCGCGAGCAGCATCACGTCGGACATGTCGTGGCCTTCGTAGAAGTGCATCCGTCCGGCGAGCGCTGCCACTTCGACGTCGCCGACGCGCCCGAGGATCAGCTG